>JALFDW010000033.1 GCA_022778545.1 bacterium | reverse complement strand
TGCGCCGCACCTTCAAATTCATGTCCCCCTTCCTTGGGGAAGGGGGTGAGGGGGATGGGGTGCTCCAATGCAGCGATACCCCCTCTCCGTCAATGCCTAACGGCATTGCCACCTCTCCCGAGGGGAGAGGCAAGAACGCCCCAATGCAGGCGTTGGTTATATAAGGCGGGGCATCGCCCCTACACACATTCCCTCCGAGAGGACATCCAGCAGCATAAAAGAAAATGCCGTCTGTATAGCCAAGGGGCGGATGCTCTCATCCGCCCCCTTCCATTCATTCCCTTTGTTATTCCTGTTCCGGCAGCGTCACACCGATGACGGGCGTTGCGTCGTTCCCGCTGAGGGAGACCTGCGGCAGCTGGCCGTTCCATTTGTCGATGGTCTGATAGCGGATGAGCGCATCCGTCACGGATTCGGCAAGGATACGGTTCGCCTCGGCCTGGGCCTCCGCCTCAAGCTTGATGCGCTTAGCCTCCGCCTCCGCGGCGATGAGCGCGCTTTCCGCTTCCGCATTGGCAGCGATGACCTTCTTCTGCGCTTCCGCCTCCGCGATCACGATCTGCTGCTCCTGCTCGGTCCTGGTCTTGATGAGCGTCTGCTCCGCCACCTGCTTGGCCTCCACCGCCGCGATGTATTCCGGCGAGAAGTCCCAGTCGATGATGTTGAGATCCTCAATGAAGATGCCGCGCGCGTTCAGCTTGCCGTTCAGCTCGCTGTCGAGCTCCATGCTCACCTCGTTGCGGCTCGCCACAAGGTCGCTTGCCGTATACTTCGCGACGACGGCCTTGAGCGCCTCGTTCACCGCCGGGGAAACGAGCACCTCCTCAAACGCCGCGCCCACTTCCTTGTAAATCGAGTAGCTCATGTTTTTTGAGATACGATAGTTCACCGCAAGCACCGTGGTCACAGTCTGCAAATCCTTGCTGAACGCTTCCGTGCTGACCTCAAGCTTCACGATGCGGTTGTCGATCTGCACGATCTCCTGCGCGAAGGGGAACTTGAAGTGGATGCCCTCCTGCAGCACCTGGTCGCTCACCTTGCCGAGCGTCACCACCACGCCCGTGTGGCCCGCGGGGATCACCACGAAGCTCCCGAACACGACGGAAAGCACAAGGATGGCCACCACGGCCGTTAAAATGATCTTGCCGACGGAAATATTGCCCTGTTTGTTGCGAAACATGTTTGAACTCCTTCCAGTTTGCGGCGCGCCTGCCACGTTCCGGGGGCGCTCTCCCGGCGCTTTCTTTTGAAAATTACCGCCCCGTTACGCATCATTATACCATTCTTCGCTCCCTCTGGAAGGACACGCTTGTGAAAATCCTGCAAAAAACGCAACAAAATGGCAAACCCGGTGCCCACTCTCCTGCTTGTTTACCGAATATTCAAACCAAATCCGGCGCGGGTTATGGTATAATGGCAATACGATCAACCGCAGCGCGGCTGTGCCGCCGTGCGGACGACAGGATGATTTTGCCTATGAAATTCGATTGGAAAAAAATAAAAGCCTCCGTCCTTCGGGGCTTTGGCCGCGCCGCCATGCGTATGCGGGCTTCCCTGCGCCGCTTCCGGCGCGCGGGCGGCATTTCCGGCCTGCTCCGGCGCACGGGGCAGAACCTCAAGCGGCGCGAGCCGCGCACGCTTGCGGCATGCGCCGTACTTGCGCTTGTCATCATCACCGTTCCGGTGCTCTGCCTCGCAACGGCAGGCAAGCACCCGAAGGCGTCCGCCACGGAGGGCGGGCTCGCCGCAGCGGAGCCCGCAGAGATCGGGAACAGCGCACCCTCTGCGGATTATATCGACCTTGCGGGCACGTTCAGCACCCCTGCGCCCACACCCACGCCGCATCCTTCCGCAACGCCCGTCCCCACGCCCACGCCCGTGATGCTTGGCAAAGGGGCAACCGGCGCGCAGGTCATGGCCGTGCAGGAGCGCCTGATGGAGCTCGGCTACATGGATTACGATGAACCCACGGAATATTACGGCAGCATCACCAAGGAAGCCGTGGAGATCTTCCAGCGCCGCCACGGGCTCACGGTGGACGGCTACATCGGCGAGGAAACCTATGACTGCCTGATGCGGGCGGACGCGCTGCCCTATATGGTCACGGTCGGCGACGAGGGCACGGACGTCAAGGAATTGCAGAAGCGCCTCGTCGAGCTTGATTACATGAAAAAAGCCACCGGCTATTTCGGGGATGAAACCGCCGCGGCCGTAAAGGAATTCCAGGATCGCAACCACCTTGACGTGGACGGCATGATCGGCGTGCAGACGCGCGAAATGCTCTACAGCGAGGAGGCCATCGCAAAATCCCTCGCCTACGGCGAAAAGAGCGACGATGTGCTTAAATATCAGAAGCGGCTCTACAATCTCGCCTACCTCACCACGGAGCCGGACGGCACGTTCGGCCGCGATACCCTTGCGGCTGTGAAGCTGTTCCAGGAGCTCAACGGCCTCATTCCGGACGGGCATATCGGCCCGCAAACGAAGGAAGCGCTCATGTCCTCCGACGCGCAGGCCAACGCGCTCATGATCGGCATGAGCGGCGAGACGGTCAAGAGCGTGCAGAAGCTGCTCAAGAGCCTCAACTACCTCGATTCCGCGGATGGCTATTTCGGTTCCGGCACGGAAGCCGCCGTGCGCGCCTTCCAGAAGCGCAACGGCCTCACCGTGGATGGCAAGGTCGGCCGGCAGACGCTCTCCGTGCTGCGTTCCGGCAGCGCAAAAGCCGCGGCTTCGGACACGCCCGCCGCAACAGCCGGCCCCGCCTCCACGCCGAAGCCCTCCTCCACCTCGAACCCTTCGGGCAGCGTATCAAGCGGCGCTTCCGCGGACAAGTTCGTGGAGATCGCGCTCAGCAAGCTCGGCTGCCCGTACCGCACGGGTGCGAAGGGCCCAAGCAAGTTCGATTGCTCCGGCTTTGTGTACTGGTGCCTGAACCAGGCCGGCGTGAAGCAGAGCTACATGACGAGCAAGGCCTGGCGCAGCGTCACGAAGTACAAGAAGATCTCCTCCATGAGCGACATCCGCAAGGGCGATGTGATCGTCTTCCGCATGTCCTCCTCCAAGGGCCATGTGGGCATCGCCATCAGCGACAGCACCATGGTGGACGCTTCCTCCGGCCAGGGCGAGGTCGTACGCCGCTCCTTCAAGACGGACTACTGGCGCAAGTATTTCTACTGCGCGTACAGGATCTTCTAACTTCAATTACAATTAAAAGAAAGGCGGCTTCTGCCGCCTTTTATTAATTTGAAAAATCTTCCTGCATGGCCTGCGCTCGGCTGCACATACTAAGGCCAACCAATGAAGGGGAGGATTAAGAAGATGGCCGAAATGAAGGCTGGAAGCCAGACCATTGGCTGCCGTGTAACAAGCTGCCGCTACAACATGCGCGGCACGGACTGTGAGCTTTCTCGGATCGAGGTCGAACCGCAGTGCGGCTGCCACACCGGCGAACCGTGCGACGAGAGCCTCTGCGGAAGCTACAAGGCGAAGTAACGCGGCAAAAAAGAAGGGCGATGCCCTTCTTTTTTTGCTCTTATCCATGAGCGCCTATTCCATTGCATCAACGATCTCCTGCACCTGTGCCATTACTCCCATTTCAGCGCTTACGAAAGCATTCTTATCAAGCTCTGCTTCACTCTTTGGAAAAGCACAGGTTGCAATTACCATTCCCGGCGCATAGCATATGCTGCATGAAAACATACGTGTCTCCGCATCATCAGCAATCTGCCTGAATACACCTGCAAAGCCTTTTTCCCTGATACTTGGCGCAAAGAATGTGACCACATACACTTCAGCCTCCACATCATCAGGGAAAACCTGAAGATACCGTTTTGCAGGCTTCCAAACGTCGCCTTCAACAATATCATCCGTTCCTTCAGCCCATGGAATACCGGCAATACCGGTTATCAAAATGCTATCCTGCGATTTGACTCTGTTCGTTTTCCCCAGCTCTTCAAACAGGCGGCTCGTTGTAGTGTCATAGTATTCCCATTTGTACTCCTGCATGTGGGAAAAGAGAACAAAAGCCAATCCTCCCGCGAGCAGAAGCGTCGCCACTGCGAGCACAATGGTCACTGTCTTTAGCCTTTTCATGCCGTTTACCTCCTGCTAAACAACGACCGCCGGCCCGAAATGAATTCCGTTCGCAGGTGAATAGGATGCAAGTGGTAATGACGCTGTAACGGGAATCGTGGTGTAGCCGCTTTGGCCATCTATGGTCGTGTAGTAGTAGACCATCCCACCTGATGTTGCTGCGCCATGCGCATAAATTGTGATGGAGTACGTTCTGTCACCTTGAAGCGTGTAATTGGCACTTGCCGCGCCATTCGACCCAATCGTGCTGCTTTTCCCAACAGCAATGCCAAGTTCTCCTCCTATTTTTGCTGCTATCGCCTGAAACTCTGCGTCCGCAGAAGCTGTACCGCTAATCGACCATACAACGGTAACATTGTTAGAATAAGTAACCGTCACCTGACCTGTTGGTTGTCCAGTCCTGTCGAATGTAAAATGTTGTATGGGGAAAGCATTATATTTCACCACAGAATAATTCGGATCATAGTGATGCACCGCCATGCTATGGAAGCTACCCTTTGGAAGAGCTCCTTCGTTTCCACTCTTTCCATACGCATCCCCATAAAGCGCATCCGTATAAGCCTGCGCATACGCCTGAACTTCTTCAGATGTAATGTTTCTCACGTCAGGAGGTGTTTCGGCCAGGGAAATGGCAGCACCTGAAAAAAGAATCATCACAACTAAAAGCCACGATAAAAACCTTAAACCTGTCTGTTTCATTTTCTTGTCTCCTTTCACCTTTTAATTCAGTTTATGTTAACCCCTATGCGGGAAATCCAACTCAACTTCATCAGAACATTTTTAGAAAAGGCAATTTAGAGGCAGTCAATTCTTATTTATATTTTGTATTTGAATGATAGCATATTATTATCCGATTGTCAACATCATATGTTATTATTATTTTTTGTTAATATCTGTTCGAAGCAGAAATACAAAGCGGGCCGAACAGATCGGCCCGCTTTATTCATTGTTCAACGTTTAACGGCAGTAAAGCTCAATGTAGGTTTCGATGGCCTCCTCGATGACCTTCACCGCGGCGGCGCGGTCCTGGATCTCATCGATCGCAGTTTCCTTGCGCTCGAGGGACTTGTACACCGAGAAGAAGTGGGACATTTCCTCGAACACATGGCGCGGGATCTCGGAGATGTCGTGATAGCTGTTGTACGTCGGATCCTCAAAGGGGATGGCGATGATCTTATCGTCCGCGTAGCCGTTGTCCATCATCGTGATCATGCCGATGGGGTAGCACTGGATGAGTGCCATCGGCTGGATCGGCTCGGAGCAGAGCACGAGCACGTCGAGCGGGTCCTTGTCCGCGGCATAGGTGCGCGGGATGAAACCGTAGTTTGCCGGATAATGCGTGGAGGTGTACAGCACGCGGTCGAGCCTGAGGATACCCGTTTCCTTATCGAGCTCATATTTGGTCTTGCTGCCCTTGCTGATCTCAACAACGGCGAAAAAATCTTCCGGTTTGATGCGCTTCGGGGAAATATCGTGCCAAATGTTCATAAGAGCGTGTTTGAAAACTCCTTCTTCTGCTTTTGTTTTATTATATCACCGCACCTTGTGCCGCGCAACGCATTTCCCTTTCCGTCCAACACCATATTTCCCTTTTCGCCCTCGTTTTGAAAAAGAATAAAAGAAATGACGGCCGTATGAACCTCCGTCCCACCACATAAAATAAGGTAAAAACAAACACGAAAGGCTACTTCCCCAATGAAACATATCAATTGGAAGCGATTGCTCCTCTGCCTCGCTGTTCCGCTTGTAACAGGTGGGCTCGCGGCCCTGATTACCTTGGGCAGTATGGATGCTTACATGGAGGCCGTCCGGCAGCCAAAGCTTTCCCCGCCGCCTGCGCTGTTTCCAATCGTCTGGACGGTACTGTACCTTCTGATGGGCGTATCCTCCTATCTCGTTTGCAGCGCGCCCGTGCCGCAGCCTGCCCGCAGGCAAGCGATCCTGCCATATGCGCTCCAGCTCTTTTTCAACTTTGTCTGGCCGCTGCTGTTCTTCCGGCAGCAGGCCTTTCTCCTTGCCTTCTTCTGGCTTGCGGCGCTTTGGGCGCTTGTGCTGTGGATGATCCTTGCCTTCCGCAAAGTAAGCCGCACCGCCGCGTGGCTGCAGGTTCCCTATCTGCTGTGGCTCACGTTTGCGGGGTATCTCAACCTTGCCGTATGGCTTTTAAATCCCTAGAGCCGCACGACCTCACACACCGTCAGCACGCCGTCCCGCACGCGGAAGCGTACGTCAAAGCCCGCATATTCAAAGCCGTACCGTGCCTCTGGGTTGTTCTGATACGCCGGGCGCGGGTCCTGCGCAAGCGATGCCGTAAGCGCCGCGCGCTTTTCCTCCGGGATCATCAAAAGCCACTCCTCCGGGAATTCCACCGTGAGCGCATAGGCGTACCGCTCCCCCGCGAAGCCGTCCACAGCGTCCGGATGGCTGTCCGTGAAGGAGAGATAAGGCTTGATATCGTAAATGGGCGTCCCGTCCATCAGGTCCGCACCGGCGACGCAAAGCACCGTGCCAAGGCCGGGGCGCGCCTCTATGCCCAGCAGCCGCACGGAGGAAAGGCCGATGGGGTTCGGGCGGAACGGCGAGCGCGTGGCGAACACGCCCATGCGCTTGTTGCCGCCAAGGCGCGGCGGCTTCACCATGGGCGACCAGCCCTCCTGATGCACTTCGGAAAAGCCCCAGATCAGCCAGATATGCGAAAATCCCGCAAGCCCGCGCAGCGCGTTCGCGTCCCGGTATTCCGGCTCGAACACGATCACGGCCTTCTGTTCCGGCACGAGGCCGCTCTGCCGCGGGATGCCGAACTTGGTTGTAAAATCGCTCCGGATGCGCGCGATCACGCGGAGCGCAGCGGGCTGCTCCATACAAGCTCCTTTCCGGGCGCGGCGCACAGCTTCCGCGCCTGCCCGAAACCAGTCGTTTCGTTCAGTTTACCACAGAAAGCGAAAAACGCATAGGCGGCAAAAGGGGCGGGGTTGAGGCGGCCGTGTTTGCTTTTCAAAGTGCCGGCAATGACGCGCAGTATCTCGACGAGAACAAAAAAGAATCCGAAGTTGGTTCCAGGTCTGCGGCATCCCTGTGCCGTTAGACGGAACAAAGTTCGGATTCATAGTATCGGATTCATAGTAATAGCATATGTAGCTCCAACGACAAAATCAACTTCTCCATGAAAGCTTCTGGCTGCACCACGGCAAAGCTGCACCTGACTTATGCTTCTGATCGATACAAAGGGAACCATATGCAAAGCGGGAATGGTCTGGCTGAGAGCATCGCAGCTGTTTCTGATGTGGCAATTTCGCTGAACAAAAAAAGCCGAGGTCTTTACCTCTGAAAACGCATAAATAAATGCGCCCGTAAAGGCTGTTCCCAACTTTGATATCAGTTTACGCGATTTATTCGCAAATATCAACCCGGCATACGGAAATTTTCCGCCCCCTGCCGGTCAACGCGTACTTTTGCGTGTACTTTTGGATATGCAAAGCGGCTAAACCTTAGAGATTTAGCCGCTTTTTGATGGAGCTGGTGATGGGAGCCCTTTGGCTCGCTTCGGCATGCTTGCTTGCGCTCCGCGCTGCGCAATTCGCCTGCTCCCCAAAGCCGGCCGCTTAAATCGCAGCACCGCTGCGATTTTTCCCGGCATCGCCGGGCCGCGGCTCCGACTCCCTTCCTCTGCAATTTCCAAACAAAAAACCACCCATTCGGGTGGTTTTCTATTTGGAGCTGGTGATGGGAGTCGGACCCATGAACCTCGTCATTACCAATGACGCGCTCTACCAACTGAGCTACACCAGCAAACTCCGCAGACGCGGAACGTATAGTATTATACCCAATCCACACGCCGAATGCAAGGTGTTTTTTCGCTGTTTTTTGATTTATTTCCGTTTTGCTTCCGCAAGCCTGCGCAGCGGCCACTTTTTGCGCCGCGCCGGGCATTATTTTTCCGTCATGCCCTCTATTTCCTCTTCCGTGGGCGGCGTTTTGCGCATGCCTGCCGCAAAGCGCTTCTCCTCCACCCGGCGGTTCACCCACTCGCTCACAAGCGTGTAGAGCACCGCCATCACCGGCACGCACAGCACGATGCCCACGATGCCGAACAGACCGCTGCCCAACAGCACCGCGATCATCACCCAGATACCCGAAAGACCCACGGCACTGCCCACCACGCGCGGATAGAACACGTTCGCTTCGATTTGCTGCACCACGAGCACCAGCACGATGAACCAGATCACGCGGGAAGGATCGCTCACCAGGATGATGAGCGCGCCGAACAGCGCGGATACCCATGGGCCGATGATCGGCACGATCTGCGTTACGCCCACCACAACGCTGATGAGCAGCGCATATGGGAAGCCGAAGATCGTCATGGCGATGAAGCACAGCGTGCCAAGGATCGTGCATTCGATGATCATGCCGTAGAAATAGTGGTTCAGCGCCTGGTTCGTCCGCGTGCTGACGTCAAGGATCCGCTCCGCCCGGCGTTCGCTGAAGATAGCCACGACCACCTTCTTCGCCTGGAAGATGAGCTTCTCTTTATTGAACAGCGCATAAATGCTGATGATCGCCGCAAAGAACACATCCACAAGCGTGGAAGCGATGCTGACTGTGAACTTCGCCGCGCCCGCAACGAGCGCGCTGAGCAGCTCATCCAGCTGCGCAAGGATCGTCTGCACCACGCTCTGGATGCGCTCCTCCACCCCGGGGTTCAGGTTCAGCCTGTCCCAAAGGCCGCTGCCCCAGGCCGTGAGCGATTCGATGTAGCCGTCCATGCCGTTGGCCAGCGCGACCACGCTCCCCGCGATGCGCGGGATGATCAAAAAGAGCATCGCCGCCACGATGAGCAGGATGAACAGCATCGCAAGCAGCTGGCACACCGCCCGCTTCAGCGAGCAGATCTTCCAGCGCTTAAAGACCCGCGTTTCGAGGAAACGCATGGGCATGTTGGCGATAAAGGCGAACGCGATGCCGATGAACACCGGCTTGAGCACGGAGAAGAACATCCCCACCACGGCCGAAACATCGTGCATGTTCTCAAAGGTCTCATAAACGAGCACCGTCACGAGCGCCACAACGAGCGGCACCCGCGCGCTGCGCCACACGCGCTGCTTTTCCAGCTTCTCGAACGCTTCCTTTTCTTTCCTGGCCTGTTCCCGCTGCGCCTTCGCTTCCGCTTCCGCCGCTTCCCGGGCCGCGCTCTCTGCGCTGCTTTCCGGCGCGCCTTCCTCGTTTACGCCATTTGCGCCGGCCTTGCCCTCTTTATCGCTGATCAATGGTTTCCTCCTCCAATGCCGTCTCCTCCGCATCGCGCTCAAACTTTTCAGCCAGAAGCTTTGCGGAAATATACGCGCTGATGGCATCGATCGCCATGCGGTTCTTCCCGCCGCGCATCACGGCGAAATCCGCATCGTCGATATATTTGCTGATGTATTGCTCGTACATCGGCTTGACCGTCGCAAGATACTGCTCGGAAATGTTCTCGATGGAGCGCCCGCGCGCCCGGATGTCCCGCTTGATGCGCCGGAGCAGGCAGATGTCCTTATCCACATGCATGTAGACCTTGAGGCTCATCAGCCGCGTCATGCGCGGGTCGTGGAACATGTGGATGCCCTCGAGGATCAGCACGTCCGGCGGGTCGATCCGCTCGTCCGTGTCCGCACGCATGTGGTTGGCATAATCGTAGCCCTTGCGCGTGATGGGCCAGCCCGCCGCGAGCGCCTCCACATCCCGAAGCATCTCATCGTAATCGAAAACTGCCGGCTCGTCATAGTTGATGCGCGCCCGCTCCTCAAAGGGCAGGTGGGCATGGTTTTTATAGTAGCAATCCTGCCCGATGATGACCGCGTTGCAGGTCAGCGAGCCCCGGATCTCTCTTGCGAGCGTGCTCTTTCCGCTTCCGCTCGCGCCGCAAATGCCAACGATGATCATGTGTGCCTCCGCATTGCGTATGATATGATATTCCGAGTTTATTATACTCGCTTCTGCGCCCGGACTGCAAGCCCCGCCGCGGCCGCCGGAAGGGAAAAAACGCTTCTGCTTTGCTCCGTTTCTGTCATTCCGCGATCAGCCACTCTATCAGGTTCTGTGATTTGATTCCCTCGTAGGAAGAGTCAAATCCCGGGTCAAGCGAGAGAACGATCTTCTCATAATTGTCCCTGATCTTTTGCAGCGGCGCCAGTTCCTTTCTGCGGGCGTCCTCGCTTCGCATGGATTCCGTCACCTGCACATAAAGCTTGTCGCCTGCATTTGCCGCAATGAAATCCACCTCGCTGTTATCGACCTTTCCGATCGCAACATCACAGCCTCTGCGCAGAAGTTCAAAGTACACAACGTTTTCAAGCACATGGCCGCTGTCCCGGTCGCGAAACCCGAGCAGATAATTGCGAAGCCCGATATCCACAATGTAATACTTGCCAAGCGTGCGCAGAAACTCTTTCCCTTTTATGTCAAACCGTTTTACATCATAGAAGAAACAGGATTCCAGAAGCGCGTTTACATAGGCCTGCACGGTATGCGTGCTCGGTGCGCCCCTGCGCTTCCCATCCTCAAGAAGCCCTTCGTTTACAAGCGTATTGCCGATGGAGGCGGCGGAAACATTGCTCCCGATGTTATCCGCAAGAAACAGGATGATCCTGCGCAGCAGCGCCGGGTCTGTGATCTGCTGCAGACAGGCATTGGAGCCGGTGATGTAAATGTCGCAGTCGAAATCCACACGGAAGGAATTGACCGCATCTTTCCACCCGCTGATCCGCTGCAGCTCATCAAAGAACAGGTATACCCGTTTCCCGGGAATGATCCGCTCTTTTACATAGTGGTAAAACGCATCCGCGTTCATGCTCTTGAACTCATAGGATTCAAAGTTCATCTCAATGATCTGCCCGGCTTCGACGCCGCTATCCCGCAGGTGGGCTGCCATCAGCTTGAGCAGGCTGGATTTCCCGCAGCGGCGAATGCCTGTCACGATCTTGACTGGTTCCGTATCCTGAAATGCGATCAGCTTGTTTAAGTACTGATCCCGCTGTTTCAGCGCGTGCGTTCCGATCATGTTCCGCACCTCCTTACGCCAATAGCGCAGCATAAACTTTTCAAAAATTCAACTTTTTGCTCCAAAGTGCAAAAACTTATAAAATCCGGCAGAAAATGCAGCGCTGCTTCATGTGTCCTCGCACCGGCGTGTTTCTTCGATAAAATGCGCCGCTTGACAGCAGCCGTGACTTTATTATATTATTGCAATACTGACTGTAACAAAGAGGTGTATGCTTTCTCATGGACGACGGCGACAGTAGCGACAATCCCGGCAGGATTGCGCCACATATGCAGAACGGGGGTATGACTTGCGCTTTTCCGGAAGCGGCAGGTTGTGCTTTTTTTGTGCTGTTTTGGCACCGGTTTCCTCACCCGCTCCGCTGCTGAGCGCGTGCTTCCCCGGCGCTTTTCCTTTAGATTTTGCTTTTGATATTTTATTTGAAACAGGAGTATTGTATATAACATGGATGAAAACATAGTTGGCCAACTTCTTTTGCAGGTCGCGCTCATCATGCTCAACGCGGTGTTCGCCTGCGCGGAGATCGCCGTGCTCTCTTTCAACGGCGCAAAGCTTGAAAAGCTCTCGGCGGAGGGCAACAAGCGCGCGCTCCGCCTGCTGCGGCTCACCTGCCAGCCCGCCCGCTTCCTTGCGACGATCCAGGTCGCCATCACGCTTTCGGGCTTCCTCGGCAGCGCGTTCGCGGCGGACAATTTTGCCTCCCTGCTCACGGAATGGCTCGTGGGCCTCGGCGTGAGCATCCCCGCAAAAACGCTCAATTCAGTTTCCGTGGTGCTCATCACGCTGATCCTCTCCTATTTCACGCTGGTGTTCGGCGAGCTTGTGCCCAAACGCCTTGCGATGAAAAAGGCGGAGTCCCTGAGCCTTGCGCTCTCCGGGCTCATCACGTTCATCTCGAAGCTGTTTGCGCCCATCGTGTGGCTCCTTACCGTCTCCACCAACGGGCTTCTGCGCCTCCTTGGCATCGACCCCAACGCGGAGGACAACGAGGTCTCCGAGGAGGAGATCCGCATGCTTGTGGACAGCGGCAGCGAAAAAGGCGTGATCGATTCCGAGGAGAGCGAGATGATCCAGAACGTGTTCGAGTTCGACGACCTGACCGTCGGCGAGATCGTGACGCACCGCACGGAGATCGCCTTCCTCTGGAGCGACGAATCCATGGAGGAATGGGACAGGACCATCAAGAACACATCCTATTCCTTCTACCCCATCTGCGAGGACAGCATCGACAACATCACCGGCGTGCTCAACGCGAAGATCTACCTGCGCCTTACCGACCTTTCCCGGGAGAACGTGATGAAGGAAGCCGTGCGCGCAGCCGTTTTCGTGCCGGAGAGCATGAAGGCGGACATTCTCTTCCGCAACATGAAGAAGAACCGCAACAACTTCGCCGTGGTGCTGGATGAATACGGCGGAACCCACGGCATCGTGACGATGAGCGACCTGCTTGTGCAGATCGTCGGCGAGTTCGACGATGAGGATGTAGAGGAGGAGATCCTCCCCGCGGGCGAAAACGCCTGGCGCGTCAACTGCCGTGCCGAGATCGAAAAGCTGGAGCGGCTGTTTGATACGGACATCGAGACGGAATCCGCCACGGTGGGCGGCTGGGTCGTGGAGCAGTTCGGGGACATCCCGAACGCGGGCGACACACTGCTCTATGACGACAGTTTCTCCGTGGAGGTCACAAAGGCGGACAGCAAGCGCGTGCGGGAGATCATCGTGCGGCCGCTCGCGCCAAAGGCGGAAGAGGAAAGTGAATAAACGGTCGAAAAAGTGGATTCTTCACTTTTCGGCAGAATATTTTTCGACAGAATGAAGGACGCGCCGTTGGCGCGCCCTTTATTTTCTGCCTGTTTCGTCCGTCAGTTCCTTTCGTAGGGCGTGACGACCCACTTGATGCAGCCGTCCTTCTGGTTGCCGAAGATGTCGTAGCCCTTGAGGATGTCGTTGAGCGGCGCGCGGTGGGTGATCATGAGGCTCGTGTCAAGCCGCTTCGTCTCGATGAGCTTCATGATGTCGCCGCAGGCGTTCGCATCCACGCCGCCGGTCTTGAAGGTGAGGTTTTTGCCGTACATCAGGTGCAGCGGGATGGACTGCGCCTCCGCGTACAGCGCCACGACCACGACGATCGCGTTCGGCCGCGCGGCCTGCCAGGCAAGCTCGAACGTGTTCTTCGCGCCGGCAACCTCGAACACCCGGTCCGCACCGCGGCCATCGGTCAGCTCCCGCACGGCGGCAAGCACATCATCCTTCCTCGGGTCAAGTGTCACGTCGCAAAGCCCCTTCGCTTTCGCAAGGGCAAGGCGCTCATCGTTCACATCCACGGCGATGATCGTCGCCGGGCTATACAGCCGCGCGCTCATCATCGTGCAGAGGCCCGTCGGCCCCGCACCGAGCACGAGCAGGGTGGATGCGGGCGCAATCTCGCCGATCTGCGCCGCCCAGTACCCCGTCGCAAGCACATCGCCCACAAAGAGCGCGTCCTCATCCGAAACGCCTTCCGGGATGCGCGTAAAGCTCTGATCCGCCGTCGGCACGCGCACATATTCCGCCTGCCCGCCATCGATCCGGCAGCCAAGCTCCCAGCCGCCCTCCACGCAGTTGTTCACAAAGCCCCGGCGGCAGAAGAAGCATTCGCCGCAGAAGCTCTCCACGTTCACGGCCACCCGGTCGCCGGCCTTGAAATGCCGCACCGCGCTGCCCGTTTCCACAACCTCACCCACGAACTCGTGCCCGAGCACCACGCCTTCCTTCGCGCGCGGCACCGTGCCGTGAATGATATGCAGATCGCTCGAGCAGATGCTCGCCCGCGTCACGCGCACGATCGCGTCCCGCGGGTCCTGAATCTTCGGCATGGGGCGGTCACACAGCTCGACTTTTCCTTTTTCTTTCCACACAAGTGCTTTCATGGTTTCCATTTATGCTTCGCTTCCTTTCGGTAGGATTTTATTTGTGTTGGGGGAGCACCCCATCCCCCTTACCCCCTTCCCCGGGGAAGGGGGCACGCTGTTGAAGGTGCGGCGCACCTTCACGGCGCAGGTAAATCATGATGCCGTTGCTATGCCCTCTCAGTCACCTGCGGTGACAGCTCCCCCGAAGGGGGAGCCAAGCCTCGTTCCCACCCGCACCCACATTGGAGCGCTCTTGCCTCTCCCCTCGGGAGAGGTGGCAGCGCGCAGCGCTGACGGAGAGGGCTTCGCCATTCCCCTTTCCCCGCTCACAGCGTCTCGGCCAGCGCAGCCGCCTTCGCCTTCGCCTCCGCGAGGATCTCCTCCGGCAGGCGTGTGCCGAGGTCAAGCCCGTCCGCCGCCACACAGTCGAACTGCGGGATGCCGAAGAAGCCGCAAAGCGCCGCAAGGTAGCGCGCCCCCATCTCGTCCGGCGCGCCGTCGTAGCTGCCGCCCCGCGTGGTCAGAAACAGCATCCGCTCCGCCCGGCAGGTGCCGAAGCACCCGCTCTCGTTGCAGCCGAAGGTGATGCCCTCCACGCTCACGTTTTCAATGTAGACCTTCAGCAGCGCCGGGAACGCAAGATCCCAGAACGGCGCCGCGATCACGATCGCATCCGCCGCCGCGAACTGGTGCGCATAGCGGAAACGGGGGTGTTCCCGCTCCCCGGCGGCAAGCAGGCGCTCCCGCTGGGCGAAGAAGCCCTCCGAAAAATACTGAAGCGGCTCGTCCATCAGGCAGAGCCTTGTGACGGAAACATCCTCCCGCGCTTCGAGCACGGCGAGCGCAGCTTCCGCAAGCGCCTTCGTGCGGGAAAGCTCCCGCCGGATGCAGCAATCCACAAAAAGAACGTTCTTCATGATGCGTCACGCCTCCTCCGTGCTCACAAGGAGCGCGCCGAACCGCTCCTCCCTGCGCACCGCGTCCACCTCCGCCTTTTCCGGCACGGAATCCGCGGCGCCCGGCCTGCCCACGCAAAGTGCGGAAGCCGTTGTCGCGAGGCGGAGCGTCTCCGGCACGGAAAGCCCGTGCAGCATGCCATACAGGAAATAGCCCGTGAACGTATCGCCCGCGGCGGTGGTATCCACGGCGCGGACACGGTAGCTCCCGCAGCGCGTCACGCGGCCGTTCGCCTCCATGCAGCGCGCGCCGTGTGCGCCGAGCGTCAGCAACACGCCGCAATGGGGATATTTTTCATGCAGCGCCGGCAGGATGGCGTCCTCATCCTCTGTGCCCGCAAGCGCGCCGCCCTCCACCTCGTTCACGATGAGCCAGGTGAGCTTATCGAGCGGGTAATCCTTCACGGAAGCATCCATCGGCGCGGCATTGAGCGCCACGGAAAGCCCGCGGGCCGCCGCCTGCTCGATGATATAGGGCACGAGGTTCGTCTCGTTCTGCAGAAGCACAAGGCCGCTCTTTTCCTCCGCCGTAAACACGTCGAACGCATTGTCCACAAGCTCCTTTGTGAGCATGCGGTTCGTGCCGCCGTAAAGCAGGATGCAGTTCTGCCCGCTTTCATCCACCTGGATGATCGCATGGCCCGCCGGCTGTGCCGTGGGCATGAGCAGGCCCACATCCACGCCGTTTTCCACAAGCTTGTCGCGCAGCATGCCGGCCGCATCGCCAAGAAGCCCCGCATGCCAGACGGAATTGCCCGCCTTTGCCGCCGCGATGGACTGGTTCAGCCCCTTGCCGCCGCAGTTGATCATCAGGTTTGCGGCGGCCTTCGTTTCGCCGGGGCGCAGGAACGCGTCCACGGCATACACATAGTCGATATTGAGCGAGCCAAAGTTCAAAATGCGCATAAGAAACTCCTTTGCATGATTGATTCAAGCCGCTTTTTCCTGTATGCTGTAATCAGCAGAAAAACAAGTGAAAGGGCAGGTATTTTGTTATGAGTCTGCAACCGCATATCCGTTTGGATGAAACCGCGGGCGCGCGCTGCGCCCTTCTCCCGGGCGACCCGGCACGGCTCGACCGCATCGCCCCGTTCCTTGAGAACGTGCGCGAGCTGGCCTACAACCGGGAATACCGGAGCCTTGTGGGCGAATACCGCGGAGTTCCCGTGCTCGCCGTCTCCACAGGCATCGGCGGCGCGAGCGCGGGCATCGCCGTGGAGGAGCTCCGCAACATCGGCGTCACCGCCATGATCCGCATCGGCAGCTGCGGCGCTTTGCAGCCGAAGGTGCGGCTCGGGGATCTCATCCTCGTTTCCGGCGCGGTGCGCGATGACGGCGCCTCAAAGACATATGTGGACCAGATCTTCCCCGCCGTACCGGACACGGAGCTGCTGTTCGCCTGCGTCGAAGCGGCGAAATCGCTCGGTGCGCCGTACCACACGGGCATCGCCCGCAGCCATGACAGCTTTTATACCGACCATGAGGCCGAGCGGGACGCTTACTGGCACCATGCAGGCGTGCTCGGCAGCGACATGGAGACCGCCGCGCTCTTCACCATCGGCGCGCTGCGCGGGGTAAAAACAGCCTCCATCCTCAACAACGTGGTCGCCTTTGAAGAAAAGGAGAACACGGCCTCCGCCATCGGGGATTATGTGGACGGCGCGACGCTCGCCATGCGCGGCGAAGAAAACGAGATCCGCGTGGCGCTTGAAGCGTTTGCCGCCCTTTACCGCTGAGTTCATTATAGCACAGCAGCAAGGGAACACAAAAGGGAAAAGCCTGTGTCCGCACGGGTTTTTCCCTTTTCTAAATGATATATGGTGTCGTTCTGATGCCGCCCGCCGTCAGCCGATCGTTTTTTTGAGCTCCTCGAGCACGGTGGCCGCCCGGTACGGCTTCATAATGTAGCCCTTCGCCCCAAGCTTAACCGCTTCAATGAGCATTTTCTTTTCCCCGTCGGCAGCGCATAGGATCACGCAGGCGGCAGGATCCTGCTTGCGGATCTCGCGCAGCGCCGCAACGCCATCCATCTCCGGCATCACGGTATCCATCATCACAAAATCCGGCTTCAGCGCGGCATACTGTTCCACGGCCCTCTGCCCGTTTTGCGCCTCGCCCACGACTTCATAACCGCCCTTTGAAAGGATGTCCTTGAGCATCATCCGCATGAAAGCGGCATCGTCACAGATCAGAGTTCTCTTTGCCATCGTTCTTTCCTCACGTTTTTCGCATCATTTTGCATGATTATATTACCACAAAACAGGCCAAAATTCAAGGCTTGTCCTCTCCGGCGGGATGGTGTAAAGAATATGGTGAGGTGATTTTTAATGCAGTTTGACCTGATGCACATCGCAGCAGCGCAGGGACTTTCCCCATCCCCTGCCCTGCTCGCGCGGCTGAACGAACAGAGCGCGCCCCATGGCCTTTCGCTCTCAATGAACGACCTGCACGCGCTCGCGGAAAGCCGCACCGAAGCGCTGCAAAACACGGGGCGCGTGGAATTCGGAGAAGGCGTCCTGCCGAAGCTCGTCGCCGCCTTTGCGGACTCGCCCTACCTTTTTCAGGAGGAATACGCGGAGTCGCTCGCGCGTTTGCAGGAGATGTTTTACCGCTGCAAAAGCGAGACCCATGAGCGCATTTCGGACGACGCGCTCCTGCTTGCCATGCGCGAAGCGTTCGACGGGATCGCCGGCGGCTCACTCGAATATCTGGAGGAGACCGTGCTCACCGAGCTTGCGCGCGTTGCGCGCGGCTGTGATGCCGCACCGGAAGCGGATACGCTCGACCTGCCGCAGGAGGACGCATGAGCCGCCCGCGCGAACCTTACGCCAATGATAAGTACGCAAACGATTAAGAAAGGAGAAACACGGCCTTGAACGCATATTCCGACCTGACCACCCCCGCGGCGCAGCATGAAGCACCATGGGAAGCCCTGTTCCTGCTGCTGCAGACCGTCGCCCTGCGCTACACGAAAGAGGAAAGCAGTTCCCTGCCGAAGGAGCTTGCGGAAGAGCTGCTGCGTTCCCTGTGCTATACGCTTGGCCCGGCGCTTTCCGCGCTGCCGGACGGCTCGCTCCTCCCGCTTTATGAAGCGGGTGTTGCGCGCACGGAGGAAGCGGTGCGCACGTGCAGGCGGCGCTGGCAGATCGCGCGGCTCTCCCTGCCGAAAGTCGCAAGCCTTTCCTGCCGGGAGACGCTCTCCTCCATCGGCACGTTTTTCGGGCGGTATGACGCGCGCTTTTTTGCCCACGCGATCCCCTGCGACATCGATTATCAGCTTTGCCAACCCGTGCCGGAAACGCTCCTCGGCGTGGATTATGTGGCGGAATATCTTTCGCGGCTCTGCATCGAGAACGATTTCCTGCGCCTGTTCGCGCCGGAGCGCCTCGACGCGCTGCTTACCCGCGCCTGCCCGGATTACCGGTTCCGCATCAACAATCTGTACGCCCCCGCCGCCGCAAACGCGCTCGGCCTTGCGCTCGCGGGGGAAGATGTGCGCGGCCTCTCCGTGCCGGAAGCAATAGAAAGACGCATCGCGGCGCGGCTTCAGCCCTGTTCCGTTCAGCAATGCCATGCGGCGCTCCGTGAAGCGGCTGATGCCGTTTCCGATGCGCTTGCCATAAAGAGCCCTGCGGCGCAGAACTACCTGCTTGCCGCGGCGGACGCGCTCGTCCCGCGCATCCGCGCCGCGCTTGCGGGCGGCAGCCTCGCGGAGGTGTTTCCTTCGTTTGTCCCCTTTCCGGGGAATGGGGGACATGTTGTTGAAGGTGCGGCGCACCTTCGGGGCATGGGTGAAAACGATGCCTTTGTTTCATTTCGCGGGACGTCCGGAGGCCGTCCCCTGCATGTGTCCTCTCGGTAGGGTTATGCGTGTAGGGGGCATCACAGCAAAGGCGCGCCTGCGGCGCGCCCAATTCTCAATTTTCAATTATCCATTGTCAATTGTCAATTTTCAATTGTCAATTCGCCCTATACCCGCTCCGCAAGGCGCAGCATGCCGTCCACGCAGCAGGCGATGTTGGTTTCGTCGAACGCCGTGTCCTCCTTCGTGTGGATGCGGTCAAGATACAGGCCGAGCTTGCCGCGCTTGAGCGCCGCCACGCCCACGCCGCGCCGGAAGCGCACCTGATCGGACGGATAGACCGCCCGCTTCGTCGTGGGGAACACGGCCTCCTTGCCGCCGTGCGGCATAAAGCTCGCGCGCAGCACATCCGCGAGCGGTTCATCCTTCATGCGGTGCGGCAGCACCACGAGGAAGGTGTCCCCATCCGAAACACAGTCGAAATTCACAAGGAGCGTATTCTTCGCCACATCTTTATGCTTCTTCGCAAAAGCAGAGGAGCCGAAAAGCCCGCTCTCCTCGTTGTCGAACCAGACAAACGCCACTTCCCCGCGCCGCTCCTCCGGCAGCGCAAGCGCGGCCTCGAGCAGGGCGATCACGCCGGAGGTGTTGTCGTTTGCCGTGTGCGGGTTCGCTTTCCCTGCGATCATCCAGACGCACATGAAGATCAGCGCGCCGCTGAACGCAAGCGAGGATACACCGAAGAGCACGTCCTCCGGGAGCGGCAGCAGCCAGACGAGCGCGGCAAACGCTGTCGCCACAAGGAACATGCCGAGCACGAGCAGCAGCTGATAGAAGATCCACACCGGGATGTTCATCGGCGTGATGTAATTCGGCACGGGCAGCTCGGCACAGGTGTCATAGTGCGCGGTGAAGATCACCTTCGCCGTGTCCGGGTCGCCTGCGATCAGGTTGCGGCTTGTGATAACGTCGCTGCTTTTCTCAGCGCGGGCATCCGCATAGCCTGCTGTTTTCAGCGCATCCAGCAGGAACGCCTCAAACGCGCGCTTCTGCTGCTTCGTTTTGCGCACCTGCCAGCGCGCGAGCAGTTCCTCCGAAACGCTCTGCATGGCTCAGGCCTTCTGGTTTAATGCTTTCAGGTTGCGGGCAAGCTGGTCGCTGCAGGAAGTGCCCTTGTAGCCGCAGGTGATGCCGTCGAGCCGCTGCACGACCTCATCCACCGTGAGCCCTTCGGCAAGCGCCGAAAGCGCCTTCAGGTTCCCGTTGCAGCCGCCGATATAGGCGATGTTATGGACGCGGCCCGCCTCGTCCACATCAAGGTCAATCTGGGAAGAGCATACGCCCTTGGGATAAAACGTGTAATGCATGACAAACTCCTTCTTTCACATATAAAAATGATGATATCCATGGGTATGCGGGATGCAGCCGGTGTTTTAATTTGCGGGACGTCCGGAGGCCGTCCCCTACATTCGTCCTCCCGGCTGCATTGTCAATTGTCCATTGTCAATTGTTAATTTCTCTCGATTTCCACTTCGCCCTCAAAGGCAAGCGCGGCAGGGCCTGTCATGAACACGTCGCCGGATTCCGTCCAGTCGATATCGAGCGTGCCGAGCTCCAGGTGGATCGTCACGCGGCGGCCGGTCTTCCCGGCGCGGGCGCAGCACACCGCCACGGAGGAAGAGCCCGTGCCGCAGGCAAGCGTCGGCCCGCAGCCGCGCTCAAAGGTGCGCACAAGCACGTTGCCATCGTCGAGCACCTGCGCGAAGTTGACGTTCGTTTTGCGCGGGAAGAGGTCCGTCATGCGCTCGATCTCCGCGCCGTACTTCTGCCAGTCGAACCCCAGCACATCGTCCACAAACACGACCGTGTGCGGCACGCCGAGCAGGATCGTGGAGAAGGTGAACGTGCGGTCGAGCGCGGTAAGCGTCTGCAGCTGGCATTCGCCCTCACCCACAACGGGGATGTCCGCCCGATTGAAGAAGGGCTTGCCCATGTTCACGCGCACATGCGTGGCCACGCCGTTTTCGATCGTAAGCTCCGCGATCATCGGGCCTGCGAGCGTCTCGACGCTGAAGGTTTCCTTCCGCACGATGTTATTGTCGTACACATATTTTGCAAAGCAGCGCACGCCGTTGCCGCACATTTCAGCTTCGCTGCCGTCGCTGTTGAAGATGCGCATGCGGGTATCGCAGCGTTCCGAGTTTTCCACAAGGATGAGCCCGTCCCCGCCGATGCCCGTGCGCCGGTGGCAGAGCCGCGCAGCAAGCGCGTTCTTTTTTTCCTCCGCAATCGCGCCATTGCGGTTGTCGATGACGACGAAATCGTTCCCAAGGCCATGAAGCTTCGTGAAATGCATAAATTGGTTTCTCCTTATCCTTGCCGCAGCAGATTCCCGCCGGTGCGGGCAGTTTGATTATACCTTTTTTTTCGCCATGAAGCAACCCGGCCCGCAGCCCTGTCCACCGCCCGGTCACAGGAAATTTACAAGCCGTGTCTGTACTTTTTCCGCCATTTGGATTATTATTGAGAGTGGATGATTTTGTTTGCTCCCGCATGGGGGCGCGGAGGATTATGGATAAGCTTTACTTCATCGTAAACCCCATTTCAGGCTCCGGACGCGGCCGGCGCGATTTTGCGCGCGTGGAAGCGCTGCTGCGCGAACGCGGCGCGGCCTACGAAGCCGTTTACACCGAACGCCCCGGCCATGCCGTGGCTCTTGCAAAAGCGGCGGTGGACGCGGGCGAACGCTGCATCGTGGCCGTCGGCGGCGATGGCACCGTCAACGAAGTCGCCTCCGTGCTCGTGAACCGCGGTGTCGTGATGGGCGTGCTGCCCTTCGGCACAGGCAACGACCTTGCGCGCGTGGCCGGCTTCCCCAACGACCCGGAGGCGGCCGTGGACGCGCTCCTTTCCGGGCGCACACGGCGTATGGACGCGGGCATGGCGAACGACCGTTTCTTCCTGAACGTCTCCGGCTTCGGCTTCGATGTGGATGTTCTTGTGAACACGGATCAGTACAAGGAAAAATACAACGGCATGCTCCCTTATCTGCTCGGCATCGTGCGCACGCTTTCGCACCTCCGCAGGCTGCACATCACCGTGGAGCATGACGGCATCACAGAATCCTTCACAAGCGTGCTCGTTTCGGTCGGCAACGGCCAGTACTTCGGCGGCGGCATGCGCGCCATGCCGACGGCGGACCTTTACGACGGCCTGTTCGACGTGATCATCATCAAGAACCTGAGCCTCCTCCGCTTTATCTCCCTGTTGCCCTGCTTCATCAAGGGCCGGCACATGGAGAAACCCGTCGTGCACCATTTCCGCACGGCGGAACTCACCATTACTTCGGAGGAACCCTGTGTTTTGAACATGGACGGCGAGCTCGGCTCCGGTACACCCGTCACCTTCCGCCTGCTTCCGGGCGCGCTCCCCATGCTCGTGCCGGATGGAGAATAAGCCATGCAGGAACGCTATTATCTTATCGTAAACCCCGTCTCCGGCTCCGGCCGCGGCAAACAGGAATTTTTGCGGGCCTGCGCGCTGCTTGACGCCGCGGGCGCGGAATACAGCTTTGCCTACACCGAATACCACGCCCACGCAAAGGAGCTTGCCCGCGCGGCGCTTGACGCGGGCGAACGCTGCATCGTGGCCGTCGGCGGCGACGGCACGCTGAACGAGGTAGCCTCCGTACTGGCAGACACGGGCGTGACGCTTGGCCTGTTACCCTTTGGCACCGGAAACGATTTTTCCCAGGCGCTCCGCATCCCGCAGGACACCGCCGGCGCGGTCGACGTCCTGCTCACCGCATCGCCCCGGCGCGTGGACGCTGCCCGGGCAAACGACGCCTTCTTCGTGAACGTTTCCGGCTTCGGCTTTGACGTGGACGTTGTGCATTACACGGAAAAATACAAAAAGCGCTTCAACGGCATGCTCCCCTACATGCTCGGCGTGATGCAGTCCCTGCTGCGCCTTCACCCCGTGCCGGTGCGCGTCGAACCGGAGCAGGGCGAAGCCTTCGACACGACGGCCCTGCTGTTCTCCGCCTGCAACGGAACCCAGTTCGCGGGCGGCATGCACCTCGCGCCGCTCTCCGACCCGGCGGACGGGCTGCTCGACATCTGTATCCTGAAGGGAATCGGCCGCATCGCGTTTCTGCGGCTCCTGCCCCGCTACATCAAGGGCGAACACCTCAGCTCGAAGCACATCGTGTACTTCAAGGCGCGCCGTGTAACGGCAACGACGAACGCCGGCCTTACGCTCAACCTGGACGGCGAGCTCGGCTCACAAACGCCCGTTACCTTTGAGGCGATGCCCGGCGCGCTCTCCGTGCTCGCTCCCACCCCCGCGGAATAAGAAAGGCGGCCCCATGCGCAAAAGACGGAAGCTCGTTGCGAAAAACAAAAGCTACACCATAAAGCGGCTCCTTGTGCTCGTGCTCGCGCTTGTGCTTCTCGCGGCGGCAGGAACAGGCATTTACCTGCTTCTGCGGGGGCGGAACTCCTTCGGTACGCTCACGGCGCTCCCCTTCACGGCGGATGACCCGTGGGCCTATACCGACAGCGGATTCTATTACATTTCCGGCGGGAAGCTCTGCTTTTACGATTTCAGCGACCCGGAAAACGCTCCCTCTCTGGACCTGAGCACGACGGACGTCTCCCTGGTTTCCTCCGGCTCTGTTGCAGCCATTTACAGCGGCGCGGCGGTGCACATCGTAGGCGCGGAGGAAATGATCGACGCAGGCGGCCAGGTGCTCTCCGTGGCATGCGGCTCCAAGCACATTGCCGTGATGCGGCAGGATACGGGCGATGCCACGACCGTGCTCGTATACGACACCGCGGGCAGGCTCGTGGATTCCATCGGTTCCGGCGCGGCGCTGCTCGTGGACTGCGGGTTCGGCACCACGGGAGGGCAGGATGTGCTCTGGACGCTCTCGCTCGCCACATCCGGCTCAACGCCGGTCTCCACCATTACGACCTATACCTACTCCGATGCGGGCGCGGCGATGTCCGGCGTGATCACGCTGCAATCCCAGCTCGTGGAGCAGGTCTGTTTCACGGAAAACAGCATCTTCGTTGCCGGCACGAACCACCTGCTGCGCTATGACACGGAGATCACCTCCGAGGCCTACCGCGTGCTCGTTTACGGTTACCGCCCGC
The DNA here is from genome assembly GCA_022778545.1 of bacterium. Lineage (GTDB taxonomy): Bacteria > Bacillota > Clostridia > Christensenellales > CAG-138 > UBA1685. The sequence continues at coordinate 40,136 of JALFDW010000033.1, read as the reverse complement.
TCGGCTTCACCGCAGGCGGCGCAAAGCCCCTGTTCCTCTTTGTGCCCCGCAACACGGAATCGCCTTCCGCCGTGCGGCTCATAAGCTGCGCGGACGCGGAGCTTGCGGACGCTGTCACACGCAGCGTTGCCCTGCCGGAAGGGACACATTCCTATTTCGTCATCGGCGGACGCTTTATGGCCGTCACAAACAGGGCGGTCTACACCTACAACGCAAGCGGCGTGCTGCAAAGCACAACGGAGCTTGAAGTCCCGTGCGACGAGGCGATCCGGCTTTCCGACACGCGCATCCTGCTCCGCAGGGGCCCCGAAATGCGCGTGATGACGCTCCGCTGACGCAGAAAGCCGCAGCACACAGGCCATCCCGGCCCAAAGAAAGGAGGACCATCTTTGAACCTGCTGGATTATGCCATACTGGCCGTATTCGCCGTGTTCCTGCTCAGCGGCGTGTATAAGGGCTTTCTTTCCACGCTGCTTTCCATCGGCTCTTATATCGTTTCCTGGCTTGTCGGGATCATCTGCATCCCGTTTGCGGCATCCGCCGTAAAAAACAGCGAAACGCTCTTTAACATGATGCTCTATTACACCGAGGGCAGCGAGTATATCCGCGACACGGAGCTTGCGCGCACGCCCATCGCTTCGCTTTCCACGGCGGACATCAACGCCATCGTATCCGGCGCGGACGTGCCGTACCCCATGGGCAAGCGGATCCTCGAGAACGTCGCAAAAGAGGCGTTCGCAAGCGAGGGCGTGACCACGCTCGGCGATTATTTCAACCAGACCATCGTCTGCGTGTTCATCAACATCCTCGTGTTCCTGCTGGTGTTTTTCCTCGTGCGCATCGCGCTTGCGTTCATCGTGGGCGGCATCGATTACGCCTGGAAGCTGCCGCAGCTCCGCGCGGGGGACGGCCTGCTCGGCGGCGGGCTCGGCCTTGTGCGCGGCATTCTCGCGCTGTTTCTGCTGTTCATGCTGCTGCCCATTGGCCTCGTGTTTCTTGCGGGGAAGCTGGAGTTTGTGACGGATCTCATAAACGACTCCTTCTTCGCCCACTTTTTCTACCGCTCCAATTTCCTGCTCAGCATGATGCCGGGCGTGTAAGGAAGGGGTTCCCCTCTACTCCGCGCCTGGACTTGCCTTCGGCAAGGGGTGCTATGCACGTCCGCCTGCGGGCGGGTGTCCGTCAATGCCCTGCGGCATTGCCACCTCTCCCGCGGGCAGAGGCAAGAGCGTTGCAATGCGGGTCGAGGTTATATAAAGCGGGGCGATGTGGGCATCGCCCCCTACACGCACATAACCATCAAGAGGATAAATGCAGGGGACGGCCTCCGGACGTCCCGCGAAATAAAACACCGGTTCCATTTTCGCCCGCGCCCCGAAGGTGCGCCGCACCTTCACACCCATGTCCCCCCTTCCCCGGGGATGGGGGTTAGGGGGATGGGATGCTCCACCCCCACAAACACCGAGAGGAGACCATTGCTTTTATGTATCTCGCAGACCAATGGAAGGATTTCGCCGTGCTGGACGCAGGCGGCGGCAATAAGCTGGAACGCTGGGGCGACGTGACGCTCCTCCGGCCCGATCCACAGGCCGTCTGGCCCATGGAGCAGGATGGCCGCGGCGTGGACGCGCATTACCTGCGCTCCTCCTCCGGCGGCGGACACTGGGAATATGCGCGCAAGCTCCCGGAAAGCTGGACGATCCGCTACGGTACGCTCTCCTTCATCGTGCGCCCCACGGGCTTCAAGCACACCGGCCTCTTCCCGGAGCAGGCCGTGAACTGGGATTGGATGCAGAGCGTCGTGCGCCGCGCAGGCTTCCCAAAGGATCGCCCCTTCCGCGCGCTGAATCTCTTCGCCTACACCGGCGGCGCAACGTGTGCGCTTGCTGCGGCAGGCGCGGAAGCTGTGCATGTGGACGCGGCGAAGGGCATGGTCGCCTGGGCGAAGGACAACCTTGCCGCCTCCGGCCTTGCGGACGCGCCGGTGCGCTTCATCGTGGACGATGCGATGAAGTTTGTGCTGCGGGAACAGCGGCGCGGCCGGTTTTATGACGGCATCCTGATGGACCCGCCCAGCTACGGGCGCGGCCCTTCCGGCGAAATGTGGAAGATCGAGAACGACCTTTACCCGCTCGTTGCGGAATGCGTGAAACTGCTCTCCCCGGAGGCGCGCTTCTTCCTCATCAATTCCTACACCACCGGCCTTGCGCCGAGCGTGCTCACAAGCGTGCTCAAGGTCGCGCTCCGCGGGCGCGGCGGGCGCATCGAAGCGGATGAAGTCGGCCTGCCCATCGCGCGCGGCGGGCTCGTGCTGCCCTGCGGCGCAAGCGGCAGATGGGAAGCGGAATAAGGCAAAAGGCGAGAAGTGAAGGGCTGTGGGAAAATTGACAATTGATAATTGATAATTGACAATGCAGTCGAGAGGATGCATGTAGGGGACGGCCTCCCGGACGTCCCGCATCGCCCCCCTCTACTCCGCGCCTGGCCTTGCCTTCGGCAAGGGGCGCTATGCACGCCCGCCTGCGGGCGGGTGTCCGTCAATGCCTGACGACATTGCCACCTCTCCCGATGGGAGAGGCAAGAACGCTCTATTGCGGGTTTAGGCGGGAATAAGCCTTAGCTCCCCTTTTTGGTGAGTTGTCACAGAAGGTGACTGAGAAGGTGCTGCCCCCTGCACACAACGAACCGAATTGCAATTACAAGCACAACCGGCCATGAACGTTTTGTATGAAGACAATCACCTCCTTGTGGTGGAAAAGCCCGTGAACATCCCCGTGCAGGCGGACGCCTCCGGGGACGTTGACCTGCTCACCCTTGCAAAGGCATATATTAAAGAGAAATACGCGAAGCCCGGCGAGGTTTACCTCGGCCTGGTGCACCGGCTCGACCGCCCCGTCGGCGGCGTGTTGGTGTTCGCCCGCACATCGAAGGCCGCCGCGCGCCTTTCTGCCGCGTTTTCCGGCCACCGGGGCGTGACGAAGCGCTACTGTGCGCTCGTTTCCGGCACACCCCGCGCGGAAGAAAAGCTCGAAGGCTGCATCCTGCGGGACGAGCGCACCGGCGACGCGCGCCTCGTCCCCTCCGGCACGCCCGGCGCAAAGCCCGCTGCCCTTTCCTACCGGCTTGCCGGGCAGAAGGATGGGCTCTCCCTGCTCGATATTGACCTTTTCACCGGCCGGCATCACCAGATCCGCGTGCAGCTCGCCGGAAACAATACGCCCATCTGGGGCGATCAGCGCTATAACCCCGCGGCAAAGCCCGGCCAACAGATTGCGCTCTGGGCCTATTCGCTCACGCTGGAGCACCCCACCCGCAAGGAGAAGATGACCTTCACAAGCCTGCCGCAGGGCGGCGCATGGGCGCCGTTTGCGGATACGCTTTCCCGGCTTTCGGGCGGCGTGCGCGTGGTGTATGAGGATGCGGACATCCTCGTTGCCGACAAGCCGCGCGGCATGGCCGTCGCCCGGGCGGACGGCGGCACGGACACCCTGGAAGAGCGGCTCGCCGCACTTTACGGCGATGTGCGCCCCGTGCACCGGCTGGATGTGGCCACGGCGGGGCTTGTGCTCTTCGCGCGCAACGCTGCGGCGGAAGCCGCGCTGCTCGACGCGATCCGCAGCCGCACCATCGGGAAATTTTACCGCTGCACCGTGCGGGGCGTGCCTGCGCCCCGGGAAGCCACGGCACAAGCCTGGCTCGTGAAGGACGCAGCCCGGGCGCATGTGGAAGTGTTCGACGCGCCGCGCCCCGGCGCAAAGGAGATCCTGACCCATTACCGTGTGCTCAGCGAGGACGGCGCTTCCTCCGAATGTGAGGTCGAACTGCTCACCGGCCGCACGCACCAGATCCGCGCGCACATGGCGCACCTTGGCCACCCGCTCCTTGGGGATGACCATTACGGCGACCGCGCATGGAACCGGGCGATGCGCGCTTCTTCCCTTTCGCTCACGGCGGCGCGGCTCACACTGCGCTTCCCACAGGGTAGCTACCTCGCACGGCTCGACGGAAAAACCATCTGTCTGAATTGACAATGAACAGTTGATAATTGATAATTGACAATTGACAGTTGACAATTGATAATTTGCGATGAAATGTATTGGCGTCTGCGGCACCTGCCGCCGGCCCGGATTCGAGGTGAACGATGCAGAACTACAGCCTGTTTGACATCATCGGCCCGCGTATGGTGGGCCCCTCCAGCTCGCACACGGCGGGCGCGGCAAAGCTCGGCCACATGGCCCGGAAGATCGCCCGCGGCGATGTGAAGGAAGCGGAACTCACGCTCTATGGCTCCTTCGCCACGACCGGGCGCGGCCACGGCACGGACAAAGCCCTCGTTGCCGGCGTCCTCGGCCTTGCGCCGGATGACGCGCGCCTGCGCTTTTCCCTTCTCCTCGCGCAGGAGGCGGGCGTCGCCGTGACCGTCAATTTCAGTGAAGAAGAACCCGACCACCCGAACACCGCGCGCATCCGCCTGACGGGTACGGACGGCAAAGTGACGGAGGTCGTCGGCGCGTCTATCGGCGGCGGCAACATCCGCATCACGGAGATCAACGGCATGGCGGTCGAATTCTCCGGCGAATACCCGACGCTGATCGTCCGCCACACGGATATGCCGGGCGTCATCAACGACGTGACGAGCATCCTCGCGCGGGAGCGGATCAACGTGGCGTTCATGCGCGTATTCCGCCAGGCGCGCCGGGCAGACGCCTGCATGGTGATCGAGACCGACACGCCCGTGCCGGAGCGCACCCGCCAGCTGATCCTCGATTGGTGTCCGCAGACCACGGAGGTGTTTACGATATGAAACCCGCTGAGAAAACCTACACATTCTATAAAGGCGAAGAGCTGCTCGCCCTTTGCCGCGCGGAATCGCTGCCGATCAGCGAGGTCATGCTGCGCCGGGAGCTGCTGCTCTCCGATGTTTCCCGGGAAGCGGTGCATGCCGAGCTCATGGAAACGCTTGCCACCATGCGCACTTCCGTGCAGCGCGGGCTTACGGAGGAGCTGAGCTCCGTGAGCGGCCTCACCGGCGGCGACGCGGAGCGGTTCTCAGGCTATGCCGGGCGCGCGCTGATGGGCGAAGCCCTCGCCCACGCCGTTGCGGCAAGCATGGCCGTCGTGGAGGTGAACGCCTCCATGGGGCGCATCGTCGCAGCGCCCACCGCAGGCGCGAGCGGCATCCTGCCCGGCGTGCTCCTGACCTATGCCGAAGCACGTGGCTGGAACGATGAAGCGCTTTGCTCCGGCCTGCTCACGGCGGGGGCCATCGGCATGCTCATTGCCTGCGGCGCAAGCATCAGCGGCGCGGAAGGCGGCTGCCAGGCGGAGACCGGCACAGGCGCGGCCATGGCGGCTGCAGCGCTTGTGGAGCTTTCCGGCGGGACACCCGCGCAGGCGCTGCACGGAGCTGCCATCGCGCTAAAAAACGTGATGGGCCTTGTGTGCGACCCGGTGGCCGGGCTCGTGGAATGCCCCTGCATCAAGCGCAACGCGATCGGCGCGGCAAACGCCGTGCTCTCGGCGGACCTCGCCCTTTCCGGCGTGGAAAGCCTCATTCCTTTTGACGAGGTGGTTGCCGCCATAAAGAACGTCGGCCGCGCGATGAGCCCCGACCTGCGCGAGACCGCGCGCGGCGGCGTCGCTGCCTCCCCCACGGCAAAAGCGCTGCAGAAAACGCTGTTTGGGCGGGAGGAGTGAGGGGGATGCTTTGCCATAACGCCGTTATAGAAAAAAAGACGGGATCAAAAGACGACATATACGCCGAGTTTTACCGGCATAGCCATACAGAGGGCTGTTATGCAGCGTATATCCGTGGAAAGCGCTGCAAAACGAATGCCGACTTCCTTCGGGAATCCTCCGCCGCATTTCAATTTCCCGCCTATTTTGGCGAAAATTGGAACGCCTGGGATGAGTGCATTTGCGACCTGGATTGGCTGCAGTTTTCTTCCCTTGCGCTTATCATTGATGATTACGCATCTGTTTTTTCCAATGAACCAAACGCTGAACAGGAGCGCTGCTATCTGGAACGCTATCTTTCGGATATGCAGCGTGCATGGGCAGAGCAGAACGTTCCCGTTCACATCATTCTGTTCTCCGAATAGAGCAGATTTTATCTAAGCGAACAAACACAATGGCGGATATTGCCCATCCGTCCCCCCTCTCCGTCAGCGCTGCGCGCTGCCACCTCTCCCGAAGGGAGAGGCAAGGGCGCTATGATGCGGGTGCAGGTGGGATACGGCGGGGCGATGTGGGCATCGCCCCCTACACGCACATAACCCCCAAGAGGGCAAATGTAGGGGACGGCCTCTGGACGTCCCGTGAAACATAACAACGGTTTCATTTTCATTCACGCCCCCTGCCTTACGGGCGGTGTCCATAAAACAGTGAATCCTCCGTATGGTTTAGATCATGATGGTTAAAACAGAGGGCAATGCGCCATAAGGACGCATTGCCACTGCAAGGATTCGCTTTTTAGAAAAGTTGTCCCGGAAGTTTCAGTTTTTCTTTGTGTGGGAAGGACTTATCAAATTCTTCGGCTTCGCTTTCATTCACAAAATAGCCTTGGGGTGTTGCGTATTCTCCTGTGATCCCATTCAGGTATTTCGGAGTCAATTCCTTGCACAGGAAGAATGATGAGTCCGCATCCTCCGGTAATCCATGATAGCGGATGCCAAATTCTCTTGCAAATGTGAACCCGCTTTTTCCATAGAAATTGATATTCCCTTCAAAACATACTGCATCGAATCCAAGTTCTGCCGCTTTCCCCAAAGAGTAGTCCAGAAGGATTTTACCATATCCTTGTCTTTTAAACTCGGGCGCAATACAGATCGGTCCCATTGTCAAAATTGGAATATCTCTGCCGCTGTCCGCTTTGATATTCGCTCTTACAAATATGTTCTGACCGATCAGTTGACCGTCCTTCTCCATAACAAAATCCAGTTCCGGTACAAATGCGGGGTCGTTTCGCAGTTGATTCAAAACATAATGCTCCAAACACCCTGGACGATACACATTCCAGAACGATTCTCTTACAAGGCTTTCTGTCTCACGGTATTCTTCTTTTCTTTCCAAACGAATGATATAGTCATTTTTATTCATTATTTTTTCCTCCTGATGATTGTTGACTGCAATACTGGGAGGTTTGTGCGAGACTGTATTTACGCAAACCTCCCGGTCAGCCTACAATCTCCAAAGTGTTGTTTTTCCTCAAACAGCAATCTCCTAAAATGTATTTTATAATCAAGCCTTACGGCAGATTACCTGATAGATAATTCCAGTTCATCTCTCTTTTGCTAAGTGCAGAGGGCATTTCCAATTCCCATTTTATTTATTCCACGCGCCGGATGTCCGCGCCGAGCGCGCGCAGCTTCTGCTCGAAATATTCATAACCCCGGTCAACATATTCGATGTTATGCACGCTGCTCATGCCTTCCGCCGCAAGCGCCGCCACGATGAGCGCCGCGCCCGCGCGCAGGTCGGTCGCAAACAGCGGCGCGCCGGAAAGCTGCTCCACGCCCTCGATCATGGCCGTGCGCGCGTTGAGCGTGATGTTCGCGCCCATACGCTGCAACTCCGCCACGTGGTTGAAGCGATCCTCAAAGATGTTTTCCACGATGAAGCTGTTCCCCGCCGCCATGGAAAGATACGCCATCATGGGCTGCTGCAGATCCGTCGGGAAGCCGGGGTACGGCAGCGTCTTGATGTTGACGGCGCGGGGCCGCCCGGTGCTGCTGACGCGGATGAAGAACTCACGCCCGTCATCCCCCTCGATTACCTGCGCGCCGCTCTCCATCAGCTTCGCGGAAATGGCCTCAAGGTGCGTGGGGATCACGTTGTTGATGACCACGTCCCCGCGGGTGGCCGCAGCGGCGATCATGAACGTTCCCGCTTCGATCTGATCCGGAATGATGGCATAGGTGCAGCCGTGCAGCTTTCTTCCGCCCTGGATGCGGATCACGTCCGTACCCGCGCCCTTCACGGAGGCGCCCATCATGTTGAGGAAGTTCGCCACATCCACCACATGCGGCTCCTTTGCCGCGTTGGAGATGATCGTCTGCCCCGACGCGCCGACCGCAGCAAGCATGATGTTGATCGTTGCGCCCACGCTGACGACGTCGAGGTAGATCTCCGCGCCGGTGAGCTTTTCCGCATGGGCCTTCACGATGCCACGCTCGATAACGACATTCGCGCCGAGCGCGCGCATGCCCTTGATGTGCTGGTCAATGGGCCGCTGGCCGATGGAGCAGCCGCCCGGCAGCGCGATCTCCGCATGGCCATAGCGGCCGAGCATCGCGCCGAGAAGATAATACGAAGCGCGCAGGCGGCTCACCATGTCGAACGTGACGGTGTGCGTGTTAATCCGCCGGGGATCGACACGCATTGCGCCATCCGCGGTAAACTCCACGTTCGCACCCATGTGCTGGAGGATCTGTTCGAGAATGCGCACATCCTCGATCTGCGGCAGGTTTTCCACCACACAGCTCTCCCCCGCCAGAATGACGGCGGGAATGATCGCCACGGCGGCGTTTTTCGCGCCGCTGATGGTCACGCTGCCCTCCAGCCGGTGCCCACCGTTTATCACATAATGCGCCATAGGTTCTCCTTCAACGTTGTTTTCCGAAGCTCAGTGCTTGCAGCCTGCGCAGCTCGCGCAGCTTCCGCTGCAGCCGCCCTGCCCCGCGCGTATGCACTTGCCTTCGTATGCGCGTTCCGTTTTACCGCCGCAATCCGGGCATTTCACCTGCTCCATCAGAGCGGGGGAAACAAGCTCGTCAAACACCTTGCCGCATTCCTTGCAGCGGAACTTCAAAAGCGCCATAACATCATCCTCTTTCCAATTACATATATACCAAACTTTATTGTACCATTCCGCGCCCGATCCGGCAAGCGTCACGCAGGCGCGCCGGCCGTCAGCCGAGATAATAGCGGGGATTGTATGCGATCCCGTCGATCCGCAGCTCGAAATGCAGGTGCGGCTCCCGGCAGTTTCCGCTCGCGCCGAGCGTGCCGAGCTTATCCCCCGCCGCAACGGTGTCGCCGATCGAAACGGCGATCGAACCGAGGTGCGCATAGCGCGTCACAAAGCCGTCCCCATGATCGACCTCCACCATAAGGCCGTAGCCGCCGCGCTCGATGGCGCTTACGACCGTGCCCGCGGCGGAAGCAAGCACATCCTCCCCTGTTTCGCCTTCGTAATCAAGGCCCAGGTGAAGAACGCCTTCCCGCTGCCCGTAGTTGGAGATGATGCGGCCACGCTCCGTAGGGTGGATAAATTCAAGCGCACCCGCATCCCTGCCGCGCTCCCCTTCCCGCTTGCCCGGCTCCGCTTCCATGTCGACTTTCTCTACGCCTTCGCGCACAAGCGCGTTCACGGCCTCCCGGGCGGTGACCGTCACCGTCTCCGGCTTTCCCTGCTCCGCACCGTTCACGAACGTGCGCGTCGTAATGGTGTGCGTTTCGCCATCCACGCCATAGCGCACGATGATACGCGTGCCGGCAAGCAGCGTCTTTTCCTCTTCCGTTACGCTTTCATATTCCGTGTGGGAGACGAGCTCCTCCGTGAGCGTGGAACGCACGGTGAGCGGCGTATCCGGCCCCGTCAACAGCGCAAGGAGCGCATCGAGCGTCGTGTCCTGCGCTTCCGGATAATCGGCAGCAGGCGCAAGAACGATCTCGTTTTCCACCGTAGTCTCCAGCGTTCCGCCGCCCAGGATCTGCAGCTCGAACCAGGCGACCGCCTCACGCTCCGCCGATTCCGCAGCCTCCCGGCTTGCGAGCACGCCGAGGGGCACGCCATCCACTACAAACGCCGTGCGCTCAAATTCCGCGGCATCCGGCGTTGCATCCGGAGGCGCTACCGTTTCTTCCGCAGGTGTCGGCGTGGGGTCCGGCGCGGGCGTTTCCTCTGGCGTTTCCTCCGGCTCCGCCATGGCCTCGACCATCCGCGGAGGCCATATGGGTAGGCCGCGCGCGGAAAACGCGGCGGCACCCAGCCCGATGAGCAGCAGCGCGAGCGCAAGCACGGCGACGCCCTGCGCGCTCATGCGCCGCCCGGGTTTCGGCTCCTCCTGCGTTTCGTATTCAAATTCATCCCGTTCGGGTCCATTCTCTTTCATACATTTTATTATATCAGAACATGGGCTGCGGCTGCAATTGAGAATGGAGAATGTGGTGAATTCCCCCCTCTACTCCGCGTCGCTGCCACCTCTCCCGCGGGGAGAGGCAAGCCGCTCCCTACACGCGCAACCCCGCCGAGAGAACGGATGTAGGGGACGGCCTCCAGACGTCCCGCGAAACATAACAACAGTTTCATTTTCATTCACGCCCCGAAGGTGCGCCGCACCTTCAAAAATTCGTCCCCCTTCCCCCGGGAGGGGGGCCAGGGGGATGGGGCAACACCGCGCCAAAACGGCAGCCGGGCCGCCTCAGTTTTTGAAGCGGCCCGACCGAAGGGGGGATATTCCAAATTTCCGCGCGCGGGGATTAAGCGCGCTTCTTGTTCATGGCTTTCGCAATGCGCACCACGCCGGGCACGCAGGCAACGATCACGCAGAGCACGGTCTCAAGGCCGATCGTGCCGCCGTTGTAAGCGAGGGAATAGAGCAGCGCGCTCTCATACCCCGCCTCGGCAGCGGAATCCGCAAAGAACACCACGCCGGAGAGTACGGAGCAGGCATAACGCGCAAGGCCCGCTACGCCCACGCCGAGCGGCAGGCACTTCGGGAACAGGGAAGAAAGGCCATAGCAGGTGAAGGCGACGAAGTAGTCAAGGATGAACTGCACGGGGTGCACGATCCAGGCGCCCTGGATGACCTGCAGAAGGCTGTATGCGAAAGCGGCCGTGAAGCCATAGGCCGGGCCGAACGCCCAGGCATACATGGCGATGGGCAGCATGGAGCAGAGGGTCAGCGAACCACCCATGGGCATGGAGAACAGCTTCATGTAGCTGAGCACGAACGAAAGGCTCACGCAGAGCGCTCCATAGACGAGCGCGCGCACATCCATGCGCTTGCCGGGCTTTTCTTCCGCAGTGCGCTTGCGCAGGCATACGAGCAGCACAACGAGCGCCACCGCCGCAACGACTGCCGCGATGAGCATCACGAGTTCCTTGCCTTCGAGCTTGGCAAGCTTTTCCAACAGAACGAATTTCATTTTTTGACGCTCCTTTGTGACAAATGATACCGAAACAAAAAATCCCCGCAAAATACTTTGCGGAGACAGGCGGGATAAACTCCCATCCATTATATCATCCGCTTCCCTACGCCGGTATTATCCGATCAGGTTCCAAGGGCCTCTCTCAGCCGGCGCAGCTGCGCCAGCACCCCCAGCGGGTATTCCTTATTTGGTTCGGCATGCATTGTATCACCGCAAAGGGCTTGTGTCAACCCCTTTTCCCCATTGTTTTCGCCCTTTTTCCATATCTTTTTATTGCCAAGCTCCATGGGATGGGAGTATAATAATTCGGTTAATGGTTAGATAATATTTTTACGATACGGAGACTTGATTATGCCTAACGAAAACATCCGCAACATCGCGATCATCGCGCACGTTGACCACGGCAAGACCACCCTCGTGGACTGCCTGCTCCGCCAGAGCGGCGTGTTCCGCGCAAACGAGCAGGTGCAGGAGCGCGTGATGGACTCCAACGACCTGGAGCGAGAGCGCGGCATCACCATCCTTTCCAAGAACACGGCCGTCAACTACAAGGGCTGCCGCATCAACATTGTGGACACGCCCGGTCACGCGGATTTCGGCGGCGAAGTGGAGCGCATCCTGCAAATGGTGGACGGCGTGCTCCTGCTCGTCGACGCATTCGAGGGCTGCATGCCGCAGACGCGCTTCGTGCTCCGCAAGGCGCTCGCGCTCGGCAAGACGCCGATCGTGGTCGTCAACAAGGTGGACCGGCCCGGCGCGCGCCCGCTTGAAGTGGTGGACGAAACGCTGGAGCTTTTCATCGAGCTCGGCGCCACCGCAGAACAGCTGGACTTCCCCGTCGTCTACGCCTCCGCCCGGGACGGTTACGCCGGCCTCGAGCCGGACGCCCTCGGCACGGACATGCAGCCGCTGTTTGACACCATCGTATCCACCATCCCCGCGCCGGACTGCGACGCGGACGCGCCGTTGCAGATCCTCTTTTCCACCATCGACTATGACGATTACGTGGGCCGCATCGGCGTTGGGCGCATCGAGCGCGGCACGGCGCGGCGCAACCAGATCGTGACGCTCTGCGGCGGGCAGGACAACCGGGCGCGCGAAGTGAAGCTCTCCCGCCTTTACCGCTTCGAGGGTTTGAAGCGCGTTGAGATCGAGGAGGCCTCCGCGGGCGAGATCGTCGCCGTCGCGGGCGTGACCGGCCTTTCCATCGGCGAGACGGCCTGCGACCCCGCCTGCATCGAGCCGCTGCCCTTCGTGCACATTGACGAGCCCACGATCTCCATGATGTTTCTCGTCAACGACAGCCCGTTCGCCGGCAAGGAAGGCAAATACGTCACCTCCCGCAACCTGCGCGACCGCCTGTTCAAAGAAGTCGAGACCAACGTTTCCATGCGCGTGGAGGAAACGGAATCCACCGACATGTTCAAGGTGAGCGGCCGCGGCGAGCTGCACCTTTCCATCCTCATCGAAACCATGCGCCGCCAGGAGTACGAATTCGCCGTTTCCCGCCCGAAGGTCATCTTCAAGCGGGATGAAAATGAAAAGCTCCTTGAGCCGATCGAGGAGCTGACCATCGACGTGCCGCAGGAATACGTCGGCTCCGTAATGGAAAAGCTCGGCGCGCGCAAGGCGGAATTGCAGGACATGATCACCGAAACCGAAGGCAGCGTCCGGCTCCTCTTCCTCATCCCCGCGCGCGGCCTCATGGGATACCGCAGCGAACTTTTGACCGATACCCGCGGAAACGGCGTAATGAGCCACATCTTCCACGGCTATGAGCCTTACAAGGGCGACATCGGCGAGCGCGAGCACGGCTCGATCATCAACCACGAAACGGGCGAATCCACAAGCTATGGCCTGTTCAATGCGCAGGAGCGCGGCCGCCTCTTCATCGGCCCCGGCGTACCCGTCTATGAAGGCGAGATCATCGGCGAATGCGCGCGCAACGAGGATCTCGTTGTCGCCGCCACAAAGAAGAAGCACGTCACCAACATGCGTGCAGCCGGTTCAGACGAGGCACTCCGCCTGACTCCGCCGACGCTCCTCTCCCTGGAGCAGTGCCTTGAGTTCATCGCCGATGATGAGCTCGTGGAGGTCACGCCCAAGAGCATCCGCATGCGCAAGAAGATCCTTTCCAAGGAGCAGCGCATGAAGAAGGCCGCGCGGGAAGCGGAAAAATAATTTAATTGATGCACATAGAAAAACGGGGGTACAGTCCCCCGTTTTTATGTTGTTTGGGCTGGGCATCTCATTGCAGCACCCCATCCCCTACCCCTTCCCCAGGGAAGGAGGTCATAGTATTGAAGATGCGCCGCACCTTTGGGCGCGGATGAATCATGATGCCGTTGTTTTATTCCGCGGGACGTCCGGAGGCCGTCCCTTACATGTGTGCTCTCCTCTCAACTGCATTGTCAATTGTCAATTATCAATTGTCAATTTCCCCCAGCCCCTCACTTTTCACCTTTAGCTTTTCCCTTTTCACCCTTCATCGGGCAGTGCCCAGGAAAGCGCCCGCTTTCGAGCGCGTTCAGCAGCGCTTCCGCGGAAAGGCGGGTGTATTCATATGCGGCGATCACGGCGTCCGCATGGTGGATAAGCTCTGCATCGTAGGGTGCGCCAAGCAGGATCACCGTAAGCGGCGCGGGCGCTGCGGCGAGGCGCGCGAGCAGTTCCTGCTGCCAAGGGAAAAAGCGCGCATCCCGCAGACAAAGGATGTTTGCGGCAAAACCGCCCGGGGTGACATCATGTGCCGCATCCGAAACGGTTTCGGCATGCCATTTGAACCGCTCCGCCGCCATCGCGGCAAGGTTCACGCGCGGCGCGTCCAGCTCCACACCTGTGCGGGCATACGCTTCCGGCGCGAGGATGCGCACCGCCGCCCCCTGCCGGGTCAGCGCAGGATCGAATGTGCCGGAAAGCAGGGTGATGCTCTCCTCGGACAGTTTCATGTGAAACATTGCGGTCTCCGCATCGGCCGCAAGCGCGCGCGCCGCTTCCGGATCAGGGCGCTGCGGAACGAGCAAACCGAGCCGTTTTTTTACGGCAAGGATGCGCCGGTACGATTCCTCAATGCGTGCGCGGGGCAGGCGACCGCTTTCCACGGCGGCAAGGATCGCTTCCGCGGCTTCCGCAGCAGCGGAAAAAGTGTGCGAGATGGTGAGGATGTCGCACCCGGCTTCAACGGCCCGAATGGCAGCTTCTCCCGGCGGGCAGAGCGACGCAAGCGCGCCCATCTCCATGCAATCCGTGAACACAAGGCCGGCAAAGCCGAAGTCCTGCCGCAAAAGCCCGCCGACCACGCGGGGCGAAAGCGTGCCGGGCACATGCTCTTCCCCTTCGAGCGCACGGCAGACAAGGTGCGCCGTCATGATACCCGCATCCATGCCGAGACGCGCAACGCAGTCACGGAACGGCGGCCACTCCGTTTGCTCCAGCGCGGCGCGCGGCGCATCGTTGACGGGCAAGCCGATGTGGGAATCCACGGAAACGTTGCCATGCCCGGGGAAATGCTTGAACACGGGGAGCACCCCGCCTTCCCGGAGGCCGGATGCCATCGCAAGGCCGCAGGCGGCCACGGTCTCCGGCGTATCGCCATAGGCGCGCACACCGATGACCGGATTTTTCGGTTCGCTGTTTACATCGAGCACCGGCGCGAAATCCACGTTCATACCAAGCGCGCACAGCGCAACGCCTGCGTGCCTCCCGACCGTGCGGATGGCTGCGGTTTCTCCGCCCACGGCGGCATGGACAGCGGCGGAAAGCGCCATCGCGCCGGGGAACGCAAACGAGCCTTCATGCGCGCGCAGCACCGTGCCGCCCTCCTGATCCACAGCGAGGAACGGCGCGAGGCCGGTCTTTTTATAAACCGTTTCGGACAGCGTGCCGCAAAGGCGCGCCGTTTCACCGGCAGGGCCGATGTTCCGCGCAAACAGGATGAAATTGCCCACGAGATATTCTTCCAGCAGGCGCACAGCCTGCGCGTCCGGCATTTCCGTGCCGGGGAAGCCCGCAAGGAGCATCTGGCCGATCATATGGCGCAGCGACGGAGCTTGCATAAACATCCCTCCCTGATAAGGATATACGTTCATTGTGGGCATGGCAGACGAAAATGTCAACTGTTCTTGGAAAATTGCGGCGTATGCGGTATCATGAAGGAAAACAGTGTGGAGGTATGGTATGAAAAAAGGAACATTCACCGCTGCGGATGGAAGTACCGCAGGTTACCTGTTTTACAAAACGCATGCGGACGCGGACGCGGCTGCGCCCATGATCGTGTATCTGCACGGGACGGATGGCTGCGGAAGCGACCCCATGCATCTGCTTGAAATCGAATCCCTGCCGCAATATCTGGAAACCGGGCGCATCACGCTGCCGGAGAACGCGGCTCTGCTCGCGCCGCAATGCCCGGTGGGGAGCAACTGGGCCGAGCAGGCGGACGCGGTGATTGCGCTCATCGAGCGGACGGCCGCCGCTGAGGGCATCGACCCCCGGCGCATCGCCCTGACTGGCGCGAGCCTCGGCGGCATGGGCACCTTCTCGCTCGGCATAAAATACCCGGAATTCTTCTCCTGCCTCGTGCCGGTTTGCGGCTCAGTGAAGGCGGAGCAGTGCGCCGTGCTCACCCGGCAGCCGGTGCGCATCTTCCACGGCGAAAACGACACCGGCATGGGGTTCAGCGTAGTGGAGGCGGACCGCGTCATCAACGCGGCGGGCGGCAACAGCCAGCTGCACTTTCTGTCCGGTGAAGGGCACGAGATCCGCTGGGTCTACGCCGCGCCCGAATTCGGCCTCATCCGCTGGATGCTCGCGCAGAGGCGGTAAAAGGCTAAAAGCTAAAGGTGAAAAGTGAAGGGCTGGGGGAAATTGACAATTGATAATTGACAATTGACAATGCAGTTGAGAGGGCAAATGTATGGGACGGCCTCCCGGACGTCCCGCAGCATAAAAGAAACTGGCGTGTGTATAAGGCAGGACGTCCCGAATCCCCTCTCCGTCAGCGGCTTATGCCGCTGCCATCTCTCCCGAAGGGAGAGGCAAGCGCTCCAGTGCGGGTAGCCAGGAATATCGAAAATGCGCGCCTGCGCAGGGTAAGGGGCAATATCCAAAGGGTTCGCCCGGTGCGCGAAGCGCATGCCGCGTTTGCCGCAGAAGCGGCCGCGTGATTTCAGAGAGGCCGCAAGCGGCGTTGGCGCGGCAAGGGCGAACGAGTTGGATGAGATCGCCCCAACAAGCCCGAGCATCTGCGCGCGATTTTTGCTTCTTTTTCTAAAAAAGAAGCCCCCCGCCGGGGCGAGGCGGCAAAAAGAAAAAGTGAAAGGTGAAGAGCTGGGGAAATTGACAATTGATAATTGACAATGCAGTCGAGAGGACAATGTAGGGGACGGCCTCCGGACATCCCGCAAATTATACGACCCTGTTTTTAGCCTGCGGGCTAGCGGGACGCTGCCCCCCCCACACGCACATAATCGCCGATTATTGCCCGGGAAATACCGCGGTTGCACGCAAATTGTGTTATAATACAAATCAAAATCGGAAAGGACTCGCTTTTATGGAAAACCGAAAGTTCCGCCCTGTCCTCGGCATCCGTATTTTTACGGAGGACGGAAAAGCCTTTGGCCCCGGCATTGCCACGCTGCTGCGCAACGTGGATCGGCTGCACTCCCTGCGCGCAGCCGCAGCCGAAATGGGCATGGCCTATTCCAAAGCCTGGCGCATTACAAAAGAAAGCGAAGCCTTTCTCGGCTTCGCTCTGCTCGTTTCCAACGCCGGCGGAAAAAACGGCGGCGGTGCGCACCTTACCCCGGAAGCACAGTCTCTGCTCGCCCGCTACGATGCGTATACGAACGCGCTGCGCGCCGCAAGCGATGTGCTGTTTCGGGAGCATTTCCTGCAGGAAGAGCATCATTCGGAAGAAAGCACTCCGTCCGCATAACGAGACTGCATTCACTCTTTTTCGACCTTTTCCGCAACGACCTGCATCGGTTCGGAATGCATGGCCTGCCCGCGGAACGTAACGCGGATCACGTCCCCCGGCGCAAGCTGCGGCATCGTTTCACATGAAACATACACCTTCTGCCCTTCCGCAAGGCCGCCGCCTTCTTCCGCGCAAATTGCCATAACCGCGTTTTCGTACACCTCTGTGACCGTGCAGGAAAGCCGCTCCGCACGCTCCCGGCAACCGGCTGCCAGGCCCATGAGCAGAAACGCCGCTATGAAAAAGATCCCCAGTTTTTTCATAAAAGGAATACCTCCGTCCGTCTCTGTGATGTGCGTGTCCCATCTTCAGTATAGACGATGCCGGAGGCCGATTGGTTGCCGATTTGTAAATTTTTCCAGCAAAATTCCTTATTTTTTACGAAAGTTCAGTTCTGGCGCATCAAAAGCTCATACAGCCCTTCGAGCATGTCCCTGGAATAATACTCCAACACAAGCTTACCTTGTTCTTCCGTGCCGCTGATGGTGACGCGCGTGCCGAGGCGCTCGCGCAGCTGCTCCTGCGCGGCATAAAGATCGTTCGAGATGCGCCCCCGCGCGATCTCCGCTTTCTGCTCGGCTTTCATCCGCTTGATCTCTTCCTCGTTGTTGGCGGCATGCGCGCGGCGTTCCACTTCGCGCACCGAAAGGCCGCGCAGCGCGGCTTCCTGCGCAAGCGTGCGCTGTTTGCGCACATCCTTCACGGCAACGAGCGCACGCGCCGCACCAGCGGAAAGCTTACCCTCGCGCACATAATCCTGTACGCCGTCATCCAGGTTCAAAAGGCGCAGCGAATTGGCGATGGCCGGCCGGCTCTTCGCCAGCCGCTTTGCAACTTCCTCCTGGGTAAGGTCATGCTGTTCCATCAGGAAGCGGATGGCCGCAGCCTCTTCGATGGGGTTCAGGTTTTCGCGCTGGAGGTTCTCGATGAGCGCAACCTCCATCACCTCCGCATCGTCAAGTGCCTTGACGATCACTGGCACCTGCGTAAGCCCCGCCATGCGCGCAGCGCGGAAACGGCGTTCGCCCGCAACGATCACGAACCGTTCGCCGTTCTGCCGCACGATGATCGGCTGCACCATGCCGTGCCGCGCGATGCTGTCCGCAAGCTCCCGGAGCTTCTCCTCGTCAAAGGTTTTGCGCGGCTGATCCGCGTTGGTGTCGATCAGATAAACATCCGTCTGCCGCACGCCCTCCGGCGGCGCCGCCGTGTAATCCCCAAGGAGCGCATCCAGCCCGCGCCCAAGGCCTTTTTTCATCGCCATATCAGTTTTTCCCCTTCCCTTCATCCTTTGCGATCAGCTCATTGGCGAGCGCGGCATAAGCCTTCGCGCCCACGCTCTTCGGGTCATACTGGTTGATGGGCAGGCCGAAGCTCGGCGCCTCGCCCAGGCGCACCGAACGCGGGATGATGGTATTATATACTTTATTTTTAAAGAATTTCTTGACCTCGTGCACCACCTGCTCGGAGAGGTTCGTGCGCGCATCGAACATCGTGAGCACCACGCCCTCCACATCGAGCTGCGGGTTCAGGTGCGCGCGCACCAGCTTCACGGTGTTCATGAGGTCGGAAAGCCCCTCGAGCGCATAGTATTCGCACTGGATGGGCGCAAGCAGCGTGTCCGCCGCCGTAAGCGCGTTGATCGTCAGGAGTCCGAGCGATGGCGGGCAGTCGATGAACACATAATCGTATTCCTCCCGCACACCGGCAAGCGCGCGCTTGAGCACCGTCTCGCGCGCCATGGTGCTCACAAGCTCCACCTCCGCGCCGGAAAGCTCCTTGCGTGCCGGGATCACAAACAGATTCTTCTGCACGGTGGCTACGGCCGCCTCGCGCGCGGATACGCCATTGATCAGCACATCGTAAATGCTGTATTCCGGCGCTTCCTTATCCACACCTACGCCACTCGTGCAGTTGCCCTGCGGGTCGATGTCGATGCACAAAACGCGCTTTCCCCGCTCCGCCACACAGGCGGAAAGGTTTACGGTCGTCGTCGTCTTACCGACGCCGCCCTTCTGGTTTGCGATCGCGATGATCTTGCCCATTGTCCGCTCCTTTATCCGTTCCAAATCTCAAAAATCGCGCCCTGCCTCAACGGTTCGCGCAAATTCGCGCGGCGCACAAATCGTTTTCGGTTTCCATTATAATATAAGCGTGCCCCGAACACAACAAAAAGAGGTGTGTTTCACGTGAAACAGAAAAAAGGTAAAAGCTAAAAGTGAAAGGTGAAGAGCTGGGGAAAATTGACAATTGATAATTGACAATTGACAATGCAGTCGAGAGCGAAAATGTAGGGGACGGCCTCTGGACGTCCCGCATCCCCTCCCATCAGCGGCTTACGCCTCTGCCACCTCTCCCGTGGCGAGAGGCAGGAACGCTCCAATGCAGGTATTGAATTGTATAAGGCGGGGCGATGTGGGCATCGCCCCCTACACCCCCTCTCCGTCGGCGCTGCGCGCTGCCACCTCTCCCGGAGGGAGAGGCAAGGTCGCTCCAATGTGGGTGCAGGCGGGAACATGTCTTGGCTCCCCCTTCGGGGGAGCTGTCATCGAAGATGACTGAGAGGGCTGAACAAGGACACCCCCAGACGCAAAAGGCGTGCCTCTCGGCACGCCATTCTTCGACAATTTATTTCCTCACGCCATTGGCTTGAGATCCGGCGAGATGATCAGCTCCGCCTCCGTCGCCGCCTGCACCTCGGCCACGGTGTATTCCGGATTGATCTCCGTCATCAGGAGGCCCTCCGGCGTGACCTTCAGCACGCACATCTCCGTGATGATCATGTTCACGCAGCCCGAGGCAGTAAGCGGCAGCGTGCAGCGCTTCATGATCTTCGGCGCGCCCTTGACGGTATGCTCCATGGCGACGATCACGCGCTTTGCGCCGACGACAAGGTCCATTGCCCCGCCCATGCCCGGAAGGAGCTTGCCGGGGATGATCCAGTTGGCGATGTTGCCCTCAGCATCCACCTGCAGCGCGCCGAGGATGGTGCAGTCCAGATGGCCGCCGCGCATGATCGCAAAGGACAGCGAGGAATCCACATATGCGCCGCCCGGGAGCGCGCTCGTGGGGTTCCCGCTGGCGTTGATGATGTAGCTCGGCTCGGTATTGGAAGGATCGGGCCAGGGGCCTTCATCCACAATGCCGTTCTCCGTGTGGAACACAACGCGGATATCGTCCGGCAGATAGGCGGAGACCAGCGAAGGAACGCCGATGCCGAGGTTCACCACATCGCCGTCATGCAGTTCGAGCGCCGCGCGCTTTGCGATATACGCCCTCGTTTCCTCATGATTCATTTCGCCCTTCCCCCATCCACAACGTAATCCACAAAGATGCCGGGCGTAACGACGTTTTCCGGCGCGATCTGCCCGCAGTCGACCACATAATCCGCCTCGGCAATGACGGTGTTCGCCGCAAGCGCCATGACATGGTTGAAATTGCGCGTGGTGCCGCGGTACCAGATGTTCCCCTTGCGGTCGATATAATATCCGGAAACGAGCGCAAAGTCCGCATGCAGCGGCTGCATCATCAGGTATTTTTTGCCCGCAAGCTCCACCTTGGAG
Organism: bacterium; assembly: GCA_022778545.1. GTDB lineage: Bacteria > Bacillota > Clostridia > Christensenellales > CAG-138 > UBA1685. Next base: position 19,445 of record JALFDW010000033.1, on the reverse strand, counting down.
TAAACGAACGGGGAATTCTCCACAGTGGTATCAACGCCGGTGGGCGTTACGACGGCGCCGAGGCCGGAGCCGCCGGCGCGGATCATTTCCACAAAGGAGCCCTGCGGCAGAAGATCCACCTGAAGCTCGCCCGCGTTCATCTGCTGGCCAACCTCCGGGTTGAGCCCGACATGGCTCGCAATGAGGCGCTTCACCTGATGGTTGCGGATCAGCTTTGCAACGCCGTAGCACTCGCTGCCATCCGGCCCGTTCAGAATCGCGCCATCGTTGCAGATCAATGTAAAATCGCCCTTGCCGCTTTTTGCAAGCTCCGATACGATCCTGTGCGGATTGCCGCACCCCATGAAACCGCCGATCATGAGCGTTGCGCCGTGCGGGATGCAGGCAGCCGCTTCCTTCGGCGAAATAAACTTTGGCATGTTTTTTATAACCCTTCCTGTCGTCGCCGCCGGTTCAAAGCACCGGCCGCGCATACCGGATTATTATAGCATCCCTCTCCAGCATACTTCAACATATTTTTCACAATTTCATATTATTTCGGCTTTTACGGCTTCTGCGCCATCCTGAGCAGGAAAACGCCCGGCAAAAGGCCGTCCGCCTCCGTGCGTGTTTCGGTGATGAGCGTAAGCTGCGGCCGCTCGCGCACAAGCTTTTTAAGGAGCGTGAACTCCATGGTGTAAAGGAGCGCAACGCCCCCCGGCACGAGCCATTCCGGCAGCTTATCCAGCATGGCGGCATACAGGCGCTCGTTATTCTTATGCGTGCCTACCCGGTTGCCGAAGGGCAGGTTAGCGATCACCTCATCATATTTGCGCTTCGCCTCAAAGCGCAGGCAGTCGTTGCAGATGAATTTCGCCTGCGAGCCTGCCGCCGCGGCGTTTTCCCGCGCGATGCCGATGGCCTTGTGCGCGATGTCCACGCCCGTGAGCGCAGCCGTTTCCGTCAGCTTTCCCCGCTCGATCAGCAGTGTCCCGCTGCCGCAGCAGGGATCAAGCACGCGCGCGCCTTCCTTTAAATATGCCCGCGCATAGCGGAGCACAGCCGCCGCCGTCGCCGGATGAATGGAAGCAGGGAGCGCACCCACGCGGTACGCGAAGCGGCTGTCCGGTATGGTATACAGCTTCAGGAACACATCCGCACTGCCATTCGGGCGAAGTTCGATGCGAAGCTCCGCCTCATAATCCCCGGGCGCGTTGACGAGCATGCTGCCGTCGAGCTTCGCGGCGACCGCCTTCGCAAGCGCAGCCCGTTCCGCGTTTTCACCCCGCACCTCGATGCGGTAGCCGAAAGGCGGCTTTCCCGTATGCGCAGCAGGCAAAAGTTCCCGGAGAAACGCGCCCGCATGCCGGGCGATCAGTTCCGGCGCAGCGGATGCTTTCCGGGCGATCGGGAACAGCAGCTCAAAGAAACTGCGGCACGCGAACAGCGGCGCAAGCTCCTTTGTGTTGACGTAAACGGCGCCGGGCTCGGTGGAGACCGGCGTGATGCCCTGGGCTTCCAGCTCAAAGCGCAGCGAGCCTTCCAGCTTGTCCGGCGTGCGGAGCTCGATGGGGTAAGCCTTCGGGAGCCCTGTGAACCCATGCTTTTCAAAATGCAGGAACCGCTTTTTTGCGGCGGCAAGCGCGTCCGTCTCTTCCCGCACATGGCGTTCCTCTCCCACGTCCGCCGCAGGCGCCACGGAATAGGCCGAAAGCACAGCTTCCGCCTGTTCCCCACCGCAGGCGCCGAGCGCAAGCAGAAGCGACGGGCGCACAAATCGCTGTTCTTCCGCCGCAAGCGCCGCCACAAGGGCAGGCACATCCCGCTCATCCGCAAGCGCGCCCGCAAGGCGGGCTGCATTCTTGCGCAGCTTCGGCGCGTCCGAACGGAGCGCCGCATACAGGGGCGCACGCGCCTCCCCGAGCAGCGCGTCGATGCGCGCCGCATAGGCCTGCCGCTTTGCGCAGCGGCAAAGGAACGCGCATGCCGCGGCATTCCCATCCTCCGCAAACAGCGCCCACGCCGCATCAAAGGCGGCTTCCGCCTCCGCGAACAGCGTCTCCGACCCGTTGGGCGCGGCAAGCCGCTTTTCAACCTGCTCTTTCGTAAGCTCCCGCATGGGTTTCTCCTTTCGTGTTATAAAATATGTTGGGATGCAGCATCCCATCCCCCTCACCCTTCCCCGGGGAAGAGGGAAATGGATTTGAAGGTGCGGCGCACCTTCACGGCGCGGGTGAAAACGGTGCCATTGTTTTATTTCGCGGGACGTCCGGAGGCCATCCCCTACATTCGTCCTCTCGGCTGCATTGTCAATTATCAATTGTCAATTTCCCGCAGCCCTTCACTTTTCACCCTTCGCCTTTCACTTTTTCTCCATGGCGCTGCGGATCACCGCAAGCACTTCGTCCGTGCCGTCCGCAAGAGGCTCGGCGCTCATCGTGGCGATGAAGGAAAGCCGCCTGTCGTAAAGGTCGTTCACCGCGTCAAGCAGCGTCTCCGGCGTGAGCGATTCCTGCTCAAGCACCATCGCAAAGCCCTTGCGCGCAAAGTAGCCCGCGTTGAGGATCTGATCCCCCCGGCTCGCGGAGCGCGGCAGCGGGATGAGCAGCGCCGGCTTGGAGAGCGCCAGAAACTCAAACACCGCGTTCGCTCCCGCGCGGGAGACGACAATGTCCGTCGCAGCAAGCACGTCGGGCAATTCTTCGTTCACATATTCAAACTGGCGGTAGCCCGGCTGCGCAAGGCTTTCCTCCACCTTGCCCTTCCCGCAGAGATGCACGATGTCGTAGCTTGCGAGCAGCTTCGGCAGCGCCGCGCGCACCGCGTCGTTCACCGCCGCCGCGCCAAGGCTCCCGCCCATCACGAGCAGGATGGGCTTTTTGTCGTCAAACCCGAGGAAGGAAAGGCCGCGCGCCTTGTCGCCCTCGTAAAGCTCCGGGCGGATCGGCGTCCCCGTATGCACGCCCTTCGCGCCCACATGCGAAAGCGTATCCTCAAAGGTGACGCAGATCTTATCCGCAAATTTTGCGTTGATCTTGTTCGCAAGCCCGGGCGTATAGTCCGATTCATGGGTCACCACCGGGATATGCTTCCCGTGCGCGGCGATCACAACCGGCACGGAAACGAAACCGCCCTTGGAAAACACCGCCGCCGGCTTCACCTCGCGCATGATGCGGCGCGCCTGGAACATGCCGCGCAGCACGCGGAACGGGTCTGTGAAGTTCTTCCAGGAAAAATACCGGCGCAGCTTGCCGGAGGATATGACGTGATATGTGATGTCGCTGCGTTCCGAAACGATCGTGCGCTCGATGCCGTCCGCCGTGCCGATGTAATGCACCTCGATGCCCTCGGCCTGAAGCTGCGGCAAAAGCGCCAGGTTCGGCGTAACATGGCCGGCGGAACCGCCGCCCGTCAGGATGATCTTTTTCTCCATCGCTTAAGCCCTTCCAATAAACTATGCTCTCCGCTTTCATACTATGCGCAAAAGCAAAATAAGTATATCATTCGCCGCCCGGCGAAGCAAATAACAATTGACAATTCCTGCCCCGCAACGGACAATAAGGTTAGGCCGGATGCCCGGCCTCCAGTTCTTTGCTTTTTAAGGGGGTCTTATGTTCAGCTTCCGCGAATGCGCGCCCGCTGAGGGCGCGGAACGCATCGCCTCCCTTCTCCCGCGGCTTACGATCCTGCGGGACGGGCAGGAGGATTCTCCGCTCGCGCACCTGTTCGCCACGGCGGCAGCCATCCATGCGGGGGATACGCTTGGCGCCCTCTCCTGCTATCATGCACTTACCGCCGCGCTCCTTTCCTGCGGCGCGCGCCGTGTCAGCGGGGATCTCTGGCTCGATTATCTCATCTCACTCGTGCTCCTGCGCCCCCACGCCTTTGCCGTCATGGCGGCGGACGGCCGCATGGAGGAAGCCGAGCGCAGCGCCATGCGCGCGGACCTTGCCATCCTCGGGGAGCTGGCAACACTCTCCGGCGCGCATCTTTACCGCATGGCGGCCGAACGCCATCGCGCGCTTCAGCTCAAGCCGCGCCACGCTCGGGACAATATCTCCCTGATGTCCTCCGCCGTGTGGGCCGGCGGCAGCGTCCGCCCCGCACCCGCCGCAAACGCAAAACCAGCGCCGGAACCGGAAATGCCCGCCCCGCTCCTTGCCTCCATGCCGCCCGAAGCCGAATGGCTCTCCTGGCACTACGGGGAAATGGGCCTTCGGGACTCCTACGTTTCGGATGAGGCGCTCGAGGAGGTCATCATCCGCCTGCTCGAGTCGGAAGATTGGCGCGCCCTCTGTGATGATCTCTGGAATTTCTTCGCCGCATACGGCTCCGCGCCGTTCCTGCGGGATAAGCTGTTTCACGTGAAACAAAACGAGTTTCTTCCCTTCTCCCGGCCCGCCGGGCAGTATTGCCCCCTCCCCTTCTATGAGCCGCAGCGCACCGCGCTCCTTGACCATTCCATCCGCTTCATGCGCGGCGAAACGGCGGAGCCCGTGCTGCTCACAGGGCCCGCCGGCACGGGAAAGACCGCACTTGCGCTCAACCTCGCCGAGGAGCTGCCGGAGCTTCGGCTCGTGCTGCTTCCCCGCGGCGCCGCCTTTGACGGGGACGCGCTGCTCTCCTCCCTCGGCGCACAACCGCTGCGCTTTCTGCTCCTTTTTGACGACGCAGACTGTTCCGCGCCGGAGATGCGCGCTTTCTTCGCACGGCGCGCGGCCTTTGCTTCCCCCGCAAACGTGCTGCCCGTCATCACGGCGCGCACGGCGGAACCGGAGTGCGGGAGCATGAAAACGCTCCGCTTCCCTTATCCGAAGATTGCTGAATTTGCCGGAATGGTGGAGGCGCTCCTCGCCCAGCGCGGCGCCGCCGCAAACCCCGCCGCCGTGCGCAACGCCTGCGTGGATTATCAGGTGGATGCAAGGGATCAGCTTTCCGTCGCGGCTGCCGTTCGCCTTGCGGAAGAGCTCTCCGGCGTGGTATAATAATAAATTGAAAATCCGGCGGCAACGCTTTCCCGAAGGAGGAAGATCATGCAGCTTTACAACTCCGCGACCCGCAGAAAAGAGGAGTTTATACCCAACCACCCGGACATCGTCAAGATGTACACCTGCGGCCCGACGGTCTATCACTTTGCCCATATCGGCAACCTGCGCTCCTACATCATGGAGGACGTGCTGGAAAAATACCTGCGCTACTCCGGCTATAACGTCAAGCGCGTCATGAACATCACGGACGTCGGCCATCTCTCCTCGGATGCGGATACCGGCGAGGATAAGATGCTCAAGGGCGCAAAGCGCGAACACAAGACGGTCATGGAGATCGCGAAGTTCTATACGGACGCGTTCTTTGAGGACTGCCGCAAGCTCAACATCAAGCGGCCGGATGTGGTCGAACCCGCGACGAACTGCATCGCGGAGTACATCCACCTCATCGAGAGGCTGATCGAAAAGGGCTACGCCTACGAAGCGGGCGGCAACATCTATTTCGACACCGCAAAGCTCGACAAGTACTATATCTTCAACGATCATAAAGAAGAGGATCTCGCCGTCGGCGTGCGCGAGGGCGTAGAGGCGGACGAAAACAAGCGCAACAAGGCGGACTTCGTGCTCTGGTTCACCAAGTCCAAATTCGAAGATCAGGAGCTTAAATGGGATTCCCCCTGGGGCACGGGCTATCCGGGCTGGCACATCGAATGCTCCGGCATCAGCATGAAGCACCTCGGCGAGGATCTTGACATCCACTGCGGCGGCATCGACAACGCCTTCCCGCACCACACCAACGAGATCGCGCAGAGCGAAGCGTATCTCGGGCACCCCTGGTGCAAATACTGGTTCCATGTGCTGCACCTGAACACGAACAGCGGCAAGATGAGCAAATCCAAGGGCGAGTTCCTTACGGTCTCCCTGCTCGAGGAAAAAGGGTATGACCCGCTCGTGTACCGGCTGTTCTGCCTGCAGTCGCACTACCGGAAATCGCTCGTGTTCAGCTTTGAGAATCTTGACAATGCGGCAACGACCTACAACAAGCTTATCAGCCGCATCGCAGCCCTCCGGCCGGAAGCGGGTGAAGCCTTTGATGAAGCGGCGGCACAGCCGCTGCGCGAAAAGTTCCACGCCGCGCTCGGCAACGACCTCAACACGTCCCTCGGCGTGACCGTGCTGTATGACGTGCTGAAATCCGAAACGAACGCCACGACGAAGCTCGCACTCCTCGGCGAATTCGATACGGTGCTCGGCCTCTCCCTGCTCCCCGCCGCAGAACGGGCACGCGCGGAAGCGGAGCGGCTTGCAAAGGCGGAAACGCAGGCCACCGTCGTGACGGAAGGCGAGGCGAACCCGGAGGCCGAAGCGCTTGCGCTCGAGCGCATCGAAGCGCGCAAGGCGAAGAACTGGGCCCGTGCGGATGAGCTGCGCGAAGCGCTCAAGGCGCTGGGCTTTGCCGTGGAGGATACCCGCGAGGGCGCAAAGCTCAAGCGGATCTGAACCGTCTGTAAACATTGGGTTAACAAGCCGGGCGGACGCTTGTATAATCCGAACCGGATTGGTATATTTTAGAAAGGCAGGAACCGAATCAATGCCCCAAATGGAATTGCCCCAAATTGATCTGTTTTCCCTCGTTATGCCTGCGGCAGGCGTGTATCTGCTGTGGATCGCCATCTTCGGCAAAGCGAAGTTGCTGCGGAACGAATACCCGAAATGCTCACCGGAAAAATATCGTTTCTGGATGCGCATTCTCTCGGCCGTTTCCGGCGTGCTGCTCATCGTAAAGGGCGTGCTGGAGATCTTCAACATTGCGCCGACCGGCTCGGTCCTCAACACCGTTCTCTGGGTGCTGGGTCTCATCTCCCTCATCGGGCTCATGGTGTTCAGCGCCGTGATGACAGACCGCGAAAAGGCGCGCGCTGCAGCGGAAGAGGAAGCCAGGAAACGGGGCGGCACAACGGCTTCCGGCACCCGGATGCCGGAAAGCGCATTCTCATTTGAGCAGGAAGAAACGCCTGCGGAACCCGAAACGGAAGAACAGTCCGGCAGCGACGAATGATCCGTCTGCCGGCGGAACGCAAAGAAAGGAAGGTCAAATCACACCATGAGAACTAAGAAAGCACTTTCTCTCCTGCTGGTGGCACTCACGCTCCTTAGTGTGGCGGGCGCTGCGTTCGCCGCCCCGAAGGAAATTATCGTCGGCAGCGGCATCAGCGCCGGCGGCGTAACGGTCACCGGCGGCTCCTCCTCGGAGAGCAGCAGCCAGGCGAGCGGCCAGACCGGCACGATCGTCAACTGCAGCTCCTGGGTCAGCCTGCGCAAGAGCGCGTCCTCCTCTTCCTCCCGCATCGCGAAGCTGAAAAAGGACGCCACCGTGACCGTGCTCGGCACCAGCGGCAGCTATTATAAAGTTTCTTATAACGGCAAGGAAGGCTATGTCTCCTCCAAGTACGTACAGCTCAACTCCGGCAGCAACAGCAGCAACAGCAGCAACGGCATCAGCGGCGGTAACGGCAGCACCAGCTCTGCCCAGTTGGGCACGATCGTCAACTGCGAATCCTGGGTCAGCCTGCGCAAGAAAGCCTCTTCCGATTCCTCCCGCGTGGCAAAGCTGAACAAGGGCGTCACCGTCACCGTGCTTAGCACCAGCGGCAGCTATTATAAAGTCTCCTTCGATGGCAAGGAGGGCTACGTTTCCTCGAAATATGTGCAGCTCGGCAGCTCTAACAGCAGCAGTAGCAGCAGCAACGGCATCAGCGGCGGCAATGGCAGCACCAGCTCCCTTGAATCCGTGAATCCAATCAACACAGGCTCACAGAGCGTGGGCAAGAACCGCTACGCCAAGTATACCGGCACGAGCGCCGACCGTTGGGGTACCATCCAGGTTCCCGGCACGAACATCAACACCTACATCTACTGCAACGCGCTGGACAGCAAGGGCAACTTCCGCTACAACGCGTACAGCTCCTCCGTCAACTATGTTTACGCCATGAGCTATTATGACGACCCCATCGCCGTCATCACCGGCCACAACATGCGCGTGAGCCAGACCGGCCTGCATGCGCTGCATCATGTGCAGAACGCATGGCTCGGCAAGACCAAGTGCGACTATACCAAGCGCTGCAGCGCCACCTGCACGGATTGCAAGACCTCCATCTTCAACATCCGCTACAACGGCTCCTCCCAGTGGCAGCTCGTCTGCTTCTATGAGATCGACAAGAGCACCGTCTCCTCCGCCTCTGCGCGCAAGAAGATCCTGTATCTCAACTGCTTCAATTCCACCGTCACCGGCGAGATGAAGCAGCAGTGGCTCAACAGCCAGTTCAGCTATGCCACGAGCGCATACCGCGGCATGAAGGTCTCGAACGCCAGCAGCAGCGACAAGCTGATGCTCCTCATGACCTGCGCGGATTCCTCCGGCGATGATTATCAGCGCCTGTACATGGTGCTCAAGGCCGTCGGCTAAACGCGGCAATAGCGATCGCACAAAATAAGCCTTCCTGACCGGGAGGCAGCCATAAGACATGATTTACCGAGAGTTGCCCAAACCATTTTGGTTTGGGCAATTCTTTACACAGGCAATCAATTCCTCTACAATAATTCACAGACAGATTCCTACCTTGCATAGCCCTCTCAGCCACCTGCGGTGACAGCTCGCCCAAAGGGGGAGCCAAGTAGCATAACGACACCTTTATTATACCCTGCGGGAAGGCCGGAGGCCGTCCCCTACATCTGTCCTCTCGGTGGTTTGTGCATGTAGGGGGCGATGCCCTGCTAGCCCGCAGGCTGATCCAGTGAGCCGTCTCCCGGCGAGTCGGACATCGCCCCGCCTTATTTTATCTGCACCCTCATCGGAGCGTTCTTGCCTCTCCCTTCGGGAGAGGGGGCAATGCCGTCAGGCATTGACGGAGAGGGGGTGCACCCGCATCCGAACACCCTATCCCCCTTACCCCCTTCCCCGGGGAAGGGGGACATGATGTTGAAGGTACAGCGCACCTTCACGGCATGGTGGAAAATGCAACCGGTGTTTTAATCCGCGGGACGTCCGGAGGCCGTCCCCTACATCCGTCCTCTCGGTGAGGTTGTACGTGTAGGGGCCGCAGAGGGGATCAAAAAAGAACGCGCCAACCGGCACGCCCTCTTCAATACATCAATTGTCCATTGTCAATTTCCATCACATGCCGGAGAACAGGCGCACCGGCAGGATCAGGTAATAATACGCGTTGCCCTGAATGGGGCGCACGACGCAGGGGCTGATGTTGTTGTTCATGTCAAGGTAGATCTCGTCATCGTCCAGCACGCGCAGCACATCCGTGAAGTATTTCGCATTGAAGGCGATCTCGATGTCCTCCCCCATCACATCCACGGGGATCTCCTCATGGCTGCGGCCCAGCTCGCTGTTGGCGGCAATGGTCAGTTTGTCCGCCGTAAAGGTGAATTTGATGAGGTTGCTCTTCCCCTCCCGCGCCATCAGCGCAACGCGGTCGATGCCGCCCATCAGCTCATGCCGGTTCACACGCACGCGCGTCTTGTGCCCATCCGGCAAGATCTGCTTGTATTTGATGAATTCGCCATCCATCAGCCGCGCGGTGATATTCGTGTGGGAAAGGTCAATCATCACATGGGTTTTAGAGAAGATCATGTCGAACGTTTCGTCCGTGTCCGGCAGGATCTTGCTGATCTCAAGCAGCGAGCGCGCGGGGATGACGGCGCTCCTGTCCGCGAGCATGCCGCCGGGCACCCGTTCGCGGCGCATGGCAAGGCGGTATCCATCGAGCGCCACGAGCGAAAGGTCGCCCTCCTGCTGCTCGAGCAGCGCGCCTGCGAGGATCGGCTTCGTGTCATCCTGCGCCGCGGCAAAGATGCACTGGCGGATCATGTTCTTGAGCGCGTCGCATTTCATTTTGATGATGTGCTCCCGCGTAACGGTGGACATCGTATGGAAACCATCCGCATCCTCGCCCTGCAGGGTGGTCTTGAAACTGCCGCTTTCGATGGTGGCGGTGCCCTTCTTCACGTCAATGAACGTGGTTTCGCCGGGCAGGCGGCGTACCATCTCGGAAAAGAGCCTGCCGGGAAGGACGATCGCGCCTTCCTCCTGCACGGTCGCGGCAACGTTGGTCTCGATCTGAAGGGAAAGGTCCGTGCAGCGCAGGAGCAGCCACCCGTTTGCGGCTTCGAGATAGATGCCTTCGAGGATGCTGACCGTGGTGCGGGTGGAAAGCGCCTTGATTACGGTCGATATGCCGGCGTTAAGTTCCTGGGTGTTGATATGGATGCGCATCGTGAACCTCCGTGTTTCTCATGCATGTTTTATTATAATACTTTGTCGTAGTAGCAGTAGGGGGTGTTGGGGCTGTGGAAAACCCGCTTTTTCCGAGAAACGGAAACGGTTTTGGCTGTTGGGAACGGTGTGGATATCCCCGGGAAAAACACGCCTGTTTTCCACAGTCTCCCCACTGCCAACAGTTTCCACAAATTGTCCCTGTGGATTCCACAGGCGGGTGTGGATGGCTTACCGGCGAACGAAGCGGGCGCCTGATTCTTAATTATACCATATCCCACCGCGATATGGTACGGAGGAGAAAGGCCATTTCACGCTTTTTTTTGCGGTATAATCTGATATAATCAATAGAAATCACAAAGGCGAAGGAGAAAAACATGACCTGTTCAAACTGCGGCGCGGAGCTTCCGGAAAACGCGCTGCTTTGCCCTTACTGCGGCTATGAAAACGAAGCGATCGCAGAGGAAAAACACCGGCAGGAGATCAGCGGCATCTATGCGAAGATCGCCGCGCTGCTGCATGTTCCGGAGCGTGTGGCGGCACGGGCAAAGCGCATTCTTCTTTGTGCCATGCTGGTCATCGTGGTTGTGGCGGCTGTAGCCTTTCTTGCGGCGTTCCTTTATTCAAAACTGGCGCCGGAGGCTGCGCTGCGCAGGCAGGATGCCGCGCTCGAAAAGCTCGAGCAGCTTTGGCAAAACGGCGAATATGATGCCCTCCCTGCCGCGCTTGAACAAACGGAACGCGTTTACAGCGGCGCATATGAGAAATACAGGACGGTCGGCGCGCTGTTTGAGACGCTCGGAAACGAGGAAGAGAGCTGCGCGGAAACCGCGGAATTCGTGGCAGGCTTCCCGGAAGGGGCGGATCTCCTCAATTATGATCTCAAACACCTGTTCTCCCTGCTGCGGGAATGCAGCGCGCTTTCGGAAGCCGGTTTCGTTTATGGGGAGCAGGATGCCGTCGCAGAGCTGGAGCGCCGGGCGCGTGCGCTTTTGACGGAAACGCTCCTTTTGACGGAGGATGAAATTGCGGAGGGCATCGCCCTTGACGCGGAGAAAGAAACGGACTATCAGGCGCTCGCGGAACGTGCAGCCGCGCGCCTTGCAGAGGGAAAACAATGAAGTGCAAAAACTGCGGCGCGAATTACCGCGCAAAGGAAGAAAAATGCCCGTATTGCGGCACGGCAAACCCCCGCGGGCTGCGCTGGAAGCAGGAAAAACAGACGGCTGAGGCGGAATATGCCCGCGTCAGCAGCGAGGAAGCGCCCCTTTTGCGCCTCCGGGCGGCAAACCGGGTGCTCAACCGTGTTTTGATTGCGGAAGCGGCGCTGTTTGCGCTGGCGTTCCTTGGCGTAACCGCTGCATTTTTCCTAACGGATGCGGCACACAAGGCGGGCAATCGCCTGAACGAAACGAAGATTGAAGCGGAGATCGAAACGCTGTATGCGTCGGAGCAGTTCGGCGCCCTGTATGAAATGATGGACAAAAAGGATCTTTTCGGGCAGGAGCATTACGAAGCTTCCCAGATGGTGCTGCTTTACAGCCAGTATGAACGCTTTGAGGAAGCGCGGCTCAACCTGTTCCGCGCAGCGGAAGAGGACGACGTGGATGAAGATGACATCACATGGTTGATCGGGCGCATGAACGATGTGCTGAACGCGGACATCCCCGCCTATCCGGAGCTGACGGAGCGAAACCGTGCCCATGTGGAAGCGTACTGCGCGGATGTGCTGGCTTTCGCCGAAGCGATGCTCGGCATGACGCAGGAAGAGCGCGCCGTGCTGCAGCAGGATTATATCCCCATGGATGAAGAGAATACACTTGCTGCCGCGGTGCTTGAGAGGAGGGCGTGGGAATGAACAAAGAAAAACATGCGCTTGCCCTGCGCATCGGGCTCAAGGCGGCCGGTGCGGCGCTGCTGCTCCTGATCCTGCTCATCACGGTCATATCCGCCGTGCAGCTCATCGCGGAAGGAGATGAGCCCGGCGAGGCGGAGCTGATCGGCTGGTGCGAAAGGGATTATTACGCCCGGGATTATGCGAGGCTCTATGAGACGCTGACGCTCTATGACCTTTATGAAGAGCGCTATGCCGGCTATTGGGAAGCGGTGAACGCTTACAGGGAGGCCTGTGCTGTGGAACAGTGGGTGCGTGCCGCGCAGCTTGGCATCGATGGCGCTGCGGAGCAGATGGAAGAAAACCTCGCTTCCCTGCGCGCCCGTGCGGCTGCCCCGCAGGATGAACGCAACGGAGCGTTGCTTCGCGCGTTTGCGGAACAGGCGGAAGAATTGACAATTGACAATTGACGCAGGAAAAATAACGTTGGTTTAAATAATGCGGGGCGATGTGGGCATTGCCACTTCTCCCGAGGGGAGAGGCAAGAACGCTCCAATGCGGGTGTTAGGATATGCCTTGGCTCCCCTTTGGGGGAGCTGTCACCGCAGGTGATTGAGAGGGCATAGCAAGGGCAACATTCTTGTATATAACATAACCTCCGAGAGGACAATGTAGGGGACGGCCTCCGGACGTCCCGCGGATTATAACAACGGCATCATTTCCAATATGCCCCGAAGGTGCGCCGCACCTTCAGTTCCATGTCCCCCTTCCCTGGGGAAGGGGGTTAGGGGGATGGGGTGCTGCGATGAGGCAATGCCTTTTCTGCTCCCTTTCCGTCAGCGGCTCACGCCGCTGCCACCTCTCCCGAGGGGAGAGGCAAAAACGCTTCGATGTGGGTGTTGGGGTATGTTATGCCTTGGCTCCCCCTTTGGGGGAGCTGGCACCGCAGGTGACTGACACCCGCCCGCAGGCGGGCGTGCATAGCGCCCCTTGCCGAAGGCAAGTCTGGGCGCGGAGTAGAGGGATAGACATCCCGCGGTATAACAGAAAATGTCGTTTCTATGCAGTAAAGCACTGTATAAACCATGATATAATAAATCAATTATAGTAATTATTTATTTTTATTATAGACATGCTATACAAAACACTGTTTTAATCTTCGTAAATAAACAAAAGCCGGGTTGCGGATGCTGCCCGGCTTTTTTCTGAAAGAAATTGTGTTAAACTGAAAAAAATTGTGCGGAATCAATCCGCATTTTCCGCGTTGACAATGCGCGTTTCCACCTGCGCTTCTTCCGCCGCCCGGATGGCTTTTTCAAAATCTCCCACGCGCGCAGGGGTGTGCGCGTCGCTCCCGATGACGAACTTTGCGCCATAGGATGCGGCCTCGCGGATCTGCGCGGGCGTCATGCTCACATGGCTCGCGTTGATCTCGAGCAGGATGCCAAGCTCCTTTGCGCCGCGCGCAAGTGTCGGGATGTCCGCCTGCACATATTCGCAGGGGTGGGAAAGCATCCCGATTTTGTAACGCTCCGCTGTTTGAAGCAGCGCTTCGGCCACCTTCACAGGGTCGGCATGGCCGAGGCCGAAGGATTCACGGAATGCGCCCCGCGCTGCGGCATCTTCCGGCCAGACGCCCTTGTGGTAGCCCAGCAGCAGCACGTCAAACGGGGCAAGATCCGCGCCTTCCGGGATACCTGTGCCCGGCAGCGGCGCGTCGCATTTTCCGGCGGCGATGAGGTTGCATTCAAGGCCCATCAGCACTTCGATCTCGTTTGCATAGCGCCGGGCAAGCGCGTCCACCTCGCGGCGCAGGCGCAGAAGATGGTTTCCGCGCACGCCATAAAAAAGATGAGCCCCCGCATGCTCGCTGATGGCGATGCGGCGGAGGCCCTTTTCGATCGCGGCAAGGACATTCTCTTCCGGTGTGCCCTTGCCGTGACTGTAATTCGTGTGGGTATGGTAATCCGCGGTGATGATCATGCTTTATTTGATGCTGTCCGGCACTTTCTTCTGCTTGATGTAACGGGCAACGAGGATCACGAGCAGGTTCAGCAGGGAGATCATCGTGCTGTTTGTTTCGCGGCCCATGATGGTCTTGAAATCATCAAGCCGGGAGGTGCAGAAGAAGAAGTCTGCGATCTGGGCGGCGGGTGCGTTGATGTAGTTGCAGAAGAATGCGCAGGTCGCGCAGCCCATCTTCGCGGCCCGGAGCGCCTCGTTGAGCACCTTGTTGCGGCCCGTGCGGGAGATGCCGATGAAAACATCGCCCCGCTTGAAGCGGCGCTTGTAAACGCTCATGGCCGTGGGGTCGGTGATGACGTAGGCTTCGATGCCGAGCGTGTGGAGCTGGCTCATAACGTCCTCCGCGAGCAGGGCGGAGCTTGCGTTGCCGCAGAGGAATACGCGGTCCGCGGTTTCGATGGCGTGGGCCAGGGCGATCATCGCTTCCTTGTCGAGCGCCTTATAGGTATCCTCCAGCGCGTTGATGGTGGCGCTGTAAGTCTTTTCGATGACGGTCTCGTCGCTGTCCTCCGGGAGGATGGCGGTGTCCTTCTTCGTTTCCATCGTGGCCGTGCCGGAGGCGAGGGCAACGCGGAAGTCCAGGAAGCCGCTGTAACCGAGCTTGCGCGCAAGGCGGGTTACGGAAGGAACGCTCACGCCGGCGGCCTCTGCGATCTCGTTGATCACCATACGCGTGGCGCGGTCTGAGTTTTCAAGGATAAAGTCAGCGACTTTCTTTTCCGCGCTTGGGAGTGTTGCATACGCGGAGCGGATTTTCATTTTAGCAGGCATGTTCGTTGCTCCTTTAGATTTATTTTATCATTGCCTGCACGACAATAAGCCATTCGAGATGAGAAAAATGAATCATATTGCAATGCAGGAAGACAATCGTTTTTTATTAAGACTAATATACAACAACTTAACACGAAAATGCAATCGCAAAATGCTCTTTCCATGAAAAATTTTTCAATTTGTACATACTTTGCGCGGAGGATCGTCTTTTTCACTGGTGAAAAATGGGAAAGTGTCTCATGCATAAGACATAAAGCCCTTTTGTGCATATTCTCCGGTGTGTATAACTTCCGAGAGGACGGATGTAGGGGACGGCCTCCGGACGTCCCGCGGCATAACCGAAATGCCGTCTGTACAAGGCGGGGCGTCGGGGACGCCGCCCCCTACATGCACATTCCATCCAAGAGGACGAATGCAGGGGAAGTCCTCCGGACGTCCCGCGGCATAACCGAAATGCCGTCTGTACAAGGCGGGGCGTCGGGGACGCCGCCCCCTACATGCACATTCCATCCAAGAGGACGGATGTAGGGGACGGCCTCTGGACGTCCCGCGAACCCAAACAACGGCACCATGATTCAACCACGCCGTGAAGGTGCGCCGCGCCTTCAGCATCATGTCCCTCTTCCCCGGGGAAGGGGCAAGGGGGATGGGGCGCACTCCCCCGCTCCATGTTAATATTGTTAAGATTGGAGACAAAAACCCCGCATTAATGCGCGCGCGCGGTTGACTTCACAAGGCAGAAATACTATAATGTTACACGGATTATGGCCTTCTGTTTCCTTTAATATGCTGCGGTTTTGATTTAAGGGAGCAAAGGATGTAATACAACAGTCCAATATGACACAGGAGGATATTACCAAGATGGCAAAGACCATGACAATCGATGGCAATACCGCTGCCGCGCATGTTGCATATGCGTTCTCCGACGTAGCAGCGATATATCCCATCACCCCTTCGTCCCCGATGGCGGAGGTTGCAGATGACTGGGCGGCCAACGGCAGGAAGAACCTGTTCGGCCAGAAGGTCCGCATCGCTGAGATGCAGTCCGAGGCGGGCGCTGCGGGCGCCGTGCACGGCTCCCTTTCCGCGGGCGCGCTGACCACGACCTTCACCGCTTCCCAGGGCCTTCTGCTGATGATCCCGAACATGTACAAGATCTCCGGCGAGCTGCTGCCCGGCGTGTTCCACGTTTCCGCCCGTGCGCTTGCTTACCATGCGCTCTCCATCTTCGGCGATCACAGCGACGTGATGAGCTGCCGCCAGACCGGCTTTGCCATGCTTGCTTCCGCTTCCGTGCAGGAAGTCATGGATCTTGCGCTTGTGACGCACCTTTCCGCCATCAAGGGCAGCGTTCCCTTCGTGCATTTCTTCGACGGCTTCCGCACCTCCCACGAGATCCAGAAGATCGAAGCGATCGACTATGAGGATATGGATAAGCTGCTTGACCGCGACGCGGTGGCGGCCTTCCGTGCCCGCGCTCTGAACCCGGAGCATCCGCACCTGGGCGGCAGCGCACAGAACCCGGACATCTACTTCCAGAACCGCGAAGCGGCCAACAAGTACTATGAAGCGATTCCGGGCATCGTCCAGCATTACATGGACGAAGTCGGCAAGATCACCGGCCGCAAGTACAACCTGTTCGATTACGTCGGCGCGCCCGATGCGGACAAGGTCATCATCACCATGGGCTCCAGTGCGGATGTCGTGGAAGAGACCATCAACCACTTGAATGCCAAGGGCGCGAAGCTCGGCCTCATCAAGGTCCGCCTGTATCGCCCGTTCGCGGCCGACAAGCTCATCGCCGCTCTGCCCAAGACCTGCAAGAAGGTCGCGGTGCTCGACCGCACCAAGGAAGCCGGTTCCCTCGGCGAGCCTCTGTATCAGGATGTCGTCAATGCGTTCGCGGAAGCGGGCATCCATGACGTCATGATCCTCGGCGGCCGCTACGGCCTCGGTTCCAAGGAGTTCACGCCCTCCATGGCGAAGGCTGTGTTCGACAACCTGGACGGCGAGAAGAAGAACCACTTCACCATCGGCATCACCGACGACGTGACCTTCACCTCCCTCGAAGTGAAGGAGCAGGTCAACGCTGCGCCGGAAGGCACCATCGCCTGCAAGTTCTACGGCCTCGGTTCCGACGGTACCGTTGGTGCGAACAAGAACTCCATCAAGATCATCGGTGACCATACCGACATGTTCGCGCAGGGCTACTTCGCCTACGACTCCAAGAAGTCCGGCGGCCTCACGGTATCCCACCTGCGCTTCGGCAAGACGCCGATCCAGAGCCCCTATCTGATCGACGCGGCCGACTTCGTGGCCTGCCACAACCCCTCCTACGTTACGCACTATGACGTGGCCGACGGCATCAAGGAAGGCGGCACGTTCCTGCTCAACTCCGAGTGGACGCTCGAGGAGATGGAGAAGGAACTCCCCGCGAAGCTGAAGAACGCCATCGCGCAGAAGCACCTCAAGTTCTATAACATCGACGCCATCAAGCTTGCGAAGGAAACCGGCATGGGCAACCGCATCAACACGATCATGCAGTCCGCCTTCTTCAAGCTCGCAAACGTCATCCCCGCGGATCAGGCCATCGACTACATGAAGGCCGCTGCGAAGAAGTCCTACGCCAAGAAGGGCGACGAAGTGGTTCTCAAGAACTACGCCGCCATCGACGCAGGCGCGAATGCCATCGAGGAGATCAAGTACCCCGAGTCCTGGGCGACCACGACCGAAGGCGCTGTGCTCGCCTCCGTGACGGACGATCCGTACTACCATGAGTTCATCAAGCCCATCCTGGAGCAGAACGGCGACAAGCTGCCCGTTTCCAAGATGAGCCCGGACGGCACTGTTCCCACCGGCACCACCAAGTACGAAAAGCGCGGCATCGCCGTGGACGTACCGCAGTGGATCCCCGAGAACTGCATCCAGTGCAACCAGTGCTCGCTCGTCTGCCCGCACGCCTGCATCCGCCCGTTCCTTGTGAAGGAAGGCGAGGAAGTGCCCGCGTCCTTTGAGACGAAGCCCGCCATCGGCAAGGAGTTTGCCGGCCTGAAGTTCCGCGTGCAGATCAGCCCGCTCGACTGCACCGGCTGCGGCAACTGCGTTGACGTCTGCCCGGCGAAGGAGAAGGCGCTCAAGATGGTTCCGCTGCATGTTTCCACCGAGACCGAAGTTGAGAACTGGGAAGCCGCGCTCAAGCTCCCGAAGAAGGATGTTGCGCTGAACAAGGGTACCGTGAAGGGCAGCCAGTTCCTCCAGCCGCTGTTCGAGTTCTCCGGCGCCTGCGCAGGCTGCGGTGAGACTCCGTACATCAAGCTCGTTACTCAGCTCTTCGGCGACAGGATGATGATCGCCAACGCCACGGGCTGCACCTCCATCTATGGCGGCAGCGCCCCGACCTGCCCGTACACCAAGAACGAGAAGGGTCATGGCCCCGCCTGGTCCAACTCCCTGTTCGAGGACAACGCGGAATACGGCTTCGGCATGAACCTCGGCACCACGCATCGCCGCGCAAAGGTTGCGGACACCGTGAAGGCGCTCATCGCCATCGACTGGTGCGACGCGGACATCAAGGCTGCCGGCGCAGAGTGGCTTGAGAAGATGGACGATGCGGAAGGTTCCCGCACCGCCGGCGAAAAGCTCCTTGCTGCCTGCAAGGATGCCATCGTGGAAGGCTGCGGCTGCGACGCCTGCAAGCTGGCCCGCGAGGTCGTTGCTTCCTCCGACATGCTGACCAAGAAGAGCCAGTGGATCTTCGGCGGCGACGGTTGGGCATACGACATCGGCTACGGCGGACTTGACCACGTTCTCGCCATGGATGAGGACGTCAACATCCTCGTGCTCGACACCGAAGTGTACTCCAACACCGGCGGTCAGGCCTCCAAGGCAACGCCGACCGGCCCTGTTGCGAAGTTTGCTGCTGCCGGTAAGCGCACCAAGAAGAAGGATCTCGGCATGATGGCCATGAGCTATGGCTATGTGTATGTTGCCAAGGTCTGCATGGGCGCGAACCAGAACCAGCTCATCAAGGCGATCACCGAAGCGGAAGCCTACAAGGGGCCGTCCCTCATCATCGCCTATGCGCCCTGCATCAACCACGGCATCAACATGGGCAAGTCCCAGGCTGAAGCCAAGAAGGCCGTTGAGGCCGGTTACTGGCCGCTGTATCGCTACAACCCGGATCTCGCCGCCGAGGGCAAGAACCCGTTCATCCTCGACAGCAAGCCCGCGAAGAGCGATTACCGCGAGTTCATCATGGGCGAAGCGCGCTATGCTTCCCTGAAGAAGTTCTTCCCCGAGGTTGCGGACGATCTGTTCACCCGCGCCGAGGCCGAAGCGAAGGACAAGTACGAGTATTACAAGAAGCTCAGCGAGCTCGAGTAAGCCGTATCATCACAAACAGAGAGCCGCCCCGCAATGGGGCGGCTCTTTTGCGTGGGGAGGAATGTAGGGGACGGCCTCCGGACGTCCCGCGAATTAAAGAAAATGCCATAGTATAAGGCGGGGCGATGAAGGGCATCGCCCCCTACCCCCCTCTCCGTCAGCGCTGCGCGCTGCCACCTCTCCC
>JALFDW010000005.1 GCA_022778545.1 bacterium | reverse complement strand
TAACGTCTCAGACGCGGCTTCTTCTTTTCAATAAATGCCTGTGGCTGTACAAGCAGAAAATCAAATTCCATCACTCTTCCGCCAAATCGGCAACCAGCTTGACGTCGCTGACCGCCAGAGCAAGCTGGAGCTTGTTTTCCAGCCCGGTTTTTTGCAGCATGTTTGCCACATGGAATTTGACCGTTGACATCTCGCAGCCCATCTCTGCCGCGATGCGCGTGTAGGACAAGCCCCGCAGCAGATGCCGCAAAACCTTCAGCTCCGTCCTTGTAAATTCCGTGCTTTTTGCCATGCCGATTTCAACCGTCGGAGGCGCATCCGGAAAGATGTGCTCACCGTCCATCGTCTGCCGGACGATGTCCATCAGCCGCTTCTCGGTGGAGTCCTTGTACCACAGGCTGTCAGCCCCGGCCTTCTTTGCCTCTTCCAGGACGGCGCAGTCGATCAGCGAGGTCACAACAATTATTTTGGTCTTTGGCCGTATGGCTTTGATCCGGTGAACGGCGGTCAATCCGTTCTCGCGGTTCTCTGTTTGCACATCCATCAAAATCAGATCGACAGAGCTTGCCCGGCACACCTCAACCGCCTGCTTTGCGCCGGGAATGGACGCTACGATACGGTATCCGTCCTCGGCGCGAAAATAGCTTTCCAGCAGGCTGCGGATCATGGTCTGGTCTTCAACGATCATCACTCTCATATACTGCTTCCTCCTGTTCCGGCAGACTGAGTATCAGCTTAAAGCGGGGGATGCTCTGAACCTCCATTTTACCGTCTGCTTTTTTTATGCGTTGACGCAGCATGGAAAGGCCTCCGCCCTCCGTGATTTTTTCCTTCGGCGCCGCGCCGTTGTTGGTCAGGGCAACCTCCGTGCAGCCCGGCTTCCGCCAAAAGCGCACATACAATTCTGTGCCGTCTGCGTGGCGGACACAGTTCGCCGCACATTCGCAGATCGCCAGTGCGCTCAGCGCGCGTATCCGCTGCGTTTGCGGCTCATCCCCTGTCAGCAGAACCCTGACGCCCAGTTCTTCCGCTCGTTTTTTTGCAGCCTCCAGCGGTTCGGATTGCGCCGTTATCTGGCTGGAGCGGTAAAGCACCGAAATTGACTGTTCCCACAGTGCCGCGTTTGCGCGAATTTCCTTCTGGTCCGCGTGCTGGAGCAGTACCCGGCGCGCCGCAAGAATGCTGTGCCCAATGTCGTCATGCACACGCAGCTTCATCGCCAGCGTTTCTTCCTCCCGAATAATCTCCGGTATCTGCGCGAACAGCAGCCGCAGCCGCTCGTTCGCCTCCTCCAGCTTCGCATTTTCCGCCTTCAGCTGGTTCTGCTTCCGTATCAGCTCCGTAACGTCTGCGGCAGTAATCTGCGTATACCGGACGCCGGTTTTTGTTGTGATCTGCTCCTGCGCAAAGCGCAGCGCCTTCCCGTCCGGAAAACGGTAAATCCGAAGGTGCATATCCAGGCAGCGCACATTCGCGGGCGGCGCTTGCAGTACGCTCTGCATCTCTGCAAGCGACTGTATGCCGCCTTTTCGCAGGCAGTTCGCAATGGCAAGCATCCGGCGGTTGATGAGCCGCACCACGCCGTTTTTATCGAAGAAGCAGGCCGCGATAGGCAGACTGTCGAAGCTTTCTTTGATCCTGTCCATACGCCTTTACCCCCTCTATCTCTCCAGCTTCCGCGTCACATATTGCAGTCCGTCCTCATCCTGCTCCCATTCCAGGCCCGGAAACCGCGCGCGCAGGGCGCAGAGCGGCTCCGCCGCTGAAACGCAGAGAGTAACCTCCACCTGCTTTCCAACCTCTATGGAAGTCAGCAACGCACGCAGCGATTCCAGCCCCATCTCCACGACCGCCTCAAACAGGTCATAGATCTGCGTCGCCTGTTCAACGGTAAGCTGGCCTTCCCCCTTGACGATCGTCTTGCAGTCGGCGCCATAGACACTGATGTTCTCGGAGGATTCATTAAGGCACAGCCGAAGCTCCTGCACGCTGATTGCACCGCGCTGCACGCCGACAAAAATCAGGTTGCTTCTGCGCTTGATATAGGTCCCTATAATGATGATCTGTCCGAGCAGGCGTATGGCTCTGTCCGAATCCTCGGTCCTTTGCAGTTCGGCCAGAAGATCCCTAAGCATCGCAATCTGCCGGGCGGTCTGCGCCTCCATCATGTCATACAGGCGGTTTTCCTCCGTCAGCTTCAGCCATCTTGCGCGCTGTGCATTCTCCGCCGCCAGAACGTCGCCGGTATCACGCAGCTCATCCCTTGTCAGCTCCAGCTCTTTTCGTATCTGATTCAGCGCAGAGATGTCCTCCTTCCAGAACACCCAGCCGCTGCGCAGCCGGTGCCGCTTCAAAAGCGTATCGTCGTCCAATTGTACGGTATCCTGCTGCATATGCCGCAGTTCGCTTTGCGGCAACGGCTTCTGCATTGCAATCGAAGCATATTTGGTGCATAGCGCATGATCCGTGATCTGAACCGGCAGACTCGTCGCCTCAAAAAGCTCGTCGTATCCAAGATTGGACTGGATCAGCCCGCACTGGATGCAGCATTCAAAGATGCTTGCAAAGATCAGGCACTGAGACACCGTCATATCGCCCGCAAGCACCCATACCCAATAAACCTTTTTGGCATAAGCATAAGCATAGGCCAGCGAAAGCGCGAAGGGGACCAGCGGCAGCCAGCGAATACTCCTGCTGTGCGGGACCCGGCAGCTCCTCACCATCAAAACAAGCGAGAACGCCGCACACAGGGCCTCCCAGCCCAGCACGAAGTAATAGCCTTTCTCATACCGATACTCCCCATCCGACAAAACGCCGGATGGAAAGGAAAACACCTGCCTGTGCAGATCATTGGTCAGAACGAGCAGAAGCAGAAGCAGTGTAGGGATATACAAAAGCTTTGTCCATCGCGGCAGGCGAAAAGCCTCGTCCTTCCCCAACGACTGGGAAACAAAGACCGACAGCATGGGAATAAACAGCATTGGAAAATAGTAGAAATACCACAGCCGGCGCTCCGCGTCCGTATTGCCAATTGAAAACTTGATCGAGCGCAGCAGAATCCACAGTACCATCAGCGCTGATATCGCCAGCAGATAGCGCCGTACCTGCACCTGCACGATGCGGAGCCAAAGGGTATAGCACCACGCGCTGAACAAAAACACATAGATCCCGCTTCGCAGATGATTGACTATCGGAGCGTGTAAAATATGCCGGCTGGCATATCGGAGCAGCATGGCAAGCACAATGAGCCCCAGCGCGGCCAGCGCACACAAAAGGCTGATTTTTGTTGCTTTGCTCATGCTGTACTCCTTCCGCCTCCGCAGAATAAAATATTATTATAAGTATACCATGCATAGAGAAAAAGGCAACACGGGTTTGACCTGTTTGCAGAGAGGAAAGGAGCGGAAATGGCTTTTGAAAAAAATATTGCAAAACCTATCTAATCGGCGGGGGCGGGAAGGAGAGACAGCTGTTAAGATATATATGGTACATTCAAAAGAGGAGAAAGGCGGTGGGAAAGCACATATGCGAAGAATTGTGCTGGATATGAAGGGCGGGCTCCTGGCGGAGGCAGTCATGCAATCGCTTGCGGGATACGACCCGGATTTTCTCGTCTACCGTTCTTCAAAACCGGAGGAAACGCTTGCCTTGTGCCGAACCTGCCGTGCCAACGTGTTGGTGATGGAGGTCATCCGGCAGGGCACATGGAAGCTGAGCGAACGGCTAAGGCTATGCAGTGCCGTAAAGCAGCTCGGCTGGGTCTGCAAGACCCTGCTTCTGGTAGATGAGAACGCGGACGAACTGCTTGCCTCCGAGGTACGGCAGGCGGTGAAGGATCAGTTGGTAGACAATTTTATTTATGCGTCGGTATCGCCGACTTACCTCGCCGGTGTGATCGACACGCTTTAGAAAGGAGTGGTTATATTGCAGGTCGTTATACAGAAAATTCCTGAGAATTTGCAGGAATTTGAAACACTCGCCGCCAAAGGGCGGCAGCCGGAGCACATATGCGCGCTGTTCCTGTGTGCGCTAGCACTGTTTGACAGGGATAAAGATGCGGGCACCGCCGCAATGGATCTTCTGCGCGGCCCTAAGCCAATGTCGCCGTATGACTGCCAGTTCCTGCGCGACCGGCTGCGCGGCAAAGCCTATCTGCCGCTTGCATATTTTGAAGGCGCAGCGCCGGAAAACGGTTATCAGCCGCGCGTGCCGTACACGCTGAACGTGCTATCAGACCCAAGGCCTCAGGATATGGAGCCGGGCTATATGCGCGTATTCCTTAAAACGGCGGGCGCGGATTCGCCGCGGCCTATGAAGCTGCGGCAGAAGGCCTCTACCGGCGAATGGTTCCTATGGGAATACTCCAGCATTCTCAGCGGCATCCGTATTCCCGCGGCGGAAGACCCATGGGCATGATTATGGCGGGGCAGGTGGGCGGTATGAGCGCACAGGCTCTCCGGAGTTTTTGCCATGAGTGCACAGACCCGTTCGACAACAGGGGACAGAAGTGAGAAGAGCGTTGAAAATTGCACTGATCGTTGTATCGGCGGTTGCGCTTATCGCGCTGGCAGGCGTATGGCTGTATCGGTATTTTATCGATAGCCGTATCCGGGACGGAGGCAGAATGGAAAATCCGGATGCGTACAGAGCAGGTAAGGACTTGATCGAATTCACTTGGCAGCAAAATCATATGAATTCCTGCAGATGCTTTTCGCTGAAGTTTTACCGGGAGAACGATATGCCTCTGCTGACCGGACGTTTTTTGAGCCGGGAGAACGGCGAAGCGAGGGAAAGCGGGACGGATGCGTTTTCCAACCCGGTTCCCTGGCAGCTTACATGGGTACAGTGGTTTGATCTTCAGAATATGCTGGCAGAGTCGAATCTGCCCGAGTACCGAAAGCCGTCCCCCGATGTCCAGGACGAGACAGACAGCGAAATCCTGCTCATTTGGCGCACCGATGACGGGAGCGAGACCCAAAAGCTCAGCGGCGGCCATGCAGAAGCGCTGGAGACCTTGGTGCTGGATATTGCCGAGGAAGCATATGCTGCGTCAAAGCTTGAGCCGCAGCAGTATGCGGTGCGCGAAACAGCGGCGCTGATCGGAATTTACTGGGATCAAAACGCACCGTCGGCGCGTGACTGCTTCAGCTTCCTTCTCGATGGGCGGACGCTGCTGTCCGGGCCGGAAAAGCAAGTTTATTTCTCTTATCGGTATCAGGATAGCGACGGTAATACCGTTTTCAGAAAGAATATCGCCATAGAGCCGGAGAAGGCGCAGGAATGGTTCGGCAGCATTGCCAAGGAGCTTAGAATGCTGGATCTTCCGGCATACCGGCCCGGTACGCATATGCATGGCACAACGGATAGCTGCATCACCGCAACATGGGCGGACGGAGATACACCGTTTATCAATTGCTATGATGCGCAGGCCGCGCAGGCCGTATACGCTCTGCTGGCGGAATTTGCCGAAGAGACGGAGGCATGGGTATTCTCAAGACCCGTTCCGGAAAACGGGTGGAGGTGCCCATCGTGCGGAATGCCGAACGGCAGTAATGTATTTTGCGCAGAGTGCGGAACCGGCCGCCCTGCGGAATAAGAAACAATAAAAAACAAATAACAAGGAGAAGAGGAGAATTTATCATGGAAGGTCATAAGTTTTTGAAGGTCACTGGGATTCTGATGATTATCGCTGCGGTATTTTCCATCATTGCGGGCGTATTTGTCGGCGGACTGGGAGCGTTGGCGGCAGGATTCGGCGCGGCATCAGGACTGACGTTTGCCTATTGGGCGGCGCTGTTCCTGACATTGGTCGGCGGAATTTTCCAGCTGATTGCCGGAATCAAGGGCGTCAAGCACAGCAAGCGCAGCGAAAAAGCAGGCAAGCTCATCATATGGGGCGCGATCGTAGCCGGGTTCAGCGTTTTGAGCATCGTTATGAATCTGGTCAACGGCGGCGAGTTTAATGTCATAAGCGTTCTGACGGGAATAGCTGTTCCGGCATTATACATCTACGGCGCGATACTCAATTCCAAGGCGGACGAACAGGCCGCCGCATAATAAAGAGCGATACGCGTATGGGATTGTTTGATAAGAAATATTGCGATATTTGCGGGGAAAAGATCGGCTTGCTCGGTAACCGCAAGCTGGAAAACGGAAATCTCTGCAAAAACTGTGCCAAAAAGCTCTCCCCGTGGTTCTCCGACCGGCGCAACAGCACTGTTGATGAGATCAAGGCGCAGCTTGCCTACCGGGAAGAAAACCAGGGAAAGGTCGCGGCATTCCACACGACCAGAACGCTCGGCACGGACACCAAGGTGCTTTTTGACGAGGACGCGGGGAAATTTATGGTGACACGGGCCAGAAATCTCGTGGAGGCCAACCCGGATGTTTTGGACTTTGCAGACGTGACAGGCTGCAATCTTGATATTGATGAGAGACGCTCGGAGCTCAAGCGCGAGGATAAGGATGGCAAGGAGATTAGCTACAATCCGCCGCGCTATGAATACTCCTATGATTTCTACATCACCATATTCGTCAACAACCCCTACTTTGACGAAATGCGCTTCAAGATCAACTCCGACTCCGTGGACGTCACTCCGCCGCCCGCAATGCGCCCGGGCATGGCAACACGGTACGATCCGGAGAACAATGTAGAGTACCGCAATTGCAAAAAGCTCGGCGAGGAGATACGGCAGATGCTGACGCAGGTCCGCAAGGATGTGCGTGAAAAGATTGAGCAGGCGGCCGCACCCAAAGCGGCAATCACCTGCCCGTATTGCTGCGCAACCACCACGCCCGATGCAAGCGGCCGCTGTGAATACTGCGGCGGCGCGCTGAACGGCTGAACCATATATCAAATGAATAAACGGAAAGAAGGACTTAAAAAATGAGAAAGTATGTAGCATTACTCCTGAGCGTGGTTACGCTCCTGACGCTTGCCGCCTGCGGCAGCAAAGATGCGCTGGCCGGCACATGGTCTGCCGAGCTTGGCGCAGACGGCGTAATCACATGGACATTCAACGGGAAAGGCGAATGCACCATGGAAAATGCTTATATGAAGCAGAAGGGCACCTATACCATTGACGGCGACCAGCTTACGGTGATGCTGGAGGCATGGAGCGAGCCGTCTACCTACACGTTCTCCGTGGATGGCGACAGCCTTACCATGAATGAGAACTCCGGCTACGGCATCAGCGGCGTTTTTACGAAAAAATAAGCCG
>JALFDW010000040.1 GCA_022778545.1 bacterium | reverse complement strand
ATGGGCCTGAGGGGGAAGCATACCTGCAAACCCTTTGCTCCTGCCTCAACGATTGCAGCCGGCACGGCATCCCGACCGCCGTCGTGCATATCACGCGCCTTTCCACCCGCCCGGCGTTCACACAAACAGGCATGGACCGCATAAAGCGGCTTGTGGAACACGCGGAGCGGATGCAGGTCAACCTTGCCATCGAAAACCTCAACAGCATCCCGCATCTTGACCGAATCTACGCGGAGATTCCATCCGGGCGGCTCGGTTTTTGCTACGACAGCGGGCACGAGAACTTCAACCATCCGGACGCCGACTGCCTCTCCCGGTACGGAGACAGGCTTTTCGCCGTACACCTGCACGACAATTGCGGAGACGCCGATGCGCATCTCCTCCCCTATGACGGGAACATCGATTGGGACAGCATAAAAGGAAAGCTGAAAAAGGCCCGCACGATCCCTTATCTGACGCTGGAAGTGGATTTCAAGCGCGAACACCCGCAGAGCCGGCGCTATCAAAGCCTGTCCGCCGAAGCGTTTCTGGCGTTGGCGTATGCGCGTTTGCAGCGCCTTGTGTAAAAGGAGTTGCTGTGCAAAACACAGCAACTCCTTTTTATCTTTACACTTCACAGCCTTTACACTTCACAGCATTCCGGATTCATTCCGCTTTCCGGCCTTCTTTCAGCCTGCGGTAGATGGCCTGCATGCGCCGGTCCAGCGCAGCGCTTTCCTCCGCGCACCGGGTAAGCTCCGCGCGGAGCGCGTCGTCATCCGGGATCTCCGACTCGGACTTATAGCGGATCTGATGTTCCAGGCTCGCCCAGAAATCCATGGCGATCGTGCGGATCTGCACTTCCACGGGCACAGGCACGCTCCCGCTTGAAAGGAACACCGGCACGCTCACCACAAGGTGCAGGCTGCGGTAGCCGTTTTCCTTCGGGTTCTCAATATAATCCGTGCGCCGCAGCACAACGATGTCATCCTGGGTGGAGAGCATTTCCGCGATGCGGTAAATGTCGTCGATATAATTGCAGACCACGCGCACACCGGCAATATCCATCAGGTGTTCTTTTGCACTCTCGATGCTCACGGGCGCGCCCTTGCGCTGCAGTTTCTCGATGATGCTCGGAAGGCTCTTGAGCCGGCTGTCGATATGGTGAATCGGGTTATGATCGTAACGAACACTGAACTCTGAATCCAGAATCTCCAACTTGGTGCTGATCTCGCGGATGGCGCTGTTGTAGAGCTGCACCATCTCAACATACTCCCGCGCCTGGCGAAGCCTTGTTTCCATTACCCCGGCGTCCACGTGGTCTGCATCCTTCAACAAACTGTCCAGCTTTTTCATGCGGTGTTTCTCCTCTTCGCGGCTTTGCAGCACTTCCATTTATTTTGTTATTATATTACCGCACTTCCTTTCTCCGCTCAAGCACAATGCGCGGCACTGGCGTGAACTTTTTCGGAAACGTTTGAAAAAAGCCCCTGTTTGTAGGATAATAAGAAAAAACACCCGCCGAAAGGAACTCTTTTTATACCATGAAGATCGCTGTGATTACTGGGGCAAGCTCCGGCATGGGGCGCGAATTCGTCCTGCAGCTTGCCAAGCAGGAACATTTTGACGAAATGTGGGTCATCGCACGCAGAAAGGAACGTCTGGAAGAACTCAAAACGCAAGTGGATACGCCGCTGCGCGTCGTTCCGCTCGATCTTTCCGGGCAATCCGGGTGGGATGCTTACGCCGCGCTGCTTGCAGCCGAACAGCCGGACGTCCGCGTGCTCGTGAACGCAAGCGGCTTTGGCCGTTTTGGCACCTATGCGGACATTCCGCTTGCCGATTCCCTCGGCATGATCGACCTAAACTGCAAGGCGCTCGTGGCCATGACCGAGCTCACGCTGCCCTACATGCATGAGGGCGCAAAGATCCTCGAGCTCGATTCGCTTTCCTCGTTCCAGCCCGTCCCTTACATCAACGTATACGGCGCAACAAAAGCATTCGTGCTCAGCTACGCGCGCGCGCTCAACGTGGAACTCAAGCCCCGCGGCATCCACTGCATGGCCATGTGCCCCGGCTGGGTCAAAACGGAGTTCTTTGACCATGCCATACAGGAAGGCAGCGATGCCGTCACCTATTTCAACATCATGTTCACGGCGGAAGAAGTCGTCCGCACCGGCATACGCGATTTGTACCGCGGGAAGAAGGACGTTTCCATCCACGATTTCCGCGTTCGCGCGCAGGTGCTCGGCACAAAGCTCCTGCCACACCGCCTTGTGATGAAAATCTGGATGCACCAGCAAAAGCACGATCGCTGACACACATGCGGTAAAATCCAGAGCTAAGGGGCACAGGATTTGAGAAAGGCAATTCTCAATCCCATAGCAATGTTTGTTATTGGGCTGCTTTTGGGGGGCATCAGCAGGCTGCTTGATATTTATACGCAGAATCTCGGAGAAATCTTTTCGCAGATGGCAGTTTGGATTCTGTTTGGGACGCTGATTTCAATTTACAGCAGTACAAAAAAGCAGGCGATGATAAACATACTGCCCTTTTGCCTTGGTATGCTAATCACATACTATGCGGTCGCCGTATTGACAGAGGGCGTCTACAATGCCGGCTATATAATCGGCTGGACTGTTTTTGCGTTATGCTCGCCTATTCTGGCTTATTTTGCATGGATGGCAAAGGAGAAAGGCATCTTCCCAAAGGTGATCTGCTGCGGCATCATAGCTGTTTCTGTTGCATCGAGCATTCTCCTGTTCGGCAGATTGCGCATATACGACTTCATCATAAACGGCTTATTGGGCTATTTCCTGTTTTTCAAAAGGATCAAAAGATAATTCCTGTTTGTCAGAACAGGCAAACAAG
Organism: bacterium; assembly: GCA_022778545.1. Taxonomy (GTDB): domain Bacteria; phylum Bacillota; class Clostridia; order Christensenellales; family CAG-138; genus UBA1685. The sequence continues at coordinate 1,365 of JALFDW010000040.1, read as the reverse complement.
AACGCCCCTGCCTTTCTCCGTTTTCCGCAAAAGCCTTTCAGCGGCGCCGGCCCAACCGGATCGCCGCATATTTTTACCGGAGAAAGTCGATCCCAAAGATCCACTTGATCACAAACAGCGCAAGCGCACCGAGGACGCTGAAGCCGATCGCCGCGCCAAGGCCGCGGAAAATGCCGGAAAGAAAGCTGCGCAAAAGCAGCCGCTTGCGGTCGTTCATGACCTGTGCAAGCTGCCGGATCCCGCTTTCCTCCAGCGCATTGAGCAATATTTCAATCCGTTTTTCCTGCTCCATCGCACCCTCTTTTCCGCATTTTCACACCCGCTTTGTGTGCGCCGCAGCCGGAGAGTTCTCTCTCCGGCTGCGGCGGCTTCACTTTTCTTTATTTCATCATGTTACCGTTCTGGTTCATGTTGTTTTCGGCATAAGCGATCATGCGTTTCACCATTTCGCCGCCGATGGAACCGGCCTCGCGCGCGGTGATGTCACCGTTGTATCCCTGCTTCAGGTTCACGTTCAGGGAATTCGCAACCTCGGTCTTGAAGCCCTGGAGCTTCTTGCGGTTTTCGTTGTTGCTGTTGCTGCCGTTGCTCGTCATCGTCTTTCACCTCCTTTCAGTTCAGGTCGTTCTTTTGATGATGCAGTTACTTCTGCATGTTGTTTTCGGCATAAGCGATCATGCGCTTGACCATTTCGCCGCCGATGGAACCGGCTTCACGGGAAGTCAGGTCGCCGTTGTAGCCCTGCTTCAGGTTCACGTTCAGGGAGTTCGCAACTTCCATCTTGAACGCGTCCATCGCCTTCTTGGACTCGGGAACGAGAACGTTGTTTCGTGCCATGTGTTTTTCACCTCCTTGATGATGTGGTCTTAACATGCGCGTTCACAGGCGGGTTTATGAATGGGAATTGATAGGAATCAATGCAGAGAAATACAAAATAAAAAAGCGGCTTTCTGTTTGTAATATTTCAGAAAGCCGGACATTTTATTTTTGTGTTTCTTGTTTTGTTTTTTAATTTGGGGCGATCCCTCCGCGCGCTTCAAGCAGCGCCTGCGCTCTCGCAAGCAGCGGCGCGGTGCCCGGCATATCCTGCGCAAGCAGCGCATCCGCCGCAGCGCGGGCATCGTTGAGCGCAGCCATGTTCCCCGCAAGCTTTGCCGCAGCAAGCTCATTCATTCCGTGCTGCCGCTGCCCAAGGAACTCGCCCGGGCCGCGCATGGAAAGGTCTTTTTCCGCAATCGCGAAACCGTCATTCGTCTGCGTAAGCGTCATGAGCCGTTCGCGGGCCGTCTCCGAATCCGCTTCCGAAAGCAGGAAGCAGAACGATTCCGTGCTGCCGCGCCCCACACGCCCGCGCAGCTGGTGGAG
>JALFDW010000009.1 GCA_022778545.1 bacterium | reverse complement strand
GAAAGTCAATACTATTTTCTATATTTCAATCCACGCTCCCCGTGTGGGGAGCGACTTGTTACACCCAAGCAGAACAGTAGAAACCGAAGATTTCAAGCCACTCTCCCCGACTGGGGAGCGACCCGGCGAATTGCGAGAGACTTTGACTGATAAAATATTTCAATCCACGCTCCCCGTGTGGGGAGCGACTCCCAAGCGAGCACACAAGCAAAAATACCTGACTATTTCAATCCACGCTCCCCGTGTGGGGAGCGACCAGGCATCACCAACCCGACTGCTGGAACGGTTCAATTTCAATCCACGCTCCCCGTGTGGGGAGCGACTGCGGAAAACCATAATAAGTATACCATTTTCTGGTAAAAACCGCTATGTTTTTTCAGAAAACGACAGCGCTGCACAAAATCGGGCAGGATTTTGCGCAATATTCCATATTTTGATGTGGATTTCGGGTGCGAACCTGCCGGAGAAATTCTGCTCGCTTCAGGTTCGCACTAAATGATGAGCGTGTCCTCGGGTAAATATGAAGCCTTGCAGCCGAAGTGTTCAATTTTGTTTTCATAGCGTTTCCCCAAATAGTAAAACCGCAGGCTGTCCTTTTCACAATCCATGATCGAGCACAGCTTTGCCTGAAGCATGCGGCATTGTGCTGCATCGAGCAGGCATTCGAAAACAGAATTCTGCACGCGCTGCCCATAATTGACGCATTGCTTTGCGATTTGGCGCAAGCGCCTGCGGCCTGCCGCATCTTCCGTATTTACATCGTATGTGATCAAAACCAGCATGAAAGCCTCACTTCCATAAAAATGGCGGGTAAGCATCAAGGTCGCCGCGCAAATGGCGGGCGAGCAGCAATGCCTGCATATAAGGAACAAGCCCCCAGGGCATCTTCTCTCCAAGATAGGGATGGGTCAGGACTTCTTTCTTTTTCTCCTGCCAGCTTTTGAGAAACGATTTGCGTGCATCGTCTGTGAGAAGCACTGCACCGCTTTCTCGGAATGAGAAATCCTTCTCCGATACCATGCGGTTATTGATGAGCGTCAGCACGAAGCGTTCTGCCATGCAGGGGCGCAGTTCTTCCATAAGGTCGAGTGCGAGCGAGGTTCTCCCCGGACGATCCCGGTGAAGGAAGCCCACATACGAATCCAGCCCAACGCTTTCAAGCGCGGATGCGCAATCATGGGCAAGCAGCGTGTATGCGAACGAAAGCAGTGCATTTACGGGATCCAATGGCGGGCGGCGATTGCGCCCATGGAAGGAGAAACCGGCGCTTGGGTTAAGGATCATGTCGCCAAAAACGCTGAAATACACGCTTGCGCCTAATCCCTCCAGCCCGCGCAGACCTTCAGACGATGTTTCCTCAGCAACCTTTGAAAGCAGCTTCCTGAGTTCTGCGGAAGCTGCGGAAAACTTTTCTGCATCGATGCGCATCGGATGATCCCGGCGGGTACGCTCTATGCTCCAACGCACGTTATACAGCTTTCCGAAGATCATGCTCCGCGCAATGCGGCAGCTGGCAACAGGGTCATCTGCCAGGCGGTATTGCGTTCGCCGCAGCAAAACATTCCCGCTGCTTTTTCCGGAAACACGGGCAAGAAATCTTCCGCCGGGCGTGCAGAACGCAAGCCCGATTCCATGGCTCGTACAAGCGCCCATCAGAGCGGGAGAGGCGCCCGCATAGGAGAACGTCACGATGCTCTGAAGCGTATGCAGCGGATAACGGGCCAATACCTGTTTATCGCGGTTGGCAAGAACGTTTTCTCCATCAAGAGAAAGATAAACATCTTCGGAGAGGATAAAAAGCGTGTTCAGAAGGTGTCGCATGCGTCCTCCTTCAATGCATTGGCGAGGTATTCCGCTACAGAGCTGCGCCGCATCAACTGGGGCAGGCATAACTCTTTCAGGGAACAGGCATTGCAGGCTGTGCGTGTTTTGACGCGCGGAGTATGCTTCCGCTGAAACAGCGCATGCATTTCAAGCAGTGTTTCCCGCACTTTCTGCCGAAGCGCTTCCGTAAACTGCACAATGGTTCTCCGGTGCGTCTCTCCGTAGTAAAGCGCGCCTTCGGAAATGGCGCAGCAAAGCATTTCCTCAAGGCACATGGCCTGCGCGCAAAGCTGGAGCGTGTCACCGGTATCCTCCCGGAATACGCCGTGTTTGTATTCAACAGGGTAGGGGAGCCAAAGTCCCTCCTGCCTGCGAAGCGGAATCCCGCCGTGGGAGCGGCGGAATTCCACTACGTCGCATTGGCCGGATACCCCAAGCGCAGGGGAAAAGACTGGCATCCCGCGGGTGATGATAAGGTCACCCCGGCTTTCCCGAAAATCTGCATCATGCGCGTTCTCATGCATCAGCGTGCCGCTGACCGTCCGCAGGTTTTCCGCCCACTGGCTTTCGATGTGGATCAGCGCCCATTGCCTGCGGCAGAACTTGAAATGCTGGATGCCGGAAAGCTGAAGGTAATCCTCCTCCTGGTAACTCATGCGAACCTTTCGCAGGTCACACCGGCGGGAAGCTGCGCTTCATCCACGGTCACGGCATAGTCAGAATAGGAGCGCGGGGCGGTGATCTCTTCGTTTCGCTTCGCTGCGCGAACCAGCTCAAACAGCTTGTGTGCCGGCGCGTTGCCAAGCTCAGAATCATGCCGGAAGACGATGAGCTCGCGGACGGCCATCTTGCCGCGCGCTGCGGAGTGATCGTGCTCGAACATATTCAGGATGGCTTCCCACAGCAGTTGGAGGTCGTCTTCAGAGAAGCCGGTGACCTTGCGTGCAAGGTTCGCGGAAACATAGCCTTCCGCCCGGTACAGTGCATAGGGGACGATGTATTTCCGACCCATTTCCGTGCCCTTCTTTTCGGCGTCCGCCTCCGTGGTGATGGCAACGCGGGTGATCGTTACCTCCTGCGGCAGAATCGGGTCTATGCTGCGGGCGAACCCGAGCTGAACCGGGCCGCGCACCTGCCCGCAGTTGAGCGCGCCTTTTACAAAGGTCGTCATCACGGCGCCGAAGGTGCGGATGTCAAAGAAGTTTTCGCACATGAAATTCCGCAGCTTTTCATCCAGCTTGTCATCCTTTTTCTTTGCGGCCTTGAGGCTCTTTTCATCGGGCTCGACGCCAAGGTAAGCGCATGCTTCCGCATCGCTGCGGTTGAGGGGGACGCTGTCCTTCACATAGATGCGATACCCCGGCACGCCGTCCCGGACGGTTTCCACATAATTGCGGATCTTCCTCTTCAGGCATACGTCCGTTACGATGCCATACCCGGTCTCCGGGTCGATACGGGGCATGTTGCCCGCATCCGGGTCACCGTTCGGGTTTCCGTTTTCCACATCAAAAAAGATCACGAATTCGTAGCGGTTTGCAATGGCTGCCATGTTATTGTTCCTCCTTCTTCTGATAACGTTTTTGTGTTTGATGATAATATCCAAGGTTGAACGAGCCCTGCTGCGGCAACGTGAGCCGCAGAGGATTCTCTTCGCCAAGGATGTTTTTGAGCTCCATGATCTGCTTTTCATAATAGATCCGCTGCCCTGTGCCGAGCTTGCGCAGGTGCTTCTGGCAAAGCCCATCCAGAATGGGGAAGATCGTTGCGGGTGTGGATGCGGCGGAGTTGTAATACTTGTCTTTGATGGTCGTGTTGATGCCGGGGTTCGCCGCCTGCTGTACCGCTTCGTAAACGGAGAACAGGCGCCCGAGCGTGTAAGAAATGTTTGTGCTTGCTTCGTTGAGACTCACGGTCAAGACCTCCTTTGGGCATTCTTTATTTTCGTTTCTTAAATAATAGGCTTTCAGGATCGCAGCACGCCCGCGTGTGATTTTATGCTCTGCCCGGATGCGCAGCATGGTGGCTTCGAGCAGGGAAGCAGGGTAAAGCCCTCCTGTGAAGATCGCGCGCGCTGTGGCGGCTGCCATGGCCGGACTTGGCGACTTGTCACGGGAGTTCAGGTTCACGGTCTCCCGCAGCATGGCCCAAAGTGGCAGAAACGTATGCGGGTCGTTTGCGGGGCGGATGATCTCCATGCGCATGTGATGATCGTTGACGTGGCGCATCAGCGCACCGAAAGTATCCCGCAGGAAGAAACGCACGGAGAGCCGCGCCGCGTTTGGCGCAAGGCCAAGGATATAGAAAGGCCGGTTCGGGTCGAGCGGGAGCTCTGTGCAGGGCAGGCCGTTTGCAAGGCGTTTGAGCATTGCGCTGATATCCTGCTCCGTGAGCTCCTGCGGAAGTTCGGCGCCGAACAGCGCGCTGCATGCGAAATCGGTATATGCCGGTTCTGCGCCTTCCGCCCAGCAGACGACTGTTGTATCGCCGATAAACTGCACACTGTCCTTGCCGGAAAGCAGGTGGTTCAGTGCAGCCGTATAGGCAAAAGCAGCATATTCGCCCACCGGGGCATTGAATCCCTGCTCCCTGCCATAAGAACAAAATGCGGGGCCATTGAATGAGACGAGTGCCGCGCCGCTTGACTGTGCGCCGCGAACCCCGCTGACCGCAGGATGAACAGCGGCGATGGAGTCCATGTTCCCTGTCACAAGGCATTGCATTTTTGCGCCGCCCTGCATGTCATAATGGGTTTGCCATGCCGCCCGGATCGCAGGATCCTCCTGCGCATACACGCCCGAAACGCGGAACATCAGGTTCGCGCCTTTCATAATCTCTTTCAGGTAGGGAGCAAGGGCGGGATGCTCCGCCGCTTCAGCAGGCTGCCAGGCGTCAAAATAGCGGAGGATCGCTTTTGCCGCTAGGGTGTCAACGCCATCCAAAATGCTGTGGTGCAGTGCGCGGCAGGCATCAAAGCACTCCACGCTGCGCTCCGGTTTCCCTTTTTCATCCAGGCCGAGCATGTAGCTCGAATTGTCCCAAAGAAAGTTGGAAAGAATGCCGGAGGAACGTTTGACGGCGGCGGGGAGCTCTTTTACCTGTGGCCGCAGCACGGTTTTTCCTTTCCCGGCGTCCACCTCCTGCAAGGTGGGGACGACTTCCTCCAACTGTCCGTCCTCTCCCAGGCAGAGCGCATAACTGATATTGATTGCGCTCCAACCGAGGGGAGGGATTTCTCCGCGCGCCAACAGGTCTTCATAAAGTTGGGTAAGTGCCTGCAGGATCATCGTTTCACCTCCTCGCTGTCGATGGAGGGCACCGTGAGAACGCCGTCTTTGAGCGCGGCGCGGAAAAACATGGGGCGGATATCTGCCGGGTCGGAATAATCGAGATCGAGCAGCATCCAGCCAAGGTCCCGTGTTCCTTTCAGTTCCTCCGGGCAGGGTGGGATGGTTTCGCAGAGGGCAAAGTGTGCCGGGAATTCCCGCACGCCGAAGCAGGGCTGATGGTAGGCCTGTCCTTTTGCGAGCCGCCGCTTCATGATGTCCTGAAACTTTCCGGGATTGTCGCCCGGTGCGGCTTTTTCCGTCATCTCGAAATGCGCGTCGATAACATAACGCACATTGCAGAGGACGAGCGCGGCGCGCTGCTGGATGCTTTCCGGCGTGGCCAGATAAAGCGTGCCTTTCCGCCGCTCCATTGTGGTTTTCACATTGCTTGCGCTGATTACATCCTTCACCTCATTGCGGCGAATGCTCGTGAAATGGATCGGTGACAGAACGTGGATACGGTCGATGTGCCAACGTAGCCCCGGATGCCAGAAGATGGCGTCCAGGATACCGCGGGCGGCGGAAGGGGTCATGACGTCATAGCTTACGCGCTCTACCTTCATTTCCGGGCGCGAGAAGCAAGCGTAATCGCCCCATACCTCAACTGAGATGGACATGTAACGGTCACTCCTTTCTGAATTCATATCAACAGCAGGTAAATTTGCAGAGGCAGCAAACAAACAGGCTTAAATGAACAACGCCTTCCCGGAATCCGCATCCAGCGAAAGCCCTGCGCCGTTTTCATCATACAGATCGAGGTTGCATAAGACTGCGCTGTTTTCGTCAAGCGGCTCAATGTCTCCGGCGGAAAGCAGCGCGTTGTAATGCTGCTCGTAAACGGAAACGGCGTAGCGCCCGGCCAGCCGGTACAGCTTGCGCGAATGAAGACCGGCCTGCAGCGACCGGATGGGTTTTTCGCCTTTGCCTAAGGGAATGTAGACTGTTTTTGTGTTTGCATCGATCATGTGGAACTGCTCTGCAACCGTGTGAAACGGCATGATGCAGCCCGCGATCCCGCGCTCAAAGGCGCGAACGACGCCGTTCTTGTCGATCCCATCTCCCGCAAGGGAACGGAAAGCAGCAAAATACCGTGCGATCGTTTCCGGCTCTGCCGGGTCAGCATCGCCTTTCAGCGCCTCATTTGTGGCACGGATGTTCATGCGAAACAGGGGTGGCGGCGCATCTTCCCCTTCAAAAATCGTAACGATGCTTTCTTCCACAGGGCGTTTGCCGTTGCGGTTACAGCGCCCCGCCGCCTGAAGAATGGAATCGAGCCCGGCTTTTTCCCGGTAAACGGCCGGAAAATCCACATCAACGCCAGCTTCGATCAGCAAGGTGGAGACCACGCGGCATGGAAGCCCGCGGAGAAGGCGTGAACGAACCGTTTCGAGTACAGCCTGCCGGTGCGCAGGGTACATCAGCGTGGAAAGATGAAAGCTTCCCTCCGGTGGGAGCATGTTGAACAGCTCTCCGGCAGCCTTGCGGGTATTGACGATGCAAAGCACTTCCGGCAGTTCGGAAAGGGCATCGGCAAGCGCCCGGCGGCTCAGCTTGCCCGCTTCATGGAACGTTACGCGGCGGAACTGGCGGTAAAGCGCGTCTGTTTCGGGGCAAAGCTCCTGTGCTTCCTGAAAAGGCGCGTATTGGCGCAGCAGGTCGCTAAGCGCGGGCTGCGTGGCGGTGCACAAAACGGCGGTCGCGCCGAAATGTGCTGTGAGGCAGGCAATTGCTGCAGTGCAGGGGCGCAGATGCGCCGTGGGAAGAAGCTGCGCTTCATCAAAGATGATGACGCTGTTTGCAAGGTTATGCAGCTTCCGGCACTTGGAGGGGCGGTTTGCATAAACTGATTCGAAAAACTGGACGGCTGTCGTTACGATGACCGGCGCGTCCCAGTTTTCCGCCGCGTTTGCGTGGCGGCGTGTGGAAGCGGAAACGCAGTCCTCCGGGTCGAACAGCGCGCCGGAATGATGCTCAAGCACATTCTCATCGCCGAGGATTTCCCGGAATACGGAGGCAGTCTGCTCAATAATCGAAGTATAGGGGATCACATAAACGATGCGTTGCATTCCGTGGTGCACGGCATGGCGGAGAGCGAAGGACAGGGAGGATACCGTCTTTCCGCCACCTGTTGGGACGCTCAGCGTATAGAGCCCTTTTTCGCGCGTTCCGCCGTCAATGCAGGCGCGCAGGATCTCGCAGCGCCGCCGGTTAATCTCAGAGGCAGGGTTTTGCCATGCGGAAACATATTGCTCCAACCGCTCCCAAAGGACGGGGAGCGGATCGTATCCGCCGCGTTCCACATTGCCGTTTGACTGGAAGGCCTCCGTATCGAGATAGTCCGCGTCCACAAGGCAGGAATAGAGCATCCTGATCCAGAACGAGCCTGCAAGCGGATCATTGGCAAAGCCAGGCGGGGGCAGCATGGGAAGTGTGCCGCGCCAGTCTGTGCTGATGCTGCTCTTGATTCCTTTCTTCAGCCGCCCGAACAGAGTCGGGTCGCCGGGCTGATCCGTACGCGGGTTGCCGACATCCGGCAGGCCGCCGTGATGCCCTGCCACACAACATGCAATCTGCCATGCGTTCTGCTTTATGCATTCGAGTGCGCCGGCCGTGGCATGGTCGACTTTCTTTCCGCCGTGCAGGCGCGCCTGAAAACCGGTTGTTGCTTTGCCGATGTCATGTACCGCACCGGTAAAGCGGCCGGCCTGTTCCGCACCGAAGGCTGATGCAAACTGCGCGCAGCGCTCCGCAGTCCCGTTCAGGTGAGCATCCAATGTTTGTTCGCGGCCATCCTCAGAAATATGCGCCAGATATACGGACAAGGACATCCCTCCTTTGTCAGATGTGGTTAAAACGCACGCAAAAAACAGAAACGAAAAAATGGGAACTTTGATGATAATTATTATATCTTATCAGAATGAGAAAAGAAAGCGGGAAAAATGTCGAACTTATGTGTGAATGCGGAAACTTGAAAGCTGCGCTCAGCATTGCCGAGCAACCCTCTAGTGCTTCCGTTTTTTCGGTAATCAAAGCGCAGCAAGCTGGCGCTCTATTTTTGCCCTGCGTGCATCAAGGCTTCCGCCTGCGAGCTCCAGCACGAGGTATTCCGGCGAAACGCGCGCGACAAGTTCCCGCACACCGGGGACAGTGAGCGGGCAATGCGGGTCAATGCGCGTCACCCAATCGTAAGCCTGTGCGAAGCGGCCGGGAAAATCTTCCGCGAGTGCGGGGGCCGTGCCGAGCATCTCCCGGACGATGCTGCCCGTAGCCGCACCGTGCAGGTGCATGCCGCGGATGCGCGAGGAAAGCGCACCGTGCAGGGAAAGCATATCGTGCGCAAACGCAAGGCAGGCGGCTTCATCGGGAAGTTCCGGGTTAGCGTTGAACAGGTGCCCGGTATCCAGCAGCAGGCCGGTCTTTACATATTGCACCGCAGAAAGCATGCGTTCCGTCATAGCGGGGGAAGTCATCGTGAGCCCGGGCCACCAGAGATTTTCCAACAGCAGTTCAAACGGGTAGTCCTTCCCCTTGAAAAGCAGGTTGAGAAGCTCTGCGGAGGCATCGATCACCGCTTCGTCGGAATGAAAGCGGCGGTAAGTCATCGTTTCCTCCGGCGAAACGTCCGAGACATGGAACACGATATAGCTTGCTCCCATCGCTTTTGCATAGGCAAGCTCCGCTTCATATTGGGTGACGAGACCCTCCGGCGTACTGCAGCCGTAATAGGCTTCCCATGCGGCGCGCGAGCCGAATTTTTGCAGGAGCGCCTTTGTGTCGCCGCGCCAGAAATCCACCCAATCCGCCCAGAAGACGAGGTGAACGCCCCGCACGAGGCCTGGCGTAAGCGCCGGTGCATGCGCACCGCAGCGGATGGCTTCAAAACCGTCAAGTCCACATGCGGCAAGATAAGCGCGGAGGCTTTCTTCCGTGCTGCCGGAGAGCATTTCAAGGTTGTCAACGATGTTTGTCAGTGTAAGCATACGGTTATTATCACATCCCCACTTGGATTTTTCAATAAAAAAGGGTACTATTATGAAGATAAACATGTGGCACTGTATGTGCCGCCGGGCAAAGGAGGAACGCGCAATGACGCTTTATGAAATAGAACGGGAGATCCTGCCGCTTGATACTGCCGCGATGGAAATGGCCCGCAGGCGGTGGGACGCGATTGCAAAGCCGCTGCACAGCCTCGGCCTTTTGGAGGATGCGGTGGTACGGATCGCAGGCATCACAGGCAGTGCGGATGTTATGCTCGGAAAGCGGGCTGTCCTGATGATGTGCGCGGATAATGGCGTCGTCGCGGAGGGCGTGACGCAGACAGGGCAGGATGTGACGGCCATCGTGGCGGAAAACGCCGCAAAGGGGGATTCCAGCGTCTGCCGCATGGCGCGCGTCGCAGGGGCGGACGTGATCGCAGTGGATGTGGGCGTTGCGCGGCCTGTGGCGGAAGCGGTGCTTGACCGGAATATCCGGCGCGGAACCCGCAACATTGCCCTGGAACCTGCGATGACGGAAGCGGAGGCCATGGCCGCGATCAACGTCGGAATCGACCTGGTGCGCGAAAAGAAAGCAGAGGGATACGGCATGTTTGCGCTGGGCGAGATGGGGATCGGGAATACGACGACCGCAAGCGCTGTGACGGCCATGCTTACGGGCGCGCACATTGAAAGTGTAACAGGGCGCGGTGCGGGCCTTTCCGACGAAGGGCTGCGCCGCAAAAAGGATGCGATCGCCCGGGCGATCGCGGTGAATCATCCCGATGCTCAGGATGCGTTCTCGGTGCTTCGCTGCCTGGGCGGGCTGGATATCGCCGCGCTTGCCGGCGTGTGCCTCGGCGGTGCGCTTTACCGCGTTCCGGTGCTGTTGGACGGCTTTATTTCGGCTGCGGCTGCGCTTGCTGCGGCGCGCATGTGCCCGGCCTGCCGGGAGTTCCTGCTTGCAAGCCATGTTTCCAAAGAGCCGGCGGGCATGCTTGTGCTCGATGCGCTCGGCTTGAAGCCGCTCATTTGTGCGGAGATGTGCCTGGGTGAGGGGACGGGCGCGGTCGCGGCCATGCCGCTTCTTGACATGGCACTTGCCGTTTACGATGAAATGCGCACGTTTGAGGAGATCCACGTTGCGGCCTATACGCCGCAGTCATAAGGAGGCAAGATGCTGATCCTGGTTTCGGGCGGTGCCGCCAGCGGGAAATCGGAATATGCGGAAAGCCTGATCGTGCGCGCCGGGCATGAAGCGCGGACCTATATCGCCACGATGGAGATCTTCGACGCGGAGGGGGAGCGCCGCGCTGCACGTCACCGTGCGATGCGCGCAGGGAAGGGGTTCACGACGCTCGAGTGCCCGCGCGGCCTCAGGGAAGCGGCGTTGCCCTCCGGCGGCTCCGCGCTGCTTGAGTGCATGTCCAACCTCGTTGCAAACGAGATGTTTGGCGGTGCGGGTGCGGAGGGGCTTCCCGAACGGATCTTGGCGGGCGTGCTGCGCCTGCGGGAACGGGCGGAACTGACCGTCATCGTCACGAATGAGCTGTTTTCCGACGGTATCCGGTATGCGCCGGAAACCGAAGCGTATCTTGCGGCGCTCAGTACGGTGAACCGCATGCTTGCGGAGATTGCGGATGCTGTTGTGGAGGTCGTATGCGGCATCCCTGTTGTTTGGAAAGGAAAGGAATTGTTATGAAGCTTTGGCGCTCGTTCTGCATGGCGCTTACGATGTATTCCAAGATCCCTGCGCCGCAGGTAGAATGGCGGGAGGAAAACATGGCGTATGCGATGTGCTTTTTCCCGGCGATCGGCGGGGTGATCGGCCTGTTGATGTTCGGCCTGATCGCTCTTTCCGAGGCGCTTTCGTTTTCCCGCACGCTTGCGGCCGCGCTTTTGACGGTTCTTCCGCTTGCGGTGACGGGCGGCATCCACATGGATGGCTTTTGCGATGTGGCGGATGCGCGCTCATCGCACGCCCCGCGCGAAAAGAAGCTTGAGATCATGAAAGACCCGCGGGCGGGTGCGTTTGCGGTGATTGCCTGCGGCGCATATCTGCTGCTTGCTTTCGGCCTTTGGCACGAAGCGCCGCTTGCGAGCGCTGAAACGCTCGTCCTTGCGCTTTGCCCGGTGCTTTCCCGGGGGCTTTCCGCGCTTGCGGTGGTCACGTTTCGCGGCGCGCGGAAGGACGGCCTGCTTGCCGCGTTCCGCGATGCTTCGGATGTGTGTATTGTGCGCGTTGTGTCTGTGCTTTGGATCATAGCTGCCGCAGGGATGATGCTTTGGCGCGCGCCGTTTGCAGGCGGTGCCGCGGTGGCTGCGGCGGGGCTTGCGTTTCTGCATTATCGCCTGATGGCATACCGCGAGTTCGGCGGCGCAACGGGCGACCTTGCGGGATATTTCGTTCAGGTGTGCGAACTTGCGTGCCTGTTTGCGGTCGTTCTTGCGGAAAAGATCGGAGGGCTGTTATGATTCTTGTGATTGGCGGCATGGGGCAGGGGAAGCTTGCTGCGGTGCTGCGCAACACCGAATATACAGAGAAGGACGTAACCTGCACGCCCGGCGTGGGAAAACCCGTGCTCAATAACCTGCAGAAAGTCGTGCGCAGCGCGCTTGCGGAAGGGAAAACGCAGGAACAGATCCTTGCGGAGCTTGCACGGCATGCGGTCATCATTTCCGATGAGGTGGGCTGCGGCGTGGTGCCAGTTGACAGGTTTGAGCGGGAATGGCGCGAAACGGTGGGGCGAATCTGCTGCATGCTTGCAAAGGATGCGGAACAGGTGGTGCGCCTGTTCTGCGGCGTGCCGATGGTGCTGAAAGGGGAAACGCAATGGAAGTAATCCTCGTCCGCCATTCGATCGCCGTGGGAAACCCGGAGCGCCGCTTCCTTGGCGTGACGGACGCGCCGCTCCTGCCGGAAGGCATTGCGCTCGCAAAAGCGCGTGCAGCCGAAATGCCGCCCGTGGAACATGTATACGCAAGCTCGCTGCGGCGGGCGCGGGAAACGGCGGCCCTCCTATGGCCCGGCGTGCCGGAGACGGCCGTTCCCGGCCTTCGGGAAATGGATTTCGGCCTGCTGGAAAACCGCACGCATACGGAGCTTATGGCGGCGCAGGACAAGACATATCTTGAATGGCTCGCGCAGGAGCAGTGGGAAGGCTACCCGGGCGGGGAGACGTTTGCTGCAATGCGCGCGCGCGTTGCGGAGGCGTTTGAGACAGCAGTTTTCGACGCGGTGAACCGCGGATACAGGCGTGTGGGCATGGTGGCGCATGGCGGGACGATCATGCTCCTTTTGGAACGCTACACGGAGATGCGCGCCGATTTCGGTGCGAACCGCACGGAAAACTGCGGTGGGTTCCGCCTGACGGTGGAGCCGCAAAATGACGGCATACGCTGCACGGCCTGTGCGGCGCTGTAGAAATGAGGGCACGGCCTCCATATCTTGTTGGCATAAATATGCAGAATATCGTTAGCAGCTCATTTTGAAACCTAATCAGGCGCGGCAGATAATATGCCGCTGATAAAAACGCGCCGGCCGGAGCACACTAAACGGTGAAATTCGGGCTTGCAGGAGGGCGCACATCATGCCGAGGTTTACCGTACCAAGGGATATTTATTTTGGCCGGGAGTGTATCGAGCGGCTTTCAACGATTCGCGGAAAGCGCGCCATGCTTATCACGGCCGGCGGCGATATGGAGCAAAACGGGAGCCTCGCGCGCGTGGAAGCTGTGCTTCAGCGCACGGGGATGGAGGTGCGCCTGCTGCGATCGCAGTGGCCGGAAGCGGCGGAACAGGCGGTTGCGGAAGGTGCAGCCAAGATGCATGCCTTTGCGCCGGATTGGATCATTGCGCACGGGAGTGCGGCGATCTCCGCCGGAAAGCTGATGTGGATCCTGTTTGAATACCCGGAGGCAGTGCTCAGCGATCTGCGCCGCCCGTTCGGCCTGCCCGAACTCCGGCGGAAAGCGCGCTTTGCAGCCATTCCTTCGTTTGGCGGTGGCGCGCCGGAAGCAACGGCATTTGCGGAACTTTCAGGTTCCCTGGAGCAAAGCGCCTGGGCTGCTATGGGCTATGAAATCGTTCCTGACATCGTTTTTATTGATCCGGCGATGAGCGCAGGCGTGCTGCCAGCGATGGCCGCAGAGACAGGAATGGAAACGATTGCCTATGCAGCCGACGCCTATTGCGCGCCTGAAAGCACGCCGTTTACGGATGCAGCCGCACAAAAAGCGGCCGAGCTTGCGCTTCGCTTTCTTTGCGGAGCGTATGCCGGAGAAAGTGCTGCGCAGGAGCAGCTCCATTATGCGCAGTGCCTCGCGGGCATGGCGTTTTCCAACGCAGCGGCAGGGCTTACGCATGCGCTTTCGCGCCAGTGCTGCGGGATCTTTCAGGCTTGCCGCGCACAGCCTGGCGCTGTAAGGGGCATCTTCCTCCCGCTTGTGATCCGTTTTCATGCGGCGGATTCCGATGCATGTGCTCGCTATGCCGCCCTGGCCCGTGCGCTGGGGCTTCGGGGAAGGGGGGAGGCACAAGCTGCACAGGCGCTCGCGGAGGAGATTGAGGTCCTTCGCACCACGCTTGGCCTGCCGGGCACGCTGAGGGAAATGGGCGTTTCAGAGGAAGAGTTTTTGCGCTGCAGAAGAACGGCCGCAGTGCGCGTGGCGGAAGATTTCTGCGCGAAGGCGAACCCGCGTAATGTACAGGCCGACCGGGTCGAGGCACTTCTTAACGCCGCGTTTGGAGAAGATGAATAACGTTCGTTCTTGCGTTTGACAGAATGCAACCAATAAGAGTAAAATACAAATATATATTTTACTTTTATATGGAGTCATCGACCAATGGAACAGAAACAAACCGTAAAACCCGCAAAACGCAAGCGTCGCTGGGGCGACAGGAACGATGGGCGGAAACTGCGCTCGCTTGATGCAGTTTCCCGCATTTCTCCTTATATCATGGTTACGCGGAATACCTCCTCGAACCATTTCATGGATACCATCGACATCGATGAGATCGAACGCTACATCCGCCATAAGCGCAATGATGACGGCCTTGCCGGCTTTGGCATCATGCATGTGATCATTGCGGCCTATGTGCGCAGCCTCTCGCAAAAGCCGGCTGTGAACCGCTTTATTGCAGGGCAGAAGGTCTATGCGCGCAACGGCGTGTCGATCAACCTCACGGTCAAGCGGGAAATGCGTTCCGATGCGCTTGAAACCGTCATCAAGATCCGCCCGGAGCTTGATGCAACGGCATCGGAGGTATACGAGCTCATCAAAAAAGAAGTGGAACTTTCCAAAGCCGACAATGAGAGCGATTTTGACAAAACAGCCAAACTCCTCAATTATGTGCCGGGGCTTTTGTTGAAGTTTGCGGTCTGGTTCCTGAAAACGATGGATTATTTCGGCCTCCTGCCGAAGAAGCTCGAAGAAGTCAGCCCGTTCCATGGCTCCATGTTTATCACGTCCATGGGTTCTTTGGGTGTGCCGCCCATATTCCATCATCTGTATGACTTCGGCAACGTGCCTGTGTTCTGCTCCTTCGGCGCAAAGCAGAAAGAGTATGAGCTGCAGGCGGATGGCACGGTCAAGGAGCGGCGCTTCATCACGCTGATGTGGGTCATGGATGAACGCATCTGCGATGGGTTCTATTATTCCACCGCCATTAAGTACATCAGAAACGTTTTGAAGAACCCGTTCGTTCTGGATGAGCGGCCCGAGCAGATCGTGGAGGATGTGGACTGAACAACAGAAAAGATATTTAAGACTGAGCCGGCGGTGTTTCGCCGGCTCAGCGCATATTCAGCGCTTAGTGTCGACCCAGATGTAGCAGTGATCGTCCGTTGCGCGATCGAGAGTACCGCCGTTATTCAAAGCAACTTTGAGCGATGGGGTATTGTCCGGCCGGATCGTGAGGAGTGCCTGCTCGATCCCCATTTTCCGCGCTTCGCGAAGCAGCTCCTGAAGAAGGAGCGTGCCATACCCTTTTCCGCGCTCTGGCGGCACGATGCTGCAGCCGATGCTGCCGCCTGCTTCATAAAGCGCTTCCGTTAAAAAATGCCGCAGCTTTCCGATGCCGACGGGTTTCCCGTCTACATAGAGCCAGAATATGCTTGCGGGCACGCGCCAGCCATCCTCGAGCCCGGTTTTTTTTGAATTCAGGTCACAGTTGGTGAGCCATGTCTGAAAGGCGATGTATTCCATGCCATGTGCCGGATTGACAAAACCATTTTCTTCAGCGGGAATTTGCTGAAGCATGTTATAGACATCCTGCCCATCATCGGGGGAAAGTTTCTTAAGAAAATACTGCATAAGATCATCTTCCTTGCAGGGAATGCTTATTTCGACATTTCTGCTTCCCATTGTGTGGCAAGGCGGGCAAACGCCTCGGGCGGAAGCGCTTCCGCCCGGGCGGCGGGTGAAATGGAGCACTGTTCCAGCAGCGCTTCGGCGCTTTCTTTGGAAAGCCCTGCACTGCGCAGGTTGTTCAATAGCGTTTTGCGGCGCATGGAAAACGCTGTGGCTAGGATGCGGGGCAATGCGGGCAAAACGGAAACGTCCGGTCGGTGGCAAAGCGTGAGCACGACGGAATCCACATCGGGCTGTGGGTAATAGCGTGCAGGCGGGAGCGTCATTAGCGTTTTGACTTCATAATAGCGCTGTGCGAGCACTGTGAGCGGCCCGTACTGTCGGCTACCCGGCAGGGTGGTAAAGCGTTCCGCCGCCTCTTTTTGCAGCATCAGCGCCATGTGGGCAATGGGCAGCTCGGAAGTGAGCAGCTTCATACAGATGGGCGTTGTCACATAATAGGGCAGATTTGCCGCAACAGCGCATTGTGTGCCGAGCAGCGGTTTAAGCGCGTCAAGGTCGGTATCAAGGAAATCCTCATGCCGGAGCAAAAGGTTCTTTGCGGATGAAAAACGCTCTTTCAGAATGGATATCATTGCAGCGTCGATCTCAACAGCAACAACCTGCGAGGACAGGCGCAAAAGCGCTTCCGTCAGCGCACCGAGCCCGGGGCCGATCTCGAGAACAGGGAATTTCGCTGCGCCGGAGGCTCCAGCGATGGCGGCTGCGGCAGCTTCATCCACAAGAAAGTTTTGCCCCAAAGCCCGGTTGGGGGTGAGGCCACGCGCCTGTAACAGCGCCTTGATTTCGCCGGCGTTCATGGGATATCCTTTCCAATCAGAAAAAGTCAGAAAACATCGGGCGCACGCAGGTGCGCCCGGTTTCTTGTGAAAACTGTTTTTTGTGGCCTCAGCCGAGTTTCACGAGCACGGTAACATTGCGTTTGCGCCCCCAGCGCCTGCATTCTTTTTCTGTGTTCATGAACAGGTCGAGCTGATTGACGGGAGTACCGTCTGCGCGTTTGTAATTGCGGAAGGCGCCCGTGTCCTGTGCCTTGCCGTAGCCATAGCCCTTCACATAGATTTCCGTGCCGTAGGGGATATAATAGGTGTTTACGGCAATGGTGCCAAGTTTAGGCCGCACGCCGGTGGAAGTTCGGGTATCTCCGGTATAAGCGGTGATATAGTCCATCTTCATCTCGACCCAACCGTCTTTCCCGGCAACGGGCGGGGTTCTATAAATGCGGAATTCGCCGGTGAGGCTCGTCTGATAATGGATTTTCGTGCCGACTTTCTTGATCTCCGGCGTTGCGGGTGTGATGACGACCTGGTCTACGACCTCGCGGGAGACGCGCACGCCGTTTTTGTAAACGAGGCGGTAGGTGACCTGCTTTGTACCGTCCTTGCCTTCCTGGAGCAGGACGGGCTTTGTGTCGTTGTAGACGGTGTCGTCTTTTATGACCTCTTTTTTGTATTCGAGCGTACGGTACGCGGTGTCGTACTCGGTAACTACATCCGTGTGGATGATCTGCATGCCGGGCGCGAGATCCTCGAACGAAAGGTGGGAAAGTTCATCGTTCACATCGTATTCCACATCCACCGCACGCAAGGCATCGCCTACCGTTCCGCCGGTCATGCGCAGCAGCTCGATGCCGCTCTGGGATTTGACCACAACGGGAAATGCGCGCGTTACGGAGATTTCCATGCCGTCCGTGAGGGTGTCTGTAAGGGCACAGGAAAGCGTATCCTCCGGTTCAAGTTCAATGCCGCATTCGGTAAGAAAGCTGCGTACATCGGTAGGAAATACGAAATGCTCGCTCGTTGTGCCATCGGCCGAAAGGCGCACGGTGACGCGCGGATCTGGGGATGCAACGAGGGAGATGAAGCAGAAAGCGCCTGCAAGAACCGCAAGCACAAGGAAAACATCCAGCACGGTCAGCCAGAGGCTGCGGCCGGAAGGAATCGGAGGTGTGGCGGCATTGCGGGAAGCGGGCGCGGCTTTGACACGCCGGGGTATATGCTTCTTGGCGCGCTTCCACAGGGCTGCGGGCGTATAATGCCTGATGTCGTCAAAGGTTTTCATATTAGTATTATAGCCTCCTCACAGGGAATGTGTCAAATCAGCAAATTATGAATTCATGCTGCACCCTGCCGTTTACAGGTGATTGTTGCCAAGCTATAATAAAGCTATCCCAACCGTTGTCCGGAATTCCGGCAACGGTTGGAGTTCCCAGAGAAGGAAAAGAGCGCAGCTGCGTTCAAGATGATGAAGTTGAAGCATATGAATCCCATCAGAAAAATCGCAGAGATCAGGCGGGCATTGGCGGCTGTGCTGCTCTTTGTGCTCATTTTGCCAGGCACTGCTGGCTGCACCCAGGCGCCGCAGAGGACGGGCCAGGCCGCAATCGAGCATTTTCTTTCATGCATTGCAGCAAAGGATTATGCAGGCGCTTATGCGCTTCTTTCCGCTTCGGTGCGGAACGACGGGGAAGAGACGAAGTCGAACCGGGTCACCGAAAAGGAGTTTACCGACAAGTACACGAATATTTTCGATGCGCTCGGTATCACAGCGATCGAGTACAGCAACCTTTCCGTCACAAAAGGGGAGATCCTCTGCAAAGCGACGTTCGACGCGGTCTATGCTTCCGAAGTTGCAGGGAACATGGGGAACAGTTTCAGCCTTCTTGCGATCCGGGAAGGAGGGGAATGGTGCATCGAATGGAGCCCTGCGCTCATTTTCCCTGAGATGGAATGGGGCGACACGGTACGTGTCGGCACGCTTTCTGCTGAACGCGGTGAGATCCTTGCGGATGGCACCCTTCTTGCAGCTACGGTGGGCACGATCAGCGTCTATGCAGCGCCTTCCAAAATAGAAGACGAGGCTCTCTTTATCGCACAGGTTTCCCCTCTGCTCGGCATGACGGAGGAAGAGATCACAAAAGCTTTGAAAAAAGAATATAACGATGTGGCCATTTTAAAACAGTATTACAGCGATGAGCTTTCCGGTTCCGTGGCGGAGCAGCTTCTGCTCGTTCCCGGAGTGGGGATCGATTACGGCAACTACGGCGTGCAGCGGGAATATCCGTATGGCTCGCTGCTTGCGCACCTCATCGGCTATGTGGGCGCTGTACCTTCTTCAAGCAAGGAAGAACTTGAAGCTGAGCTCGATGCGCTCAATGCGGGGCGCACGGAGCAGGATGGTTTGTATACGGCGGATTCCATCGTGGGCAGGCTGGGGCTTGAAAAACAATATGAGAAGGAGCTGCGCGGAAAGGACGGAAAGCTGATCTACATCCGCACGGCGGAGGGAACGAACCGCCGTACGTTGTACCGGCTCGACCCGGAGGACGGCTATGACCTTGAACTGACCATCGACACAAAGCTTCAGCAGCGGCTCGAGGAAGTGATGGAGCTTGTCCTCTTTGGAGACACGACGGCAGGCGCTGTTGTGGTGATGAACCCGCTGACCGGCGCCGTGCAGGCGATGAACTCGTATCCCTCCTATGACCTGAACCTGTTTACGCGCGGCATCAGCCAGAAGGATTACAGCGCATTGCTGAACGATCCGGCAAAACCCCTCATAAACCGCGTAACGCAGGGCCTTTATCCGCCGGGCTCCACGATGAAGGCATTCACTGGCGCAGCGGCGCTCGATCTCGGCGTGCTGGATCCGGAATATGCCTTTGACGACAGCCAGATTGAGGACGATTACTGGACGCCTACGGAATACGGCGCATGGATCTGGACGCCCATCAAGCGCACACATGTGAAGTACCCGATCGGCGGGCCGCTGAACATGCGCAAAGCGTTTATCCATTCGGACAACATCTATTTCGCAAATGCAGCCCTGTTGATCGGTTGGGAAGCATTTGAGGATTACATGGAGAACATCGGCTTCACGGAACGCATTTCGTTCGACATCAGCGTGGCCCAACCGCAGCTTGTAAACGAGGATACGGAGATGAACTATAAGCTCCTGGCCGACAGCGGCTACGGGCAGGGCGAGATCCTTGTGACGCCGCTGCAGCTTGCGGCGATGTTCTCCGCGCTTGCAAACAACGGGAATATCGCCGTGCCGTATGTGGTGGAGGGGATCTACCGGGAAAACGGCATCAAATATGAGGTGGTTGAACGGCATGAAACCAGCCTCTGGAAGGAGAACGTTATTTCTGCCGCCGCGATTGAGACGATCACCCCTATGCTCAAGGATGTTGTGGACAAGGAACTCAACGGCACGGGCCGGCAGCTCCGGGTGAAAAGCTGCGTCGTCGCAGCAAAAACGGGCACGGCGGAGATCGGAAACGACAAAAGCCGCGAGATCTCCTGGTTCGTGGGGTATCGCACGGGTGTTTCCGACGAGGACGCGCGCCTTGTGCTCGTGATGCTGGAAATCCCGGCGGAGACGAAATACACGACGCTGAAGTTTGATATTGCACGAACAATGTTGGAACTTGATACATGAAAATTGTGCAACATTTAACAGAAGCCAAAAGCCTGAAAAAACCGCGGAATCATTTGACATTGCAGGCGCGCTGGCGTAAAATAAGAGCATAAGCGGCGGAACATTTTCGCTGTGCCATGCGCGAAACAGGTTGGAAAAAGTTTTTGTGCAGGGCAAATCTATTTGTCGATGCTTCGGTTTTTAACCGACTATAAATCATAATAAGGAGAGATCACACTATGGTAAAGGAAATCGTATTGGCTGGCGCATGCCGCACGGCACTTGGCAAATTCGGCGGTTCTCTGACGAACACGCCCGCTGTCGAACTTGGCGCGATCGTCATTAAGGAAGCGATTCGTCGTGCCGGCATCAAGCCCGAGGATGTGGATGAAGTACTCATGGGCAACGTCCTGCAGGCCGGCCTTGGCCAGAGCCCTGCCCGCCAGGCTGCCGTGAAGGCCGGCATCCCGGTGGAAGTCCCCGCGCTGACGATCAACAATGTCTGCGGTTCCGGCCTGAAGGTCGTGAATATGGCTGCTGCGATGATCGAAGCCGGTGAAGCGGATGTCATGGTCGTAGGCGGCATGGAAAACATGAGCGCCGCGCCCTATGCGCTGCCCCAGGCGCGCTTCGGCTACAGGATGAACGACGGCAAGTTCGTTGATGTTATGATCAAGGACGGCCTTTGGGATGCGTTCAACGATTATCACATGGGCATCACTGCGGAGAACGTCGCCGAGCAGTATGGCGTGACCCGCGAGATGCAGGATGAGTTTGCTGCCTGGAGCCAGCAGAAGTGCGAAGCGGCTCAGAAGGCCGGCAAGTTTGACGAGGAGATCGTCCCCGTTCCCGTGAAGGTCAAGAAGGAAGTCGTCGAATTCAAGGTGGATGAGTTCCCGCGCCAGGGCGTGACTGCGGAAGGCCTTGCGAAGCTCAAGCCCGCCTTCAAGAAGGACGGCACCGTGACCGCTGCGAATGCTTCCGGCATCAACGATGGCGCTGCTGCGCTCGTGATCATGTCCGCTGAGAAGGCGAAGGAGCTTGGCGTGAAGCCCATGGCGAAGTTCGTTGCCGGCGCAAGCGCGGGCGTGGATCCCTCCATCATGGGTGTTGGCCCCGTTTACGCAACGCGTAAGGTGCTCAAGAAGGCCGGCATGGAGCTTGGCCAGATCGATCTCTTCGAAGCGAACGAAGCGTTTGCCGCGCAGTCCGTGGCCGTTGCCAATGAGCTTGGCCTCGACAAGTCCAAGGTCAACGTGAACGGCGGCGCGATCGCGCTGGGTCACCCGATCGGCGCTTCCGGCTGCCGTATTCTTGTAACGTTGCTCTACGAGCTCAAGCATTCCGGCAAGAAGACCGGCCTTGCTACGCTCTGCATCGGCGGCGGTATGGGCGTTGCCACGATCGTGGAAGCTCTGTAAGTACACAGGAACTTTTGCGGGCGGCTCTTAGGGGCCGCCCTGTTTTATGCAAACGGAGGAAACGATGCTCGAGAGCGGCATAAAGAATCAGAAAACAATTACCGTGCAGGAGAAAGACACTGCGGCAGCACATGGCAGCGGCCTTTTGCCTGTGTTTGCTACACCCGCTTTGATCGCATTGATGGAAAACACAGCGATGGAAAGCGTGCAGCCGTACCTTTCAGAAGGCGAGGGCACGGTAGGTACGCGGATCGATGTGAAGCACATGGCGGCCACAGCCGTGGGCGGGGAAGTGACCTGCGAAAGTGCGCTTGTGGAGGTGGATCGCCGCAGGCTGGTATTTGCGGTGCGTGCTGCTGATGTGCATGGCACGGTGGTTGGCGAAGGCACGCATGAACGCTTCATCGTAAACAACGAAAAGTTTATGGCGAAGCTGAAATAGGGCAGAGAGCGGGCGGAGGGCATTGAGCACAAGTGAGACTTCCAGCCTGCCACAACGAATCATGATAGAAAACGCCCTGCGGCTTATGCCGCAGGGCGTTCATGCTTTTGTTGAATGATTATTTGTTGTACTTCCGCTTAAAGGTGAGCGTTGCTCCTGCGATAATTGTGCCGGCAACGAGCAGCACTGCCGTCCAGTGGAGAACGGTGTTGCTGTCGCCAGTCTGCGGTGGATCGACCGGATCAGGCGTAGTCAGCGGGATCGCGTCAGGGGCAGAAGAGGGATCCGGAACGAACGTCGGCACGGGAGTAGGCGTTACTTCCGGCGTGGGGGTCTCTTCCGGAGTGGGAGTAGGTGTTGCTTCCGGAGTGGGAGTGGGTGTCGGAACCGGAGCCTTGCTCCATGCACCGTGTACAGTGGTATCGGCCGTAATGGCAAAGCTGGCTGCATCAGTCAACTGAACAGCGCTGCCGCCCTTTGGCGTGTAATCCGTCCAACCGGAGAAGGTGTAAACATAGCCGCCTTCGGTAACCGTATCGCCGGTTTTGTAAGTGGTGTCAACATTCACATTGGCGTTGGGCGCATAGTGGTTTCCATCGGTCGGGAGCGCTGCGGAAGAAGGCGCATTGTCCCATGTGTAATCAACCTGATAGAAGAACGTTTGCGTGATGTCCTCGTCCTTTACGATGAAGTCGAGTCCTTGATGGCCATCGCAGTTATAAATCGCCTGAACAAAAGCATCCTTACCGGCCCAGGAGAAATGCTGCCCTGTCTTGGTCACGCCATCCACGGTAATATCGCAGGTCAGAGAGATCGTGTCGGTTTTGTATACTGTGATTTTGGTCCAACGCCATTCGTAGGATGTGGTATTGCTGAACGACTTGGTCAATGTTTTGCCGTCCTGGCGCGTAATTGTAATGACCGGGTTCGAGATTTTTACGGTTTTTGTTTCGGAGCCGGTCTCGACGCCGTTTTCATAGGTCTTATAGGTAATAGTTCCGTTCACGCGGATGTCCACATGGTTAAAGGTAGTTGTTCGATTGTAGACTTTTTCAGCATCTTCCAAGCTGTAGGCGAACGCGGTTGTTGTTCCCAACATGCAAACGAAAAGCGCAATGCACAGCAAAAACGCGAATGACCTGGTTGACTTTCTCATTTTTCATATCCTCCCTCATTTGATCCCTTGAAAGAAGGCATCCCCTGCTTCTTCCAAGAAGCAGGGGATGCTTTCTTGGATAGAAAAGCATAATCGGAGAACTAATTCAAGGAGAATAATTAATTCAAAAAAACAATTAATTGCATTGTAGTATGAAGCGCGTTTAATAATAGTTCGATTGCAATGTACGAATAAATGTAATTTAAATGTAATTGATAATAGATGGTTGCATTGTGCGACAGGACTGCTAAGATCATGGAAAAACAAAGGCATGATGGAATTGCTCCATCATGCTTTTGTTTGCCGCGCACCCGTTTCTCGGCGATGCGCTTCCGGGCGGAATATGCGGCAGGTGGCTCCTGCCAGGCAAGCCCGCGGCACATCGGCTGCTCCGCTTAATGCTGCTTCCGTCAGGACCTGACATGGTTCACAGACGCCGATTGCACAGGACCCGGCGATCAACGCCCCTTACCGATCCCAGACCCCACAAGTTCAGGCCTCAAAACGGGGATTGTACCCTGCTGTAGCGGATTGCAGGTATAGGGCACCGCTGACTCCCCGCCTAGCGCGGCATGAATATTCTACCCTGTATCACGCACGAATGCAAGCAAAAAACAAAAAAACGGCTTCCAATTAAGGAAGCCGCTGAAAACGGTTGGCTTGAAAGGGGGAATCCTTTGTCACTGCCTGTTTTCTCACTTGCAAGTTTAGTATACACCATGTGGCGGAGAAATGTATCACAAAACTGTTACGAAAGGCTCAAAGTTCTGTTATCTTTTGATGAAAATACCGTTGCAAAGCCCAACGGGCGGCTCGTTTTACCGCAGGGAAGGAGGTGGTTTCCATCGCGGCGCGGATCTCTTCTTCGAAAAGACCCTCGCGCGCCGAAAAGCAGATGGCTTCCGCCGTGAGCTTTCCATTGCCTGTCATGTTGCGCCCCACGAGTGTACGTGCTTCCTTGGCGTCGCCTGCGATGAGGCGCGGCAGGGCGAATGCGCAGCGTTCCGCTTCGTTTGGCGCACCAAAGGCAAGGTGCGCGTTTTGCGGGCATGCGGCCTGGCAGAGCTCGCAGCCCATGTGCGTTCGCTGTGCTTCATAAACGTGAAAAGGATACTCCGCACCATCCATGAAATAGCGCATGCAATGCGTTGCGTCAAGCCCATCCGGGAGGATCGCTCCCATTGGGCAGGCGCGCAGGCAGGCGTCGCAGTTTGCAGGGCAGGGCGGTGTGAAGGGCGCATCCACCTGCGGCGCGCAGGCATTGGTGGCAACCGTATAAAGTGCGAAACGTGAGCCATATCCGCCGACGCGCAGAAGCCCGTTTTTTCCCTGAACACCGATGCCGTTCGCGAGGGCAAGCGCCCGCGCGGGGACGAAGGCCATCTCACAGGAGATCCCGGAAGCGGCGAGCGCACCCATGAATCCTTTGGCGGCAAGATAGCCCCGCTGGCTTGCAAGATAATAGGCGCTGAGCCGTTCTCCTGCCGGGAATGGTGCGTAAGGGTACACGAGCAGAAGGATGCAGCTTGCGTTGGGATAGGCGGCCACAGGGTCAAAATGCAGCGAAGCGCCCACGCCGATCCGCTCGGCCTGCATGTGCCATGCATCCAGCCGGAGCGGTGCAAGAAAAAATACTTCTTTAAACCCAAATGAGAAGGCTGCTGTTCTGATGAAATCGTACATGCTATAATTATAGCCGCAAATGCGTGAAAAGAAAGGGGCAAATCTGCGCCAGAAATTCAATTTTGCGCATTTGGGGAAAGGCAGGCCGAGGTATAAGATGAAGGTAGTAGTTTCCATGGATTCCTTGAAAGGGAGCCTTAGTTCCCTGCAGGCCGGGAATGCAGTGCGCGAAGGTGTGCTGCGCGCTCTTTCGGAGGCGGAAGTGATCGTCCGCCCGCTTGCGGATGGCGGGGAAGGGACTGTGGATGCGTTGGTAGAAGGGCTTGGTGGGGAAAAAGTCCCGGTTCGCGTTACGGGGCCATTGAGCATGCCTGTGGTGTGCGAGTACGGCATGCTGCCGGATGGAACTGCCGTGATGGAGGCGGCAAGCGCATGCGGGCTTATGCTCGTCCCTCCCGAAAAGCGCGATCCGCGCTTCACGACGACATACGGCCTTGGTGAGATGATCCTCGACGCGCTCGAGCGCGGAAGCCGCTCGTTCCTGATCGGCATTGGCGGCAGCGCCACGAACGATGGCGGCATCGGCATGCTCTCGGCGCTTGGCTTCCGATTCTATACGGCGGAAGGTGAAAACGCGGGCATTGACGGCCGTGCGGCGGCAAAGGTGGAACGCATTGATGCTTCGGGCATGGATCCGCGCCTTTTGCAGTGCTGCTTCCGCATCGCCTGCGATGTGAACAACCCGCTCTTTGGGCCGTGCGGCGCATCCCATGTATACGGGCCGCAGAAAGGCGCAACGCCGGAGATCGCGGAGAAGCTGGATGCAGGGCTGCGGCATTTTTCGGACGTGGTGCGCAAACGGTTCGGGAAGAGCGAGGACATGCTTCCCGGCGCAGGTGCGGCAGGCGGCCTCGGCTATGCATTCACAAGCTTTCTGCCTGCAAAGCTGGAGCCCGGCATCGCGCTGGCGCTTGACGCGGTTCGCCTCGCGGATGATGTTGCGGGGGCGGACTTTGTCGTGACGGGCGAAGGGTGCCTGGACGCGCAGACGGCGATGGGCAAAGCGCCGCTGGGCGTGGCGCAGCTTGCGAAAGAATGCGGCGCGGTCATGCTGGCGTTTGCGGGCGCAACAACGGATGATGCTGCAGCTCTGCATGAAAACGGCATTGACGCATATTTTGCCATTCCGCAGACTCCCATGACGCTTGCGGAAGCAATGGAACCGGAACGCGCTTATAAAAACCTGGCTTCACGCGCAGAACAGGTGTTTCGTGTTGTGGCGGCGCTGCAAAAGAAAAACGGATAAAAAAGGCCGGCTCACAGTGCGGAGCCGGCCTTCCTGTTTTAGAAATTCAGAGGCGGAGATCAGCCGTTGATGTATACCCGGGGCGGGCGGGGGAGCAGGCGGGCAACGATCTCGTTTTTGTTGGTGCCTGCAAGCTCGGAGGCTTCCTGGATGCTCATGGTGTTGTTCGTGCCATCGCCATAGATGACGGCGAGGTCACCTTCCTTGGCATCGGGAACGCCGGTGAGATCGACCATGCACTGATCCATGCAGAGAACACCGATGAGCGGGCATTTTACCCCATGGATGGTGACATAGCCCTTGTCGCGCATGTTGCGCGGATAGCCGTCCGCATAGCCGAAGGGGACTGTGCCGACGCGCGTATCTTCCGGCGCGCGCCAGAGGAAGCTGTAACCGACGCCTTCTCCTTTTTTGATATGGCGCACCTGGGAAAGGCGAGTATAGAAGGAGACAGCCTGCTTCACTTCAATATAGCCCTTGTGGAAGCCACGCAGTCCGTAAACGAGCGCGCCGGGGCGCACCATGTTCATGCGGTACTCCGGATAGTCCACAGCGGCGATGCTGTCCGCCAGGTGCTTGTAACGGAAGCGAATGCCCCGCGCTTCGAGCGCTTCCACGACTGCCATGAAACGGCTGTACTGCTTTGCGTCTTCCTCTTCGTTCACAAGTGCAAGGTGGGAAAAAATACCTTCCACCTCGAGGTTCGGCTCGGTGCAGATGGAATAAAGTTCCTCCACATCCTCCGTTCCAAGGCGGTGGAAACCGGAATCGACTTTAAGGTGCACTTTTGCGCGCACGCCGAGGCTTGCTGCCGCGTCGTTGAGCAGCTTGCCCTGGGCGGCGGTAAAAATGGTCTGCGTGATGCGCTCACGCACGACGATGGGGAGCAGTCTGTCCGGCGTATGGCCCAGGATGAACAGCGGTGCATCCGGGAGGGCCTCGCGGAGCTCAAGCGCTTCGGTAAGCGTTGCAACGGCAAGGTAGCATGCGCCGTGTACAAGCAGCGTGGGCGCAATGCCGACTGCGCCAAGGCCATAGCCGTTTGCCTTGATGACAGGCATGACGGCGCATTCCGGGCCGACCATCGCTTTGATCGCTTCCATATTGCCGGCGATCGCAGCAAGGTCTACCTGAACAAAGGTGTCGCGCAGAAGTGAATCGGTGCTTGTGTTGATCTGCTTGCAGCTCATTTGTCTTCCTCCAGAAAAGTGAGTGCGGCCATGACTTCAAGCAGCATGCCGGTCTTGATACAGGATTCATCCGGGCAGAAGGTCTCGCTGTGGAGCATCTGCGGCTGGGTGCTGCCGGGAGTCGCTGTGCCGATATTGAAATATGTGCCGGGGACCGCCTCGGTGAAATACGCGAAATCATCCGCGCCAAGGCTGGGTTCTTCCATAAAGACGACGTTTTCCACGCCGAGCGATGCCTGCGCTACTTCCGTGAGGCGCTGTGAGGTCGCGCGGTCATTCACGAGCGGGGGATAGCCGTCTCTCATTATGACTTGTGCGGTTGCGCCATATGCGGCAGCGGTGCCTTCGGCGATCGCCTTGACTTTTGCTTTCACGAAATCGCGCGTGGCAAAATCGAGCGCACGGATGGTGCCGCGCATTTCAACGGAGCCCGCGATGATGTTCTCCTTCGTGCCGCCATTGATCGTGCCGATAGTCACGATCACGGGCGTGGTGGGGGCGGTGAAGCGGCTCGAGATGCTTTGGAGCGCCAGTACGACCTGTGACGCAACGACGATGGAATCAACGCCCTTTTCCGGGTGGGCGCCATGGCAGGAGGTGCCGTTCACGGTGATGAAAAGCTCCGTTGTGGAGGCGTTCATTTTTCCGTTGCAGACGAGCACTTTTCCGGCTTCGTAATTCGGGTCTACATGCAGGCTCATCACGCGCGTAACGTGGGGATTCTCCAGGCAGCCATGCTCGATCATCCCGTGGGCGCCGCCGACCGTTTCTTCCGCAGGCTGGAAGAACAGCTTCACTGCGCCGGGCAGTTCGGCCTCCATGCCTTTGAGGATCTCTGCAGCGCCGAGCAGGATCGCCGTGTGGATATCATGCCCGCAGGCGTGCATCACGCCGGGAATTTCAGAAGCATAGGGCACGTCGTTTTCCTCCTGTATGGGGAGAGCGTCGATATCCGCGCGGATGCCGACGGCATGTTTGGCGTCGGGGCGGCCGATCGTGGCAACGACACCATAGCCCGCAACGTTGGTCTCATGGGGGATACCGAGTGCGGTCAGGCGTTCGCTGATCACATGCATCGTGCGTTCTTCCTGTTGCGAGAGCTCCGGGTGCCTGTGGATATCGCGGCGCAGGGCAACGATTTCATTGAAAATGGCGTCAATGGCGGTGCGGATCCGGGCAGCGTCCATTTTTGCATACCTCCTGAGAAAGTGAAAGTTAAAGTAAAAAGAACTTCTCCGGCCATTTTACAACACACGGCTGTGGATTTCAATGGAAAAACAGGAGCGCATGATGTATACTAAACAAAGACTTAACATGTGGCCAAAGGGGAAAATGATATGCAAGTGATTGACCTGACACAAACCATCGGAGAAACGATGCCGGTTTACCCGGGGACGGAGCAGCCCAGTCTGACGCCGACGAACACGATCGAGAAGGACGGCTTCCGGGAAACGCTCCTGCGCATGTATTCCCATACCGGAACGCATATGGATGCTCCTGCGCACATTCTTCCCGGCGCACCCACACTGGATGTGCTCCCGGCGGAGAAGTTTACGGGCAGGGCCTGTGTCGTGGATTGCTCCGATGCTGGCGAAGGCGGCCGGATCACGATGCACCACATCGACGCCGTGCGCGCAGCGGCGGATGAAGCGGAATTCCTGCTGTTTTATACAGGGTGGAGCCGGCTTTGGAACGATGCGCGCTATTTCGGCGCTTATCCCGCGTTTGATGAGGATGTCATGCGCTATTGTGCGGCGGGGAAGAAAGGGATCGGCATCGACGCGATCTCTATCGACCCGATCGACAGCTTCGAGCTTCCCATGCACCGCATCGTGCTTGGAGCGGGGCTTGTGATCGTTGAAAACCTGACCAATCTTGAACCGCTGATCGGCCGCACGTTCCGCTTTGCGGCGCTTCCGCTGAAATATGAAAACGCGGACGGGGCGCCTGTGCGTGCCGTGGCGTTTGTGGATTGAACCTATTCTTCGGAACCGTCCGCATTTTCCTGATTTTGGCGCAGCGCGTTGCGGTAGGCAAGGTATGCGCTGACGCGGCCGGTTTTCTGAAACGCCTCCCAAAGGGCGCGGGGGGTGTTGGGCGCGGTGGAATGATCCATGGCGAAAGCTCCTTTTCGTGTTGGGGGATATGCTTCTAGTATCTCCACAGGTGCGCCCGGAGCATGAACGGAAATCTTTCCCGTTGGAGGGCGGATGGCACTTATTACCGTAAACGGCATCGTGACACGGTATGCGAATTACCGTGATAATGACCGCATCCTGACGCTTTTCACGCGGGAGCGCGGTTTGATTTCTGCTGCCGCGCGCGGCTGCCGCCGCCCGAAAAGCCCGCTGCTGCCCGCAAGCGAGCTGTTCGTTTCCGGCGAATTCGTGCTGTTTTTGAACCGGGAGAAATATACGCTGGAATCCTGCGATGTACGCGAGCCGTTCTATCCTCTGCGGGAAGATGTTGAACGCTTCTCCGCAGGTGCGTACATGCTCTCGCTCGTGAACGAAGGCGTTGCCGCCGAACAGCCGAACGAGGAGCTGCTGTCGCTTTTGCTTTATGCGCTGAGCTTTACGGCTTATTCCGATTGCGCACCGCTCGACATGGCGCTTTGCTTTGCGGTGCGCTGCCTGCATAAACTTGGTTACAGCCCGGCTGTCACGCAGTGCGCTGCCTGCGGGTGTGACCTGCGGGCGGAGCGGAAGCTGCATTTTTCGGCAACTGCGGGCGGAGCGCTCTGCTCGACCTGCGCCCACGGCTTCCGGGCGGATGCCACGCCCATATCCGCCTTGTCGCTTGAAGCGGTGCGGCGCATGCTGCTGCTTTCCGACGGAGACATGGGCAAGGTGCGCCTGCCTGAACATGTGCGGGAAGAACTCAAGCACGCCGTGAATGACTATGCGGAGCATGTTCTGGAGCGCCGTTTCAAAGCATTTTCCTGCCTCTGAAGCAGCAGGATAGAAGCAGTTTTCATGGCCACAGCTGATTCATAAGCAGAGGTTATCGAGAAGCGTTTCATCATAACAACTTTTCTGCAGGATTTCCTGCATGCGAAAATACAAATTCATTGCTTAATTTGAAGAAAAAGGATATAATAACGAATGTGTGCGGAATTCTGCGGAGCATGTTCGCATGTGCTGCATTCCGCCTGCTCAACGCAAACCAATTTTGATTAATATTATATGGAGGTAAATTAACTCGATGGCACACAAGTATGTCTACCTTTTCAGCGAAGGTAACGCCACCATGCGGAATCTCCTTGGCGGCAAGGGCGCGAACCTTGCTGAAATGACCGGCCTTGGCATGCCGGTTCCGCAGGGCTTCACCATTACGACCGAAGCCTGCACCAAGTACTATGAAGACGGCCAGAAGATCAACGACGAGATCATGGATCAGATCTATGAATACATCGGCAAGCTGGAAGAGATCACCGGCAAGAAGTTCGGCGACCTCGAGAACCCGCTGCTGGTTTCCGTCCGTTCCGGTGCCCGCGCTTCCATGCCGGGCATGATGGACACCATCCTCAACCTCGGCCTGAACGAAGCGGTCGTGGATGTTATCTCCAAAAAGTCTAACAACCCCCGTTGGGCGTGGGACTGCTACCGCCGTTTCATCCAGATGTACTCTGACGTCGTTATGGAAGTCGGCAAGAAGTACTTTGAGCAGCTCATCGACAAAATGAAGGAAGAGCGCGGCGTCACGCAGGACGTTGACCTCACCGCGGATGACCTCAAGGAGCTCGCAAGCCAGTTCAAGGCGGAATACAAAGCCAAGATCGGCAAGGACTTCCCGGACGACCCGAAAGAGCAGCTCATGGGCGCCATCAAGGCCGTGTTCCGCAGCTGGGACAACCCCCGCGCCAATGTTTACCGCCGCGATAACGACATCCCCTATTCCTGGGGTACCGCTGTCAACGTGCAGATGATGGCCTTCGGCAACATGGGCGATGACTGCGGCACGGGTGTTGCTTTCACGCGTAACCCCGCTACCGGCGAGAAGGAGCTCATGGGTGAGTTCCTGACCAACGCCCAGGGCGAAGACGTTGTGGCCGGCGTCCGCACGCCGATGCCCATCTCCCAGATGGCTGAGAAGTTCCCCGCGGCATTCAAGCAGTTCCAGGAAGTCTGCAAGACCCTTGAGAACCACTACCGCGATATGCAGGACATGGAGTTCACCGTCGAGAACAACAAGCTCTACATGCTCCAGACCCGCAACGGCAAGCGCACCGCGAAGGCTGCTCTGAAGATCGCCTGCGACCTCGTGGACGAGGGCATGATCACCGAGCAGGAAGCCGTCAACATGATCGACCCGCGCAACCTCGACACGCTCCTGCACCCGCAGTTTGACGCCAAGGCCCTCAAGGCTGCAAAGCCCATGGGCAAGGCGCTGCCGGCATCTCCGGGTGCTGCCTGCGGCCGCATCGTGTTCACTGCGGAAGACGCTAAGGCCTGGGCTGCCAAGGGCGAAAAAGTCGTTCTTGTCCGCCTTGAAACCTCTCCGGAAGATATCGAAGGCATGAAGGCTGCACAGGGCATCCTGACCGTGCGCGGCGGCATGACCTCCCACGCTGCTGTTGTTGCACGCGGCATGGGCACCTGCTGCGTATCCGGCTGCTCCGCCATCAACATGGATGAAGAGAACAAGCAGTTCACCCTTTCCGGCAAGACCTACCGTGAGGGCGACTGGCTGAGCATCGACGGCTCCACCGGCAACATCTACGATGGCGCAATGCCCACCGTGGACGCTTCCATCAGCGGCGAGTTCGGCCGCATCATGGCCTGGGCTGACAAGTATCGCCGCCTGCAGGTCCGCACCAATGCGGATACCCCGCACGATGCCGCAAAGGCACGCGAGCTGGGCGCCGAGGGCATCGGCCTCTGCCGCACCGAGCATATGTTCTTCGAGGGCGACCGCATTGCGGCCATCCGCGAAATGATCTGCTCTGACACCGTGGAAGAGCGCGAGGCTGCGCTTGCAAAGCTCCTGCCCATGCAGCAGAGCGACTTCGAAGGCATCTACGAGGCCATGGAAGGCTGCCCGGTCACCATCCGCTTCCTGGATCCGCCGCTCCACGAGTTCGTTCCCACCGAGGAGGCTGACATTGCGCTCCTTGCAAAGACCCAGGGCAAGACCGTTGAGCAGATCAAGGCGATCATCGCTTCCCTGCATGAGTTCAACCCGATGATGGGTCACCGCGGCTGCCGCTTGGCCGTCACCTTCCCGGAGATCGCCGCCATGCAGACCCGCGCTGTCATCCGCGCGGCCATCAACGTGCAGGCTAAGCATCCGGAATGGACCATGGTTCCTGAGATCATGATCCCGCTCGTGGGCGAAGTGAAAGAGCTTGCCTATGTGAAGAACATCGTTGTGAAGACCGCTGATGAAGAGCTGGCGAAGGCCGGTGTTCAGATGAAGTACAAGGTCGGCACGATGATCGAGATCCCGCGCGCTGCGCTCACCGCTGATCAGATCGCCACCGAAGCCGAGTTCTTCTCCTTCGGCACGAACGACCTGACCCAGATGACGTTCGGCTTCAGCCGTGACGA
>JALFDW010000044.1 GCA_022778545.1 bacterium | reverse complement strand
AACCGTTGCCGTGAAGGAAGGGTTCGGCGGCATGACGCGCAGCATTCATCCGGAGCTTGCCTGTGAGCGCATCCGGGCGGCTGCATGCGATGCTCTGAAGCAGGATCTTTCCAAAGGCCTCATCCCGATGCCCGAACGGTTCGTCTTTGAAGTTACCTATAAAGAGCACGTAAACGCCGTCACCATGTCCTATTATCCCGGCTTCTCCCTGGTAGGCGACCGCACCATCCGCATGGAAACAACAAGTTATTTTGATGTAGTCCGTGCAGTCAAGTTCGTGCTGTAGCGCAGCGGCGGATTTTTCCCATGCTGTTGGGACTCCAATCTGCGTTGCGGGTACGACCATTGCTGTTATGTGCATGAGAACCCAGACAGCATCGGACAAAACTGCGGAATAAATCCCTTTTGAAAAAGGCGCACCTCCATACAGGGACAATCCCTGTACGGAAGCGCTACGAGGCAAACGGCCCGGACATTCAGGTGTCCGGGCCGTTTGCTTTATCTGACCCCATGCGGGGTTTTATGCGAAATTTGGGGAAGGTTTATTCCAGATAAGATTTCACCGTGTCGCGGAACAACACATTGGTGAAGTCTTCAGAAGCGGAGGTATGACCGAGCAGCCTGCGTTCCGAATCCGTCAGCATCTCGTTATACAGGAAGGCGTTCGTTACCCGTTCCATCATATCCAGCTGGCGTTCACGTTCCTGATTTTTGATAGAAAGTGCGCGTTCTCTTTCCTGACATTCCATTTCCCTTAGGAACGCTTTGTTCTCGGATTCCTGTTCCAACATTTCCAGCAGTGGACCGGCTTCTGAAACACCTGCATCCAAAGCCTTTTTTGCAAGGTATTCCGGATTGACATCGATAGCCCGACCATGCGGGTAGAATCGGCGAGGATTCCTCGCTACCTCGTACATCATCCATGGATGCTCCAGTTTTTCTGCGCGTTTGCCCCATTCTACGGCATTGCCCTCACTACCCAACAAGTCGTATGCATGGAAAAGACAATATGCAGTAGTTGCGTCGCAGTTTCTTTTCGCTCGTTCTTTCAACAGGAGAATAGCACTGCAGATGATAGCAACTGAGGCATCTTCAGGAATGTCCATACTGTCGGATACGCTATTCAACATGCGTCTCGGATCGGAAAAATCTTTCCAATCGAAGTAATGGAGATCCGACAATGCGCGAAGTCCCCGCAGCAGAGATAAGGTGTTTTCTACACTTTCCGAGTAAGTCCCTGTTGCCCGGTCTAACCAATCCGGCATGGAAAACTTACCGTCAGCCGAATAATCAACGCTTTTCGCCTCGTGACGATAGATGCGGAGAACTTCATCGAGATCATCCACATCCATCAATGTGGAAATATAATACAGTCTTTGCGCAATCAGTTCAGTTGGTTCCAAATCGTTGCTTTTCTCCCCAAAGAGACGATTCCAGCAGGCTTTGATCTTTGCCTCACATTGCTCAATCTGGGTCTTATCCGGGAATGCTTCAGCCAGAGCCCAAACCCTGTCGGCACGTTCACCTATCACACCAATCTGATTTAAGATTTCCAGGCGAAGCGCGTCATATTTTTTCTTGCTTTTGGCCAGTCCGGGTTTACGCGCTTTTTTTATCTTCCTTGAAGCTTTGTAGTAGTCATATTCGTATTGAGACGGCATGTGGTTACTTAACAATTCCCATTGTTTACGCTTTAACCGGTATTCCGCCATACGTTTTTCATAAAAGGCCTGACGCAGCTCATAAAGCTGCGGCAGGATGGAGGTCCGATGGGCGATTGGCGGGGTAACGCGAGCTTTATAATCCGAACAAACTGCAAGCTGTGCTTCTGCCATCTTCTGAAACAGAGGGAGCCTGTCATATAGCGGGTGCTCTTTTCCTGCCAGCTTTAAATACATCACCAGGGTTGGATAGTCGCTGCTGGAGATGGCGGCATTCACATACCACTTGGCAATCTTTTCGGTTTCACCAAGCTTTAAGAGCCAGAAATGGACAAATGCTTCCGGAAATTCACCGGAAAGCGTCTCCTGCGCGACGTTGACAATGGTTTCCATGGCGGATTCATTGCCCTCTTCCGCATAAGGGATAGACACCGTTACCAGGATGCGGTCGGCTTCTTTGCTGTATCGATCTACGTCCGACACTGCGGCCAAACTATGTGCGGTATAATCTCCTGTGTAGGCACCTTCGCTATAAGAAAGCATAGCCACCTGGCACATACGTTCCAAACCTTTTTGGATCAGTTCCGATACGGCAGAATCTTCATCACAAGGTTTTCTTCCGGAAAAAATCCTCTTTCATGTCCAGATAAAGCCAATATTCTCCAAATCCGAGCCTGTCATCGTCCCTCATTGCAGATACCTCCTCAGAGCACAAACTGAAATATACAACATCAGGCTGATAACATAGGGTAGTATATCAGCGAAATAAACAAACATCAATGGAAACCTGCGAATAGCTTCTGTTGGAATTTCCACCGTTTTTTGATTTTCTGTTTTACGGCTACCCGGCCCGAAGGATCTTTTTTATTGCCCGCACTTCGCGCAATTCCCTCCTGTTTTTCAAGACAGCAATTCTAACCCAAAAGTTTAGGAATACTATATTGACATCATTCGCAAAACATGGTTTAATACGCATGATTGGTTTAGGAATTGTAAACTAAAAGTTTATTTATGCTTTTTGGGAGGGATTTCCTTTGATCGACATCGGCGACAGAATCAAGCGCAGGCGCGTTAAGCTCGGCCTGACGCAGGAGGAGCTTGCCGCGCGCACGGAGCTTTCCAAGGGCTTTATTTCCCAGCTCGAGCGCAACCTGACCTCCCCCTCCATCGCCACGCTTTCCGACATCCTCGAAGCGCTCGGCACGAACCTTTCGGATTTCTTCTCCGAACAGGCGGAAGAAAAGGTCGTTTTCGGCGCGGACGACGTGTTCGTCAAGGAGGACGATGAAACGGGGCACGCCATCCACTGGCTCATCCCCAACGCGCAGAAAAACGCGCTCGAACCCATCCTCGTCACACTCGTGCCCGGCGGGCACACCGTGGAGGATGACCCGCACGAAGGCGAAGAGTTCGGCTATGTGCTCTCCGGCAGCATCGTGCTCCGGCTCGGCGAGCGCACCTTCCGCGTGCGGCGCGGCTCGAGCTTCTGCTTCAAGCCCTCGAGCGTGCATTATATCGAAAACCCCGGAAAGACGGAAGCGCGCGTGCTGTGGGTCTCCACACCGCCCAGCTTCTGAGCCGGTATTTGTTTTATTAATTAGCAATTATTGCGAGGTACTGCCCATGTCCAAGCACCTGATCGACCTGATCGACATCCGCAAATCCTATGGCTCGGAGGACGCGCTCAAGCGCATCAACCTCTACATCCGGGACGGCGAGTTTCTGACGCTGCTCGGGCCTTCCGGCTGCGGCAAGACGACGCTCCTGCGCCTCATCGCAGGCTTCACCATGCCCACCGAAGGGCGCGTGCTCATCAACGGGCAGGATGTTTCCGCCATCCCGCCTTACAAGCGCCGCGTGAACACGGTGTTTCAGAAATACGCGCTGTTTCCGCACCTGAACGTTTACGACAATGTCGCTTTCGGCCTGAAGATTCAGAAGCTTCCCAAGGATGAGATCGACCGCAGAGTCAATGAGATGCTGGAGCTTGTGAACCTCAAGGGCTACGGCAAGCGCTGGATCGAGCAGCTTTCCGGCGGGCAGCAGCAGCGCGTTGCCATCGCGCGGGCGCTCGTGAACCGCCCGCAGGTGCTTCTTCTCGATGAACCGCTCGGCGCGCTGGACCTCAAGCTGCGCAAGGGCATGCAGATCGAACTCAAGCGCATGCAGCAGCATCTTGGCATCACGTTCGTGTTCGTGACCCATGATCAGGAGGAAGCGCTCACCATGAGCGACACCATCGTCGTCATGAATGAAGGCGTTATCCAGCAGATCGGCACGCCGACGGACATTTACAACGAGCCGAAGAACGTGTTCGTTGCCAAGTTCATCGGCGAGAGCAACATCCTGCCCGGCATCATGAAGCAGGATCTTCTCGTGCATTTTCACAACATGGATTTCACCTGCGTGGATAAAGGCTTTGCAAAGAACGAGCCCGTGGACGTTGTGATCCGCCCGGAGGATATCGACCTTGTCGCACCCGAAGCGGGCATGCTGCACGGCACGGTAAAGAGCGTGCTGTTCATGGGCGTGCACTATGAGTTCCGCGTGGAATGCGGCGATGTGACGCTCACCGTTCATTCCACGGACTATGTGGAGCCCGGCTGCGAAGTTGGCGTCGTGATCCTGCCGGACGCCATCCACATCATGCACAAGAGCGACGCGCCGGATGCGGCGGAGCTTGTGCCGGAGGAAGAGCTGCCGGAAGAAGAACCCGAGCTTCTGCCTGAAGAATAACGCCGGAAGGAGGACACGCGGATGAAGCGTACCGTATTCGCTTACCCCTACGTCGTATGGATGTTGATTTTCATCCTTGCGCCGATGCTGATGATCGCCTACTATGCGTTCACCTCAAACGGCGCGTTTACCCTTGAAAACCTCACCGGCGCGCTCACCAACGAAATGTACATGCAGGTGCTGCTGCGTTCCATCTGGATCGCTCTCAAGGCCACCGCGATCTGCCTGCTTCTCGGCTATCCGATCGCCTACCTGCTTTCCAAGATGAAAAAGAGCACGGCCTCGCTCCTTTCGGTGCTGTTCATCGTGCCGATGTGGATGAACTTCCTGCTGCGTACCTATGCCTGGCAGGTGCTCCTTTCCCCGAGCGGCCTGCTCAACACCCTGCTTGAAAAGCTCGGCCTCCCGGCGCAGCAGTTCCTTTACACCGAAAGCGCCATCATGCTCGGCACGGTCTATAACTTCCTGCCGTTCATGATCCTGCCGATCTATACGGTCCTTTCCAAGATGGATCAATCCCAGATCGAAGCGGCGCACGACCTCGGCGCAAACGGGCCGACCACGTTCTTCAAGGTGGTGCTCCCGCTTTCCATGCCGGGCGTGATCTCCGGCATCACGATGGTGTTCATCCCCGCCATCACCACGTTCGCCATCTCCCGCCTGCTCGGCGGCGGCAAGTTCATGCTGTATGGCGACCTGATCGAAAACCAGTTCATTACCCTTGGCATGGATGCATGGGGCAGCGGAAGCGCGCTCTCGTTCATCCTGCTCGTGCTCGTGCTCATCTCCATGGCCGTTATGCGCCGTGCGGAGCGCGAAGCCGGTGAGGAAGGAGGCGGCAAACTGTGGTAAAGAAGCTGCGCGCTTTTTTCAAGGGAACGTATCTCGGCCTGATGCTGGTTTTTCTGTATGCGCCGATCATCGTGCTGATGATCTTCTCCTTCAACAGCTCGAAGACCATGGGCAATTGGACGGGGTTCTCCTTCCGGTGGTATGAGGCTCTCTTCAAGGATGCCACCATCATGAACGCGCTTTGGGTAACGCTCTCCGTAGCGGTCATCTCCGCGGTGGTCTCCACATTCATCGGCACGTTTGCGGCCATCG
This sequence comes from bacterium, assembly GCA_022778545.1. Taxonomy (GTDB): domain Bacteria; phylum Bacillota; class Clostridia; order Christensenellales; family CAG-138; genus UBA1685. The sequence goes on along the minus strand of JALFDW010000044.1, from coordinate 70,143 downwards.
GCCTCAATTCGATGCGCAAGCGGCCGCGCGCCATCATCGAGAACATCTCGCAGCTGCCGGTCGTCAACCCGGATCTTGTGACGGGCATCAGCTTCATGATGCTTTTCGCCGTGCTCGGCATCCGGGATGGTTACACGCGGATGCTCATCGCGCACATTACGTTCAACATTCCGTATGTGATCCTCTCCGTCATGCCGAAACTGCGGCAGAGTTCCAACATGCTCTATGAAGCGGCAATGGATCTCGGCTGTACGCCCTGGCAGGCGCTTACCCGCGTCGTCATCCCGGACATCATGCCAGGCATCGTCTCAGGGTTCATCATGGCCTTTACGCTGAGCCTGGATGATTTCGTCGTGAGCTGGTTCGCAACGGACGGTATCCAGAACCTTTCGATCTACATCTATTCCAGCGCGCGGCGCGGCATCAGCCCGAAGATCAACGCGCTCTCCACGCTGATGTTCGTAGCGGTCGTTACGCTGCTGCTGTTCATCAACCTCAAGTCCATCCGCGAAGAACGCGAGGCGGATATCCAGAACAAAAAGCTCAGGGCAAAGAACCGCTGAGCCTGCCTGCAAAAAGTATCCGGTTTTCCGGTGCTTCAATACATTTATAAAACAAACGGAGGATTCTGAAACATGAAAAAGAAACTTGCTGTGTTCCTCACCCTTGTCTTTGCCTTGTCGCTTTGCTGTGCCGGCTGCGGCAACAGCGACAAGGTGACCATCAACGTCCTCAACTGGGGCGACTATATCGACGAAGATCTCATCGCTCAGTTCACCGAAGAAACCGGCATCGAGGTCAATTACCAGACCATGGCTACAAACGAGGAGATGCTCGTAAAGCTGGAAGCCTCCGACTGCATTTACGATGTCTGTTTCCCCTCGGATTACATCATTGAAAAGCTGATCGCAAAGGATCTGCTCCACGAGCTCAACAAGGAAAACATCCCGAACCTCGTCAACATCGACGAGCGCTTCCTCGACCTGAGCTTTGACCCGGAAAACAAGTATTCCGTGCCGTACATGTGGGGCACGGTCGGCATCCTTTACAACACTACCATGGTAGATGAGCCCGTCACCAGCTGGGATATTCTCTGGGATGCAAAATATGACCAGAATATCTTCATGTACGACAGCATCCGCGACACCATCGGCGTTGCGCTGCTGAAGCTCGGCCTTTCCATCAACACGCGCGATGAAGCCGATATCAAAGCCGCCGAGGCTGCGCTCATCGAGCAGAAGCCGCTCGTGCTCGCCTACCTGGGCGACAACATCAAAGAGAGCATGATCAACGGTGACGCCGCGCTTGCGATCGTCTACTCCGGCGACGCCATGTGGTGCATCGACCCTGAGGAAGGCAACCCGGATCTCGACTATGCTGTGCCGGAAAGCGGCTCGAACCTCTGGTTCGACAACATCATCATCCCGAAATCCAGCCAGCATACGGCGGAAGCCGAGGCGTTCATCAACTTCCTCTGCGATGCGGAAGTCGCCAAAGCCAACACCGAATACATCGGCTACTCCACGCCGAACAAGGCCGCAATGGCGCTACTTGACGAGAGCTACACCGAGAACCCCATCTACAACCCGCCGCAGGAACTCCTCGACAAGTGCGAGATCTTCCACGACCTCGGCGACTTCATCAACGTCTATAACGACGCCTGGAACAACATTAAGGGACAGTAAGTGCTCCAAAGGCAAAACCGTTTCTGCCGCGCCGGGTTCAGCCTGCTGAGCCCGGCGCGTTTTGCTGCGCAAAAGTGAAATATTCCGCTTTTTTCAAGGGCAGCCTGCACCTGTCGCGCAGCCGGCCGCCCTTGCAACACACGGATTTCCGCAGAGCCGTGAATGCTTGCCCAATTCTTCAATGGCGTTCATATCATCATGTAATATATTGATTAATTCTTTTATTTTATGTATAATTACAGAAACGGTAATTCATGCGGAAGCGGATCATCTCGCCTCAGTCTGCAGACTGAGCCGCCCTGACAAGCACATGTTTTTCCGCATGCCGCAGCCGAAATCTTACAGAAGTGGGGGAAGAACAAAGATGAAAAGAAGCATGAGAAAACAATTCCTGAGCCTGTGCGTCTGCTGCATTATGCTGCTGGGGCTGCTTCCTGCGGCTACATACGCGGAAGGCGCGAAAGTTGCTCCGCAAGCGTGGATCGGTGAAACGGCATATCCAACCCTGGAGGAAGCCGTCAATGCGGCTGAGAGCGGCGCGACTATTACACTTGGTGAAGGCAAATACACGCTCTATAGTAAAGGTGCCGACACAAAGGGCAAGGATCTTACCTTCATCGGTCAGGGAGCCGACAAAACCGCCTGGGGCATCGGTGCAACCGTGCCTGACTCTGACAAATTCGGTACCGAGTACAACGGCGATTACAGTTTTGACGGCGCCGGCACGATCACCTTCAAGGAAATGACGCTTCAATCCGGCGCAGTAGACTACCTCGGCTTTATCCGTGCGGATAATACCATTGTTGAAAACTGCACCATCAATGGAAAGACGTTCTATTGGGGTTATACCTCTGCCACCTTTAAGAATACGACATTCAACGCCCCGGATGGAGATTACGCCATCTGGACCTATTGCTCTCCCACGATGACTTTTGATGGTTGTACATTCAACTCTTCCGGAAAAACGATCAATGTATATACCGACTACAGCGCAGGAACGCAGGACATTACTGTCAATTATATAGGTTGTACAGTTTACGGCAACACGCCGGAAGGAAAAAAAGATAAGGCTGTCATGAACATAAACGACAGCAACATGGGAGATTATAAATATATCATCAATATTTCCGGGACAAATGTCGTAAACGGTGTTACCCCCGATGACCTGAACAAAGAATATACAAAAGCTCAGGGTGATATCACCTGCTCGAAACTGTTTGAGTTCAACACAAAATATGGCAAGGGCAATTCCGGCCGTACCGTTGTGAGCATCGATGGCACCACTGTCTGGGAAAACGGCACAATGGTCAGCCATGCCATTGACACGGAAAACGACAAATACACCGACGGCTACAAGGACAACGCGTTTGATGCCACCACGGGCGAATGGACAAAGAACGCAGATGGAACTTACTCCCGTATTTATAGCAAAGTGTGCCGCTACTGCGGCTATGCCGAAAGGGGAACCGAGACTGGCTTTGCCGTTGCCTATGACCTGAACGGCGGCGCCGGGGACGCGGCTGCGGATTATTCCGAGCAGATCGTTGCGGAAGGCAGTTCCATCACAGTAAACCACGCGCCGACCCGCAGCGGATATGTTTTTGCCGGTTGGAGCGATGGCACTAACACTCTTCAGCCCGGCGCCTCGCTGACTCCTAAGAACAACGTCACGTTAACCGCCCAGTGGACTGCGGAAAGCACGCCCGTCACCCCGGCGGAGCCCATCACTAGGCCACCCCAGACGGGCGATGCCTCCAGCCTGTTGCTTGCTGTTTCTCTTATCCTTGGGAGCTGCAGCATCTCCGCAGGAGTTGCTGCTTTCCGCAAAAAAGAACACTAAGCAAGGAACCGTCCTTTTTTATCGTTGACCCATGCAAACAGCCTCTCCGCCTCCATGCGGAGAGGCTGCTTTTGCAGAGAAAGCCTCCGGGCTAAACCTCGGCAGGTTTCGTGCAAGCATCTAAAGGCGCAACCTATGTTTGACGCTCGTACACTTTTTATTTGCCTGCCGCCCGCTTGCCTTTCCGGGGAGCGGGGGCTATAATTAATTTGGTTGTATTATTGAAACGCGCAGGGAATGCGCAGGCATGCATGAGGAATTATGATTCGATCGTTCACCCATTTCTTTGAGCCGGAAACCCTGGTCTCGCCCAAGCACAGAAAAGGTCCTCTGCCCACAGCCGGGGAAGCTTACCGCCGCAGCCTCTCCCTCGCCTGGCCTTCGGCGCTCGAAAGCGTGCTCATCGCGCTCGTCTCCTCCGTCGACACCATGATGGTGGGCGGGCTTGGCCCCGCTGCGATCTCAGCGGTCGGCATCACGTCCCAGCCCCGTTTTCTGCTGATGACACCCATCATCGCACTCAACACCGGCGTTACGGCTATCGTCGCCCGCCGCAAGGGTGAAGGCAACATTGACGGCGCATGCCGTTCTTTGAAGCAGGCGCTGATGTTCTGCCTGTTTTTCTGCCTTCTGATGGTCACAGGCGCGCTCTTCTTTGCCCGCGAACTGCTTACGCTTGCGGGCGCACAGGCGGATTTCATCGACCTTGGCGTGGAATACTACCGCATTATCATGTGCGGGCAGTTTTTCGCCTGTCTCGGCATGACGATCAATGCCGCGCAGCGCGGCTTCGGCAACACGAAGGTCAGCATGCGTTCCAATGTGGCAGCCAATCTCGTGAACCTGGTATTTAACTATCTTCTCATCAACGGCATATGGTTCTTCCCGCGGCTTGCAACGCGCGGCGCGGCCATCGCAACAGCGATCGGTTCCCTCGTCGCTTTCTGCATGGCGCTCTCCTCCGTCCTGCGCCCGGCAGCGCCCGGTGTACTGACGCTGCGTTCCAACGCACCCTGGCGGTTTGACCGGCGCACAGCAGGCAGTATTTTCAAAGTCGCCTCCAGCACCTTTGTGGAGCAGATCTTCATGCGCTTCGGTTTCTTCACCTACGCTTCTCTCGTCGCCCGCCTGGGAACGATCGAATTTGCCACGCATCAGATCTGCATGAACATCATCAACGTCAGCTTCGGCTTCTCGGACGGCTTCGGCATCGCCTCAACGAGCCTCGTCGGCCAGAAGCTTGGCGCAAAGCGCCCTGACCTTGCAATGCTTTATGGCAAGGTCGGCCAGCGCTGCTCCTTCTGCATCGGCATTCTGCTCGCCGTGCTCTTCACGGTCTTCCGGCGCGAGATGATCCTCCTGTTTAACGATGATCCCGCCATTGTGGCACTCGGCGCAAAGATCATGCTCATCGTTGCCGCCACCTGCCTGGTGCAGACTTCTCAGGTGGTCATTTCCGGCTGCCTGCGCGGCGCAGGGGATTCCAAATACGTCGCTCTCACCTCGTTCATCAGCATCGCCGCGATCCGCCCCGCGCTTTCCTGGCTGCTCTGCTACCCGGTCGGCTGGGGATTGATCGGCGCCTGGATCGGCCTGTTTGGGGATCAGTTTCTGCGGTTCGTGCTCAACTACATTCGCTTCCGGGGCGGAAAATGGTCCGCGATAGAGCTGTGATGCCTTGCCGATCTGGCTCTTGACTTTACGCTGCATCATGGATATAATCAAGAGCGAATCAAATACCATTGCTCACAGGTGTCGCCCGTTTCAAGCGGGCGCTGAAAAGGGAAAACGGTGCAAAACCGTTGCAGCCCCCGCTGCTGTGAGGCGGATCGCAAACGCTCATGCCACTGTGCTTCGCATGGGAAGGCGCGTTTGTGAGAGGAAGCCGAGCCAGAAGACCTGCCTTTGAGAAAACGGGATTTCTTCGGTGGGAAGGAACACGCCTGTTTGCCGCTTCCGGCGCGCCTTGCGGCTGCAATTGCTCCTTTCCGAAAGGGGCTTTTCTTTTTGCCCCAAAAGCACTTTCAGGAGGATTAAACACTATGAAACGCAACCTTTTGTCCATTCTTGCGCTTGTGCTCGCACTCGCGCTTATGCTTGCCGCGTGCGCACCTGCCGCGACCGAGCCCACCCCTGCCCCGGCTGCTGAGCCCACGCCCGAACCCACTCCGGAAGCAACGCCGGAGCCCACGCCGGAACCTTCCGCCGAACCCACCGTCCTCACGGATATGGTCGGCCGTGAAGTAGCGCTGCCCGAAGAAGTGAACACGATCGTTTCCCTTGCCGCAAGCAACACGGAGATCGTTTATGCCATCGGCGCCGGCGACATGCTCGTTGGCCGCGACGCTTTCAGCAACTATCCGGAAGAAGCCGCAAACGTCGCCGTCATGGGCGATTTCAACGGCCCGAACATCGAAGCCATCGTTGACGCGGAAGCGGACGTCGTGCTTGCATCCTACCTGCAGGATGATGTGATCTCCCAGCTTACGGAGCTCGGCATCGCGGTATTCTGCACAGAGGCTTCCGATTATGAAGGCATTTACACCTCCATCGAGCTGATCGGCGCAATCTGCGGCAAGACCGAAGAAGCAGCTGCACTCACCGCTACGATGCGCGATACCATCAACGCTGTGCAGGCTGCCGCTGCAACGGAAAACCAGCCCACCGTCTACTATGTCATGAGCTATGGCGAGTACGGCGAATGGAGCGGCGGCCCCGGCAGCTTCATCAACACGGCGATTGAGCTGGCAGGCGGCGCGCCCATCACAAACGGCATGGGCGAACTCTGGGTCAACCCGAGCATTGAACAGATCATTGAGCTTGACCCGGATATCATCCTGCTCTCTTCCTACTACACCGTGGAAGACCTTTCCGCCGCAAACGGCTATGCCGATATGCGCGCTGTAAAGGAAGGCAACGTTTACCTCGTTAACCCCGATTTAGTGGAACGCCCCGGCCCGCGCATCGCGGATGCAGTCGTTGCATTCGGCGAGATCTTTACTGAGTACCTCGCCCTCGACCAGGCGGCATAATCCGTGCCCGGCGGAATGAGTGAAAAAAAGGCGCGCGCACCGCGCGCCTTCATATCCCTCTCCATCCTGCTGATCCTCAGCGCTTTTTCCCTGCTTGCAGCGATCGCCTGGGGCAGTACGGGCTTTAAGTTCCGGGAATTTTTCGATTACCTCTTCCATGGTACATCCGGCGCGGAGGTGATCCTTTTTAAGATCCGTCTTCCGCGCGCGCTGCTTTCCTACCTCGTAGGCGGCGGTCTCGCCGTGGCGGGCTGCTGCCTGCAGGGCGTATTCAAAAACCCCATGGCTGACAGCCACATCCTTGGTGTAAGCGCGGGCGCCGGCTTCGGCGCGGCAGCCTGCATCGCGCTCGGCTTCGGCGGAGCCGGCTTTGGACTTTCAGCACTTGGACTTGGAAGCGTTGCGCTCGGCGCGCTCGCGGGCGGCATTTTTGCCGTGCTGCTCGTTACACAGTTCGCACGGGTCGGCCGACGCACCTCTGCCTCCGCGCTCCTGCTCGCAGGCGTTGCCGTGTCCTCACTCTTTACCGCGCTGACCTCCGGCATCATGATCCTGCACCGGGAAAGCATGGAGCAGGTCGTCTACTGGACGCTCGGCAGCTTTTCCTCCGCGTCCTTTGAAAAGGTGCGCTTTGCAGCTTTGCTCATCCTGCCCTGTGCCGCGCTCTGCATGCTCTTTGCAAGGCCGCTCAACATTATGCTGCTTGGCGAAGAGGACGCGCGCATGCTCGGTGTAGACACCGTGCGCACAACGCGAGCGCTCGTCATCCTCACAACACTACTCGCAGCGGGCTGCGTCAGCGTTTCCGGCATCGTGGGCTTTGTGGGCCTGATGCTGCCGCACATCCTGCGCCTGATGACCGGGCCGGATCACCGGTTGCTTCTCCCCTGTTCGTTTCTGGGCGGCGGCGTGTTTCTCTGCCTTGCGGACACGCTTGCGCGCAGCCTGTTTCCACCGCTTGAAGTGCCCGTAGGGGTGCTCTCCGCGCTCTTTGGCGTGCCGTTCTTCCTGTACCTGCTGCGCAGGCAGAGCAAAGGAGGCCGCACATGAAGAGGCTCACCGTGGAAAACGTCTCGTTCTCCTATGGGGAAAAGCCCGTTTTAAGCGACGTTTCCCTTTCCGTTGCGCCGGGAGAGCTTGTTTCCATCCTCGGCCACAACGGTTGCGGAAAGACAACGCTCCTGCGTTGCATCAGCGGCTACCTTACGCCCAAAGCCGGGAGCGTGCGCATCGGCAATGACGCGGTTTCTTCGCTTTCCGCCCGTGCGCTTGCGCAGCGCATGGCGCTCGTCCCGCAAAACCCTGTAATGGAGTTTGATTTCACCGTGCGTGACATTGTGCTCATGGGGCGCAATCCGCACTTAAAGCGCTTTTCTGGAGAAACAGAAGCGGATTACGCGGCTGCGGACGCGGCACTTGCGCGTACGGGCATGGCAGAGCTTGCCGACCGTTCCGTGCTGACGCTTTCCGGCGGCGAATGGCAGCGAACGATCATCGCCCGCGCGATCTGCCAGAACTCCGAGATGATGCTGCTTGACGAACCGGTAGCAAGCCTCGACGTAAAGCACCAGATCGAGATTCTGCGTCTTGTGCGGAGCCTCTGCCGGGAAAGCGGCATCTCCGCCCTCTGCGTGATGCACGACATCAACCTTTCCGCCCATTATTCCGATCAGCTTTTGCTGCTCAAAGGCGGCAAAACGCTTGCCTGCGGCAGTCCGCGCGCCGTCATCACAGCGCCGCTCCTGCGGGAAGCTTACGGCATTGAAGCCGAAGTGCGCGAGGAACAGGGCCACCCCTACATGATCCCGCGCTACGATTGACTTTTTCTCCTTGGAAAGCCGGGGAAGCGGGCGCTGCCCGCCCGCGCCTCTTGCTTGCTCCGCTATGGAGCCGTCCATCACGGACGATACTGTGTTCAGTTTGCTATGCAAAAAGGATGGTCATGCCATCCTTTTTGCGTGGTCAAAATACGTTTGCCATTGAACAGCACATCAGCAAAAGGCTCACCTGCCGGCGAGCCCTTTGCATTTCATTCTGTTTCCCGTTCCATGGAAGCGCATTACATGGAAGCTTTGTCCATGGCGCGTGCCATAGCAAGCTGATAATCCTTCGTGTCGGTGAAGATCTCATTCTTGTACGGGTTCTTCTTCTGCTGAACGGCGCGCTTGATGATAAGCGCCAGCACAAGCGCATTCACCGCGAGAGCAAGGATGGAAATCACGCCCTGTGGCACAGGGTTAGCAAGCGTGGGGCGCACAGCGGCATCCATGAAGCCGTCAGCGTAAAGCACAGGAATCGTGGTAAAGACGCTGCGATCCTGGAACAGCGGGAACACCTGGGCGAACATGCACCAGATGGCCAGCGTGTTGGCGCGGTTCTGGATCCAGCCGCCCTTGTTCCAAAGCGCAGCCGCCACGGTGGGCGCAAGGAGCAGCGCAAGGCCGCAATACCAGCTGTGGGTGGGCAGATTGAGGTAGGTGTACTGGAAGTTCCACACGTCATATGCCAGGATGTACAGCCAGATCATATCCGGCCAGAGCATATCATCCTGCTTTTTGGAGGAGTAAATGCCCCACCAGCCGGTCATGCAGAAGATGTTGATGATGCCGGCGATGCCGTTGAGCCAGTTCCACCAGCCGCCGTAAAGCCACACGTTCTCGCTGGAAAGCCACCAGCGGTCGCCAAACTCCTTCATGGCCTTTGCGCCGTTGATGGCAGACTCAAAGTCGCTGCCGACGGCGATGAGGATGTTGATCGCCACGATGGCAAAGGGGAACACCTTGAACCATTCTGTCTTGCCGACGCCCCATTTGTACTTGAGCATCATGAAGCCGATGCAGCCGGCAGTTGCGGCATAGAGTTTGGCATAGTGGAACCAGCTGTTCATATAAAGGTGGGTGGGGTTGTTGAGCGCCCACTCCGCACCCGATGCCGCGCCGATGGCGATCGCTATGAAATAGATCGTAAGCCCGGCTGGCAGGAGCAGGAAGAAGAAGATTCCTCCCTTTTTCGAGCGGCGGGCGATCTCGTTGACGATGATAAGCCCCGCGAACACCAGCAGCCAGCCCAGCAGCTGGTACATGGCCTGGTCCCCATAGATCTGGAACAACATAGTACTTTTTCCTCCTTGACAGCAAATTAATATGCTTCGATTTGTTTGATATTGATCTCAGAGCCCCGCACAAGATGGGTCTTCTCGTTTCCGCACCAGGGGCAGATCCGCCCGTGCTCCACCGTGCCGTATTCCTTCCCGCAATCGCGGCAAAGCGTAACTGCCGGGAGCACCTCAACATGCATCACAGCCTCTTTGAGCAGCTCCCTTTTCTTTACGGCCCAGTTCCAGCAATCGGTCAGATATTCCGGTATCACCGTGGATACCTCGCCCAGCTCCACCGTAACGGACTGGATGGAGGCGAGGTGGTTCTCACGCCCCACCTCCTCCAGCGTATCGATGATATGAAAGACGATCCCCAGCTCGTGCATGTTACTTGTCCTTCTTTTTGAACAGGATCTTCATTTCCCGCTTGACCATGTAAGGCAGGATCGCCTTCATCTTATCCTCCGTCTTCACCATGGTGGAGCACTCCGGCAGCTCACGGTGGAGGTGGATGGCATCAAAGGCGCACTTGGTCGTGCACAGGCCGCAGCCGATGCACTTGTTGGGGTCCACGACGGATGCGCCGCAGCTCAGGCAGCGGGCGGTCTCCGCCTTGACCTGCTCCTCCGTGAACACCTTGCGGCCATCGCGGAAGGATTTCTTATGGTCGATGCTGGCGTCCATCCCGGGGATCTGGCGGGAAGCGGTGTCGTACTGCTCGACCTTGATGTTGTTCTTATCGAGCTCGATGAACTCCCTCCGGTTGCGGCCGATGGTGAGGCTGGTGTTGGGCTGCACAAAGCGGTGGATGGATACCGCGCCCTCTTTGCCCGCCGCGATCGCATCGATGGCGAACTTCGGGCCGGTGTACACATCGCCGCCCACGAAGATGTCCGGTTCGGCGGTCTGATACGTCAGCTTGTCCGCAACCGCGCCGTTCCCGCGCCCGAGCTCCACGCGGCTGCCTGCAAGCAGGTCGCCCCAGAGTATGCTCTGGCCGATGGAAAGGAACACATGTTCACAGGCAATGGTCTCCGTGTCGTTTTCATCGTAAGACGGATTGAAACGGCCGCTCTCATCCCAAACGCTGGTGCAGCGTTTGAACACGATGCCCTTCACCTTGCCATTCTCAGTGAGGATCTCCTTCGGGCCCCAACCGCAGTGGATGGAAACGTTCTCCTCCTCCGCCTCCGCAATCTCCTCAACGGAAGCAGGCATCTTATCCCTCGGTTCAAGGCAGAACATGCTGACGGATTCCGCTCCGCAGCGCCCTGCGGAACGCGCCACATCGATCGCAACGTTGCCGCCGCCCACTACAACGGCCTTGCCGTGCACGGGGTATTTCTCATCGGCGCCCACAGCGCGGAGGAAATCAACAGCGGTCATCACACCCTCGGCATCCTCGCCGGGGACGTTGGCCATTTTACCGCCCTGGCAGCCGACCGCAATGTAGAAGGCCTTGTAGCCTTCCGCACGCAGCGCGTCCAACGTAACATCCTTGCCCACTTCCACGCCGCAGCGGATCTCCACACCCATCATGCGGATGATGTCGATCTCGGCATCGAGCACGTTCTTCTCCAGCTTAAAGGAGGGGATGCCGTAGCGGAGCATGCCGCCGGGCTTTTCGTTTTTCTCGAACACGGTGGGGCGGTAGCCCTTTTCCGCGAGGTAGAACGCGCAGCTGAGGCCGGCCGGGCCGGCGCCGATGATGGCAATCTTCTCGTCGAAGCCGCCCTGCACCTTGGGTGCCACAGTGGCCGGAACAAAGCGCACGGCAGCATCAAGATCCTTTTCGGCGATGAACTTCTTGACTTCATCGATGGCCACGGCGCGGTCAATCGTGCCGCGAGTGCAGGCATCCTCACAGCGGCGGTTGCAGACGCGGCCGCAGACCGCCGGGAAGGGATTCTCCCGCTTGATCAGCTGGAGTGCCTCCGTATATCTGCCCTGCGCCGCCAGCTTCAGGTATCCCTGAACGGCGATGTGGGCGGGGCAGGCGGTCTTGCAGGGCGCGGTGCCGGTATCATAACAGTTGATGCGGTTCTTGTCGCGGTAGTCGATATCCCATTTTTCCGGGCCCCATTTCGTGTCATCCGGCAGCTCGTGTTTGGGGTAGACGACAGGTCCCTCGCTGGTGCAGAGCTTCTGCCCGAGCTTCACCGCGCCGGCAGGGCAGCTTTCCACGCAGCGGCCGCAAGCCACGCAGTTTTCCTTTTCCACGCTCGCGACATAGGCAGAGCGGGACATGTTGGGCGTGTTGAAGAGCTGGCTCGTGCGCAGCGCGTTGCAGACGTTCACATTGCAGTTGCAGATTGCAAAGATCTTCTCCTCGCCATCGATGTTGGTGATCTGGTGGACGAAACCGTTCTCCTCCGCCTTGCGGAAGATCTCAAGCGCCTCTTCGTAGGTGATGTAGCGCCCGCCTTTATCGGTCTCCACCACATAATCGGCCATATCGCCCACGGCGATGCACCAATCCGCGATATCGTCACCGCAGCCCTCCCCCATCTTGGCGCGGCTCATCCGGCAGGAACAGGGGGATGCGGCAAACTTGTTGTACTTTTTCAGCCAGTAGGAAATATGCTCGATGTCGATGGACTGGTTTTCCGTCTCGATGGCCTTCTCCACCGGGATGACATGCATGCCGATGCCTGCGCCTCCCGGAGGCACCATCGGTGTGATCTTCTCAAGGGGAAGGAAGGTCATCCGCTCAAAGAAAGCGGCAAGCTCCGGATGTTCGTCGATCCGGCGCTGGTTCATGTTGAAGAATTCCGCGCTGCCGGGAACGAAGCGGGGCAGCACATAGCGTTTTTCATGGTTTGGGTTCTTGCCGTCGAGATTCTCCCAATGGTACTCCAGCAGGCCGATCTGGCTCATCTCCTCAAGGAGCTTTTCCAGCTTTTCCCGCTCCATGCCGGTAAGCTGAACGAGCTGCTCGAGCGTCTGCGGCTTACGCACGTCCATTTTCAGGGCAACATCCGCCATTTCATCGGTAACGATGCCTGCAAGGCCCCAGTATTCCGGGTCCTCCGCGGTGACACCCTTCAGTTTTGCGGGCACCCGGTCGGTGATCTTCCGGCCAAGCTGGATGATCTTCTCGCGGGGTGCGGGGTCGTGGGGGATCTCAAAGGACAGCTTGCTCTCATCCAGAGGGAACTTTGTTTCGCCCATAGTTATTCTCCTTTTCTTTAACCGCGCCAGCGGGTCACTTCGTCCTTCAGCCATGCCGCGAATGCGTCGATCCCCTCGCCCGTTCTGGCACAGATGGGGAATACCTTCGCGTTGGGGTTGCGCATGTGGATATACTCCGTGCATTTCGCCATGTCAAAATCAAAGTAGGGAAGCACGTCGATCTTGTTGATGAGCACCACATCGCAAACCTGGAACATCAGGGGATATTTCAGGGGTTTGTCGTGCCCTTCAGGCACGGAAAGGATCATGGCGTTTTTTACGGCTCCGGTGTCGAATTCCGCCGGGCATACAAGGTTTCCGACGTTTTCAAGGATCACGAGCTCCGTGTCATCACCAGGTTCCAGCCCTTCCAGCCCCTGGCGGGTCATGGCGGCGTCCAGGTGGCACATGCCGCCGGTGTGAAGTTGGATCGCCTTCGCGCCCGTGGCGGCGATGGTCTTCGCGTCGACATCCGAATCGATGTCCGCTTCCATAACGCCGATGCGCATTTCATCCCGCAGGGCCTCGATCAGCCGTGTCAGCGTGGTGGTTTTTCCCGATCCGGGAGAGGACATGAGGTTTAAGAGATAAATCCTGCGTTTCTTCAATTCCTGCCGCAGTTTTTCCGCCTGTGCGTCGTTGTTGGCAAAGACGCTCTGTTTGATCTCAAGGATCTTCACGTTCTCCAATCGGCATTCGCTCCTTCCTTCTGGCTATACCAGTTGTTTCGTGTGTTATTTCTTTATTAATTTAATCCTTTATGACAAAATTGTCAACATTAAAGCCAAATATACAACTTTTTGTGGCTTTCTTCTCTTGTGAATGCCGAAAATTTATGTTAGAATCTTTTTGTGGCTTGTGGTATATCCAGAGCCTTTGAAGAATGGAGGAACCCATGGAATTTGAGAAACTGTACGCCCCCAGCCTGAAGGAGCTTTTCGTCAAGCAGCTGCAGGGCATGATCCTCTCCGAAGAGCTGCCCAAAGGCTCCCGCCTGCCTCCGGAACGGGAGCTTGCGGAACAAATGCACGTCAGCCGCGCCGTGGTCAACGGCGGGCTAGCAGAGCTTGCCCGGCAGGGCTTTTTGGAAGTGCATCCCCGCCAGGGCACTTTTGTGGCGGATTACCGCCGCAACGGCAATATGGACACGCTGATCGCCATCATGCGCTACAACGGCGGCATGCTCGGCAGGGAGGAGATCCGCTCCATCCTGGAAGTCCGCCAGGGGCTTGAGCACATGACGGTGCACCGTGCGATCCAATACGCCACGGATGAAGGCCTGGCGCAGCTCGGTTCCTATGTGGCCCAGCTCGCTGCCGATCCTCCGCCCTCTCCATCCCAGGCGGCAGAGATCGCGTTTAACTTCCAGCATGAGATGACCATCCTCGGCGGCAACAGCATCCTCCCGCTCATCTATTCCTCATTCAAGCCCCCATGCATCGCCCTATGGGTGCGTTTTTGCCGGCGCTACGGCGTAAGCGCCCTGCACCATAACATGCACAAGCTGCATCAGGCGCTCTGCGCACGGGATCTGCAAACAGCTTCCGCCTGGATCGACGAATACCTGGGGCAGGCGATCTCCGGCAGCCAGCAGATTTACGAAGCGTGAGCATCCTGCACCACAAACTGCATATTCCACTGAATGTGCTGCATGCAGAAAGGCCTCATTGCGAAAACAATGAGGCCTTTTCCCATCAGGTACTGCGATTGAGATCGTTCAAATACACATGGGGAACGGAGAATAAACCGTTAAATACCGAGCTTAATGCAAAGCTCCTCAAGCGCATCGGAAAGGGCTTCTTCGTAGGTGGGGTGCGGCCGCATGGCCTTCAGAAGCGCTCTTGGCGTCATAGCGTTGGCTATGGCTTCGGAAAGCTGGCTGATCATGTCCGTGGCATGTTCACACATCAGCTGTGCGCCCACGATCGCGCCTGTGTCAGCATTAGCAACAAGCTTCATAAAGCTCCTGCCACTGTCCGCAATCATGGTGCGGGCATTGGAAAACAGCGTGCATTTGGCTGTTTTCACGAGGATACCGGCCTCTTTTGCAGCGGCCTCGCTGAGGCCGACAGAGGCGATCTCGGGTTTACAGTATACGCAGCCCGGCACAATTTCCATGTGCACGCAGTTCTTTTTGCCTGCGACGTGTTCGGCGCATGCTGTGCCCTGGGCAGCTGCCACATGGGCAAGCTGGACGGGAGAAGAAACATCGCCGATCGCATAGATGCCCTGTATGCTTGTTTCGTAGTTTCCATCCACCGCGATGCGGCGGCCATCCATTTCGGGCGCTGCGCCGCCGAAAAGCCCCTCGGTATACGGTCTTCTGCCAATCGCGCACAGCACGAGTTCGCCTTCCGCCTTCACGGCGCTCCCTTTCTGCGTAAAGCATACGCTGAGCATGTCGCCGCTCTTTTCAACCTTTTCCACCATCGCGCCGGTGAAGATCTTTACGCCCTGCTTTTTCAGCACCTGCGCAAGGCTCTGCCCAAGCTCCCTGTCCATGTTGGGCAAGAGCCTGTCAAGCCCCTCCACAATCGTGACCTCGGTTCCAAGGTCGCTGAAGAACGTGGCAAATTCAACGCCTATAACGCCGCCGCCTATGATCACGATGGACTTCGGCAGCTTTTCAAAGCCCTCGAGCAGCTCGTCGCTCGTTACTACACCCTCAAGCCCGAGGCCCGGTATGGGCGGCCTTGCGGGGACGGAGCCTGTAGCAATAAGAATGCGCTCCGCCGTGTACTCCCCTGCATTCTCGCCTTCAACACGCACCGTGCCGGGCGCCGTGATTGTGGCCCGGCCGCGGACCAGCTCCACCTTGGCAGATTTAAAAAGGGACTCTATCCCGCCGCGCAGCTTTTCAACGGTCTGCTGCTTGAAGCCGAACATTTCGGCGATATTCACGCTTGCGCCATCCACATGCACGCCCATGCGCGCGGCACTGAGCGCCGAACAGTACGCATCCGATGCATGCAGCAGCGCCTTTGTGGGCACACATCCACGATTCAGGCAGGTGCCGCCGCAGTCCCGGCTTTCGACCACCGCCGTTTTCAGCCCAAGCTTTGCTGCCGTCAGTGCAGCCGTGTAGCCTCCGGGGCCCGCGCCGATTACGATAAGTTGATACTCGCTCATATCCAAACAGCCTTTCTATAGATTCTGTTCCCGAAGCATCCGGCATATGTCCGCAGCATACGGCGCACACGTCTGCACGCTCTGCACCCTTTCGCAAAGCGCATTCGTATCCAGCCTGCTGCCGCAAAGCGCCTCCCTGAGCGGAAGCGCGAACTCCGCATCCATAGCGTCCGTATAGACCGCCGCGTCGGTGCATACGCCCTGCTGCACATTCAGCCGGATGGTAATTCCGCCCCAGGCCAACCGCTCCTCCATGCTCAGCGGGAATTCGGCGTTCCGGCCGTAGACCCACTCGTAGCTGGCAAAGCGGGCGCGGCGGCGTTCTATTTCGGCCTTATCGAAGCTGCTGGCAGAAAGCGGCTGAACCTGGCCGCCGTATACTGCTGAGAAAGCCCTCACCATGGCCTCGCTCATCTTTGCGATGGTTATATCCGGCGCTAGCTCGCTGAGGTTCACCACGTGCGAACGGACGGAATCGACGCCCTTCGCTTCCAGCTTGAGCTTGGACGGAGCAAGGTAGAGCGACATTTTGGTCATGTCCGCATTGATGAGCAGCGTGCCGTTGTGGAAGCTTTTTCCGGCATGGGAATAGAACGAGTTGCCCGAAAACTTGCGTCCAAGGGCAAGGATATCGTTCCTCCCGGATATTTCTGCCTCCACGCCGAGCATACGGCAGGCCTCCACGATCACGCGCTGCTGCTTTGCGAGGTCGTAGTCCACGCTGGGCATGCTGAAGGTGAAATTCAGGTTGCCCATATCGTGATACACCGCGCCTCCGCCGGAGAGGCGGCGGGCCAGGGTGCCGCCATTCTCACTAAACTGAGAGGTGCGGCACTCCTGCCAGGCGTTCTGGTTGCGGCCTATGACCACCGTATGCCGGTTTTGCCAGAGATACAGGATGCATTGACCTTCCTGTACCGTGTCCGTGAGGTACTCCTCTACGGCGAGGTTATAGTGAGCGTCCATAGAGTCGGTTATGTAGGATAAAAGCGTATCAATCATGCTTCTCTCCAACGCAGGATCGGGCTGCGCGCAGCCTGCACCTCATCAGGGCGGCCTATCTGGGCGTTATGCGGAGCGGTACGCATGTATTCCGGATCTTCGTGCGCAAGTTCATACAGCGACCGGAACGCCTCCGCGGCATCGTCAAGCGTGTCGCGGCTCTCCGTTTCGGTAGGCTCGAGCATGAGCGCTTCATGTACGATCAGCGGAAAATACATCGTGGGCGGGTGAATGCCGCGGTCTATGAGGGACTTGGCTACATCCAGTGCGCTCACGCCTGTTTCCTCCTTGAACTTGCTGAGGTCAAGCACGAATTCATGCATGCAGATCCTGTCAAAGGCGGGTTCAAACGTGCCCTGGATGGCGCGCATGAGGTAATTTGCGTTGAGCACGGCGTTTTTGGCGGCTTCGGGGATGCCTTCTTTGCCAAGGGTCATTATGTAGGTAAGCGCCCTTACCACCACAAGGAAGTTGCCCATGAAGCTCCTTACCTGTATGCCGCTGCCACCCATGATTGCGGAAGACGGCAGGAAATCCTTCAGAAAATCCTTGCAGCCTACAGCTCCCGCGCCGGGGCCTCCGCCGCCATGCGGGGTCGCAAAGGTCTTGTGCAGGTTCATGTGTATGCAGTCAAACCCCATGTCGCCCGGGCGCACCACACCCATGATCGCGTTGAGGTTCGCGCCGTCGTAATAGCACAGCCCGCCCGCTTCGTGTACAAGTCGCGTTATCTCCAGTATGTTCTCATCGAATATGCCCACGGTGTTCGGATTGGTGAGCATGAGGCCCGCCGTATCATCCCCCAGGGCAGCCTTGAGCGCCGCGATATCCACGCAGCCGTTTTCTGCGGACGGGATGTTGACCACCTGATAGCCACACATCGCCGCAGTAGCGGGATTGGTGCCGTGCGCGGAATCGGGCACAATGATCTTCGTGCGCTTTTTATCGTTGCGAGAATCGTGGTATTGTTTTATGAGCAGCACGCCGGTAAACTCGCCATGGGCACCGGCAGCAGGCTGGAAGGTCATCCCATCCATGCCGCTTATCTCGCAGAGGTACTTCCTTGCGGTGTCAAGCACCTCTTTGCAGCCCTTCACGCTGTATTCCGGCGCAAGGGGGTGCACCGCCGTGAAGCCCTTGAGCGCAGCCATCTCCTCATCGATGCGGGGGTTATACTTCATCGTGCAGGAGCCGAGCGGATAGAAGCCGCAGTTCACGCCGTGTACGCGCTTGCAAAGCTCTGTGTAATGGCGGCTGATGTCCGTTTCGCTCATCTCAGGCAGTTTAAGCTCGCTTTTCCTTGAAAGCGCATCGCTGAGGGGAGCCATGTCTACATCGCATGTGGGCAGGATGGAGCAGCCGCGCCCTTTTACGCTTTTTTCAAAAATAAGCTTCATTTGCTCAGCACCTCCTTCACTATGGCAACAGCCTTGTCAAGCACTTCACGCGGGGCTTTCTCCGTTGCGCACCAGAGTACGCCGCCATCGAACGGCAGCCCGCCGAGTATTCCCTGCGTCTCAAGCGCTTGGAGCACTTCAGGGATCTTAGGCATATCCAGCAGGAATTCATGGAAAAACTCCCCGCTGTAGCGCATGGAAACTCCGTTTATTTTGCAGAGCTCTTTTGCAAGGTAATGTGCCTTTGCCATGGATTGCCTTGCCGCATCTCTCATGCCCTCCGGCCCCATCGCCGCCATATATACTCCGGCGGTCAGCGCGCAGAGCGCCTCGTTCGAGCAGATGTTGCTGCTCGCCTTTTCCCGGCGAATATGCTGTTCCCTTGCCTGGAGGGACAGCACGAAGCAGCGCTCTCCGTGGCTGTCCACAGTCTGGCCCACGATGCGGCCGGGCAGCTTGCGCATGTGTTTGGCAGTAGTTGCCATGAAACCAAGGTACGGCCCGCCGTAGCTTATGGGCATGCCGAGCGGCTGCCCTTCGCCCACGGCAACATCCGCCCCGCACTCGGCAGGGGTTTTCATGATTGCAAGCGCGATCGGGTTGCAGCCCATTATGTACATGGCGCCGGCTTCATGCGCGATCCTGCCAAGCTCCTCCGCATCCTCAAACAGGCCGAAGAAGTTGGGCTGCTGCACATAGAAGCTGGCGACGTCACCCGCGCAGAGCATCTTCTTCAGCGCGGCGGCGTCGGTCCTGCCGTCCTTTACCGGGACGATCCTCAGCTCATCGTTCGTGCCGTAGCAATAGGTCTTTACGGTGTTTATCGTGTCCGGATGGGCCGCGGCGGAAATCAGCGTCACGCGGCGTTTCCTGTCACGGCACATGGCGGCCGCTTCTGCGGCAGCCGTTGCGCCATCGTATACGGAGGCGTTGGATACATCCATGCCGGTCAGAGCGCATATCATGGTCTGATATTCAAATATCGACTGCAGAATGCCCTGGCTCAGCTCCGCCTGATACGGCGTATAAGCGGTCAGAAACTCTTCCTTTGCCGGAATGTACTTGACGATGGAGGGGATGTAGTGATCATACGCGCCCGCGCCTCTCAAAACGGTGGAAAACACCGTGTTGTCGGCAGCCATTGCGCTGACGGTGCGCCCCACCTCAAGCTCGCTCATGCCGGAGGGGATATCGAGCCCCTGCTCAAGGTACATTTCGCCGGGCACGTCCTGATACAGCGCGCGAAAATCATCAAGCCCGATCGAGCGGAGCATCTCCTGCTGCTCCGATGGGGTCGAGGGGATATAGCGGCCCATGGTTATTTCTCCTCTTTGCAGAACGCCTCATACTCTGCGGCAGAAAGCAGATCTTCGGTGCCGTTCACGTTTTCCACCTTGATGATCCATGCGCCGTAGGGATCGCTGTTGAGGAGTTCCGGGGAGTCCACAAGCTCTTCATTTACGGCACAGATCGTGCCGGACACGGGGCTTACAAGGTCGCTCACCGCCTTAACGGATTCAACATCCCCAAACGCGGCGCCGGCAGTCACATCGTCCCCTTCCGCGGGAAGGTTTACGAACACCACGTCGCCAAGGGCATGCTGCGCGAAGTCGGAAATGCCGACCACATACACGCCGTCCTCGTTCTTGACCCATTCATGGGACTTGCTGTAGCTCAGTTCGTTGGGATAATTCATGGTAGTACCTCCGTTAATTTTATAATGTATTTTATCGTGCGCCTGCGCAGGAAGGCCTGCGCAGGCATTTTTATGGCTAAGATCAGAAGCCAATGCGCTTTTCAAACTGGTCAAGTGCCTTTGTGAATTCCGCATCGGTGAAGCAATAGCGCTGCTCCGTGTACTTGCTCCTCAGGCTGGCCACTTCGTCGCCAACAGCGCGCCCGCGCAGTATGCAGTCCGCCATCAGCTTCGCAAGCGCCGCAAACTCGGCCGCGCCGAAGCCGAAGCGGGTCATCTCGCTCACGCCCATGCGCAGCGCGCCGGAGGCCGTGAAGCCCTCCTCATCCGGCGTAGCCTGATAGTTGACAATGATGTTGTTCTCCTCGAGCCTGTTCGCGACTTCCGGCCCTGTGCCGTAGCCCACAGACACGATGACCTGATGCGTTTCGGTATAATCGATCGCCGGATCGCCCATGACGTTCAGGCCTTCAGCCTTGAGCGCCTTTGCGAAGGACTTGGCATTCTCAATAACCGCCTTCTGATATTCGTCCTTGAAGGTGTTCATCTCGTATGCTGCCATCAACAGGCCAAGCTGCGTACCGAGGTGATGATTGGATACGCTGCCCGGGAACGCGCGGCTCTCAATGGTCTCCCACAGGCCGTATTTGAGCTCATCCCTCTTGTAATTCACGCCGATCACGCCGCGCTGGGGGCCAAAGAAGGTCTTGTGGGTAGAACCGGTGACGATCTCCGCACCCTCCTCAAAGGGTTTCTGGAAATGCTCGCCGACGAGGCCCATAACGTGCGC
This sequence comes from bacterium, assembly GCA_022778545.1. GTDB lineage: Bacteria > Bacillota > Clostridia > Christensenellales > CAG-138 > UBA1685. The sequence goes on along the minus strand of JALFDW010000044.1, from coordinate 49,304 downwards.
CATGTCATACATTATGGTAGTCTGTATGCCCTGCTCGTCCACGAAGCGGCGGATCTCGCTTACAGGCTCCTTATGCAGCACCATACTCTTGCCGAAAATGATGAACTCGGGCTTGTATTCGTCGATCAGCTTTTTAGTCTCCTCAACGTCTATCTTGTAAACATTGTCCTTGCATACGGGAAAATTGACCACGGCGCTGCGCTCGGTGACGGGATCCACCGCAATATAGTCATGCAGCGCGCCCATGGGCTGTGCGGAAAGGTGACCGCCCTTTATGATGTGGTTGTTCATCACATAGCCAAGGCGCTTGGGGTCGTGCTTGCGGTCAAGGCGGTTCTTCCAATCCATAAGTGCGGAGAATACCGCCATGTTGCTCATCTGGCCGCTTATCACGCGGGTCTCCACTTCAGTGCAGCCAAGGTACTGCTTCATCTGCTCCACGAGCAGCTGCTCCACTTCGTCTATAAAGCCTGTGCCCTGATAGTAGAACACATCCTTGTCATAGAAGGACTTTATCTTCCTGTGCTCGGCATAGCGGCAGCTGGGGTCGGATGCGCAAAGCATCTGCACAGCGCGGCTGGGCGTATTTTCGGAAGGAATCAGGTTGATGCAGCGTCTCTGACGCCATTCATGGTTTTCATCGGCACGCTGAAGCAGTTCAAACGCCTTTTTCGCGCGGTTTGCGCCGCCGGCGTATTTCTCTTCCGCTTCAGGCCTGTACAGTATGGGCCGCGCAAAGGGAGGCGCGTCAACGCGCATGTGGTAGGGCGGTATAACGGCCTTGATGCGCTTGCCGCGCACGTCCACCTCAACAAAATCGTTTTCGAGCACATCGGAATCGATGTAGCAAAGGCCAATCGCGCGCTTAGCTGTCTCATCGGTTATAACGGTCTTAAGCCCTTCGCCCTCCGCAACATAATAGGGCACCATGGTTCCGCTGGTGACCCAGCCGATCTGCTTGCCGTCCTTGAATATTTCCATGCCTGCGCGCATCACGCCCCTGTCGATCAGGGTTATGGGCTGTATGCGCCTCGGAAGGGCGGCATCGTTGCTGAAATCACGGTTCATGATGCGCTTGTAGGCTTCATACTGTTCGCTCAGGGCTTTGCGGCCGATGTATTCGCCTTTCTGCGGGGAGAAGCTCACCGCAAACTTAGCAAGCGGCACGGCAAATATCGGCATGGGCTTACCGCTCGGGTCAGTCCCCATCTCATGCCCGTAAAGCGGCAGCGCAGCTTCAAGCCTGAGCGTATCGCGCGCTCCAAGGCCCGCGGGCTTTGCGCCAAGCTCAATCAGCCTGTCCCAAAGCCACTGTGCTTCCGCGCTCCTGATATATATTTCATAGCCGAGCGGTTCTCCGGTGTAGCCGGTCTTTGCCGCCTTCACCTGATGTCCTTCCAGCGCAAGGGTGTTCAGCGCGTTCTTCATGGGCTCGGTTATGGCTTCGCCTCCCGAAAGCTGCATCAACAGTTCCTTGCTCTTCGGGCCCTGCACGGCAATGGCTGCCCATTCCTTGGAAATATCGGTAATGGTGCAGTCATAGTCCTTCACCACTTTGTTCAGGTGCACCAAATCCTTTTCTGTGTTGGCGGCGTTCACTACAAGAAGCAGCCTGTCTTCCTCAAAGCGATACAGGTAGGCATCGTCGATGGCGCTGCCATCTTCCGCCGGAATGATGCAGTACTGCGCCTTGTTCAAATCCAGCCCCGCCACATTGCTCGTGACAACATGCTGCAAAAACGCCAGCCTTTCGGGCCCTTCGATAAGAAGCCTTCCCATGTGGGATACGTCGAAAAGGCTGCACGCGTGGCGCGTATACAGATGCTCCGCTACGATGCCGCTGGGATACTGCACAGGCATCTCCCATCCCCCAAAGTCCACCATGCTTGCTCCCGCGGCCAAATGCGCATCGTAGAGTTGGGTACGTTTCAGTTCGTTCATGATCTACCTCCTCGGATATTCATTTTTTGTTATGCGCCCTGTTTTTGCGGCAAACAAAAAAGGCGCAAATTTCCCTTATATAAAGAAATTTGTGCCTCCGTTTTTGCCTGAGAGATTCCCTCTTTGCCTTATGGCAGCAGAGGTTGCACCTTCGGTGTGAAATACTTCACTTTTTCGGAGCTTCGTCCCGCGCCGGTCCCTTGTGCCTGAGAGCTTCTGCATTCCCCTTCGGCGCCGCCCGCCGTAACATCAGCGGGTGGACTCTTCCGGTGCGATCAACCGAACAATATGGCGTTTTACATTTATCAAACAGATGCCTTTATCTGTATCAACATCATATCACGCCTCGTTTGAACGAGTCAATCAACAAGAAGAATTTTTATCCAGTTCATTCATTGTATGTTTTAATTACACTTCCATATTTATAGATAAAAACGATAATAACGCGGAATGGATTCTCTGGAAAAGAGAACTGGTTCTCACATAAATAAAAGCCCACAAAGCCATAACTTCATGGGCTTTTCGCCGTTCCTGCCCGCAGGGCTGGGAGAATACGATTGGTTTATACCCCGATTATGCTGCCGCAGAACTCGCAGCTTCCGTCCGCCGCCGGCACGACGACCGCGCCGCAATACGGGCACTTCACGCTTGCCTTGGGCGCGTTCGCCGCCACGACGGCTTCGCGTTCCGCATCGCGGATCTGCATGAGCGTGGCTTTGATCTCATCCGCCTTTGCCTGCGCCTCTCTGTAAGCGGTACCGCCGCGTTGCTTGATCTCATCATCGTTGATCTGGAATCGGATCTCGGAGAAATACGGCACGTTCACATGGATCGTCATGTTGAAATCGTAGGAATATTCATAGCGCGGAGGGTTGTAGCTGACTTCCTTCCCTTCGGCGTCCTTGCGCTTGAGCTCATGCTTGCTCTCGTCGATATCCAGCGTGCAGCCCGTCACCTGGGAAAAATCCATGACGTCCGGGTTGACGCTGCGCCAGTTGCTTGCGCGCGTAGCCAGCCACTGCCGCTTGTCCTCATCGAAGTAGATCTTCATGTTGCCGCCGATGGTCTTAGTCGGGTTGAACGCAGCAACCTTCTCTTCGTTGGCTTCGCGGTATGCAAGCTGCTCTTTGATCTCCTCGACCGTACTTCTACGGCGATCGCTAAAGAACGGGGAGAGCTTGTTTGCGCAATTCTTGCACAGATTGCCATCCTCCAGCTTGCGGTTGCCCAGAAGCCCGATCTTGTCACCGCATACGTCACAGTATTTCTTGTCAAACAGTCCCATAAATATGCCTCCTTTTGATTTTGCTTTTATGGTCTTCTCCCATCAAAGCGGGATGCGGCGGATATGCCGATGCCCGTTGTTCCGGTATTGAGGGCTATATAATGCAGCATCGCATATTATCAATAAAAGCCGCCAGCCTCCGGCGCAGAAGCTGGCGATGTTTTTTTGGTTAACCGATGGCCTTCTTGTTCTGAATGCCGCCGATCAGATAAAGAACGGGGATCACGAGGCCAGTGAGCAGATTGACGACGCTGAATTCACCGCCGCCAACCACGGTAAGAATGTTGGAAACTACGCAGAGCGCAATGACGATGACGCCCCATACGATGCAGGTACCGGCTTTTTCCAATTTATTCCAGTTCTTCACGCCAATGATGCCCGCCACAAGTTCCGCAATCGCTCCTACGAGCATCAGAATGCAGGAAACGGTGAGCAGACTGCTGGAAGCGCCCATTGCCGCGAGCAGGCCAATGCCTGCAAATGCGATGATCGACAGGATCAGCGCGATCGCGCCAAAGATGATCATCAGAATACCTGTTACTTTCAAGAACTTTGAACCTTGCATTTTTCCCTCCTAAGATTGCTGTGCTATTTATATTTGTAAACGCGCCGTACAAATATCGTCTTTATGCCCAGGGATCCTCTGCCGTGGGGATGCGAATCCCCGAGAGAATACTGGAATACTCCCAAAGGAACCATTCATTCCCCTTCTGGCGCAGCTTGACGGGCCGTGCAGAATCAGCGCCCGTGGTTTTCAGGAACAGGCGCATATACCCTGCTTCACAGTCCTGCGGCCGGGGATCGGGATAAAACCGCACCGTATACGGCGCAGCGGGCGCATACCCGTTATCGGGCGTCGCTCCGTCAAAATAAGCGAGCGGAAGGTAGGCTTTGTCCCGCAGCCGGTCGCGGATGAACTGGCTGTCGAAGCCGTTCAGCGGCCTCGGGCCGCGCAGGATGTTTATGGCTGCAAGGCCGGCGTCCTTATCCTGTGTATACAGATTAAGCGCGAGCAAAAACAGCGCGCAGGTGTTTTCGGGGTTGGTGAGCGCCCCGTCCGCAAGCGCGGAAAATTCGGCGGCAGACGCCGGCAGCTTTTCAAAAGTTACGCTCATGCGTTCTCCTCTTCCTTATCAAAAATGATTTCTTCGGTTTCATCATCCGGGAAGGACAGCACCATGTAAACATGCCCGTCCTCATACCAGAATTCTTCAATGGAAGCAACCGTTTCCTCCCCCCGGCTTATCTCCGAATAATACACCGTGAGATCCTGCCGGCCGGTGAGTTCAGTGCCGTTAAAGCCATGATAGAAGCCGTTTGTGTCCTCCATCGCGACGAGTTCCTCCCCGTCGATCGCAAAGGAAAAACGGAATCCTTCGATCGTGAGCGCATAGCGGCCATCCTGGCTCGCCCAGTTCCCGGCCAACGCTTCATCCAGCAGCCAGCCTTGATATACCATGCCCGGGCCATCCAGCATATGCTCATCCACCACCTTCTTTTTCAGAAAGCAGCCTGTGACCAGGGCGGCAGCAAGGCAAAGCACAAGAATCAAAATAATCATGCTGCGGGCTCTTCCTGTCACTACATTCGTCCTCATTCATGTGGTCCTTTTCATGGATAGGAAGCAGGTTTGCCGGGCGAGGCTGAATCCCCGCCCGGCAGTCGCTTGTTTCAGCTGATGTTAGTTGATTCCAGCCAAAGTTTCAGTGTTTTTTCGTGCAGAGCCTGACTGTGCAGGCAGCGGCAGCGAACAACGCCAACGCGGCCATGAACGCGAACGATCCACTGTCGCCGGTTTGCGGCAGATCGGGCTCGGGAGTGGGCGTGGGTTGATAATACTCGTTATAGGTGTAGACGTTGGTAAATGTCATGGCATCGAAGGACTCATTTTCGCCCGGTGCTTTGGAGATCCAAACATTGATCTCCTCTTCCTGGCCTCTATAAACACGCACATACCAGGTCTCGGGTGCATAGGTCCAGTTCGCCCTGCCGTCGTTCACTTCCCGTACCATGAAGCCCTCGCTCAGGTTGCCGAGTTCGTTTTCAGGCACATTGATAACGATCCTGCCGCAGTATGTTCCCGCGCCGTTAGTAGCCACCGTATTCCCAGTTACCTCATACTGGAAATCGCCGGAGAATCCGAAATCATACAGCTCAAACTGGAAGGTCGCCGCACCGGGCGCAGTGTTGCCGCCCTGCTGAACGACCTTTGTAAAGGGAATTACAACGGAAGCAGTGTTATTAATTTTGATCGTGTACTCATGCTCAGCACCGGGGAACTCCGAATGTTCGTTCTCCACCTTTGGCTTTGCGTTGACGAGGATTTTGTATTCTCCCGCTGTGGTCGGCGTTCCGCTGATCGTTCCGTCCTCATTCAGCGTCAGGCCATCAGGCAGTGGGTCGCTGCTCTCGTCGAGCATAAACACAACATCGCACGGAATGTCACTTCCCAGATGCTTGGATTCCCACTCGATCTTGTCGCTGTAGGGAAAACCTACGGCGCCATCAGCCAGATCAGTCGAAGTGAATTTAAATGTACAGCTATCAGCCGCCAAAGCCGAGGCGGGGAGCAGCGCGGAAAGCATCACCGCTGCAAGAAACCATGCAAACCATCTCTTTTTCATCAAAACATTCTCCTTCATTCTTATTCTTTCACCTGTTTTCGCGGCACAGGTATGGCCGTTTTCCATGCCGGCCGGAGCCCCCGCCCCGGCCGGCAAACCTGTTCTCATTTAAAATGCATCAGCGGGGCAGCACAGGCATCAGTTGACAATAAGCCTGCAGATAAAGTTGCAATCGCCGTTTACGGTGTATGTATGCGACTTGGCACCACCACCGTCATTCTGATAGCTGCCATCCGTTATAGAGCCCACCCAATACACCGAATCGAGTTCGTGATATATGCTTGTTACCGTAATGACCGTTCCCGCCGGCACACGGCCGCTGGTTGCGCCGCTGTATCCGCCGCCGGAGAAGGTGCAGCCTTCACAGCTCACGCTGTAATATACGGGTTCCGGCGTGGGTTCCGGAGCGGGCTCATAGTAATACGGCGTCGACGTGGGCTTGGCCGTGGGCTTCGGCGTGGAGGAGGGAGCGCTCTCCTTCTTGAGCACGACCTCATACACAGTGGCCTCATTCAGGTCATACACAGTGAAGTTGGATACCGTGCGGTTGTAGTAATACGGCACATCGTTGATGAGCCAGTAATCCACGGCATAGCCCTTCGGCACGACTGCCTGAACGTTCACGGTGATCCAGCCGCCGGGCAGCGTCTCCTTGGTGACGGGGTTCTCATAATCTTCCTCAAACACAAACTCCGTGAACGCGTCACCCTTCGGCTTGCCCTTTGCATCAAGGAACTGCATTTCAGCGTTGATCGCAGTGACCTTGAATTCCGGGCGCAGCCTGGCTTCCACGACCGTGTTCCCTTCCGCCGTGAACGTGAAGGTGGGCTCCATGTCCTCATGGTAGGGCATGCCGTTCACTTCCCAACGTTCCACCGCCATTCCTTCGGGGATGATCGCCTCCGCCGTAAAGGTTTCCGCGCCTTGCAGCGGGATGACCGTTTCGCCATCGATAACGGAATTGATCGCAAGCACATACTCCGCATCAACGTTCTCTACGGGCTGCGGCACGACTTCGGGCTGCGGCGTTTCCGCGGGGGCAGGCTGCTGCTCGCCGGAAACAAAGCCGGCCTTCTTCGCTTCGTCAAGCTGCTGCTGCATCAGCTGCATCTGCATCTTCATCGCTTCAAGATCCGCGTTGCTGCCGCCCTGACATGCCGTCAGGCTGAACAGCATCAGCGCTGCGAACAGCACCGCCAAAAATTTTTTCATGTTTCTGTGCCTCCACTCAGGCCTTTTCGGCCAATTTTATCTGCTTTCGTTAAATCTCCGGGCCGCAAACCGTTCTGCAGCCCGGCTTATGGAACGAACCGCTCTTTACTTCTTGAAAGGAAGGTAGGGAATCATCTGCGTGGCCAGCCTTGCAACGGTCATCGTTTGCAGATATACCTTGCCCGGTCCTGTGATGACCGTATCGAACATACCCTCACCGCCGAGGACCATGTTCTTCACGCCCTTGACCATCTGCACATCCATCTGGCAGGTGGCGTCCATGATGGCCAGCACGCCGGTATCGCAGACGATCTGCTCGCCGGGCTGCAGGTCATATTCCTGGCAATAGCCATCCACCTCAAGGAACACGAGGCCGGGGCCTGTGATCCGCTGCATGATGAAGCCTTCGCCGCCTACAAGGCCCGCGCCCAGTTTTTTCTGGAAATGCACGGCGAGCTCGATACCGTAGGTGCCGCAGAGGAACGCCCGCTTCTGGCAGACGATGCTCTGCCCCGGGGCCAACTCCCGCGCCACGATCCTGCCGGGGAACGAGGAGGAGAACGCGATCTCCGCCGGGCCCTGCGCTGTGTAGCGGTTCATGAACAGGCTTTCCCCCATGAACATGCGCCCGAGCGCTTTGCCCGCGCCGCCTTCGGCTTTCGTTTCCGTGAGCACCGGGCCGCGGCTCCAGGTACGCCCGCCGACCTCGCTCAGGATGGTCTCTCCGGGATCCAGGCTGATGATTACGGCAGGCAGGCTGCCGCCTTCGATTCTATATTGCATATTGCTCTCCTTTTTGTTTTAATTGCGAAGAAACCACGTCAATCGTTCAGGCTGCTGCTCCAGGAGCTGCTGTTCCAGATCTCCGAGCCATCCGACTGCACTTCGAAGCTTAACAGCAGGAAATCGCCCCCTGTGGTGACCCATTCATAAACATGATAATCATCCTCCCAGCTGGACTCATGCGTCTTTTTGCCATCCGTGCCAAACTGTTCTGCAATTTCCTCGTATGTGGGCCGGCCATACCCGTTCTCGTAGCTGGTCTGATACGTGAGCCAGGTGAAGCCAGCCTTGAGCGTGTCGAAATCCACGATGCCATCCGCATTGGCGTTGGACTTGCCGTAGTCGTCACCTGCCGCAGGCTGAGGCTCCGGCTCGTTGCCCGAACCGTTCTGCGCCAGTGCCGCCTTGTATTCTTCATACCGTGGCGGCAGAAGGTCGTTTTCCTCATCCCACTGTGTGCCGTCGACGCGGAAGCACATGGTGACGGTGCAGCCATAGCTGCCGTCGTAGCGGGTGTAGTCATAGCTGAGTGCCAAGGTGCCATCGTCATACAGAAACGCCTGATATTCTTCCGCATCCGCAGCATCGAGGTAGGTATCGACCGTCCACGCGTCCTTTTCGCCGATATCCGGCATAATGCAGGTGCCGTTCTCCTCAATGGTCATGTACATGGAGAGGAACGCGTTTTCGGAATCACCATCCTGGAACACTTCAAAATAGGGCTTGCCGGTGCTGTCCGTATTGATGTAAGCCCAGGCATCGTAGTAATCCTCCTCCTGGTCAATGCCCCAGAAATCCGTAAGAGCCAGCCAGCCATACCAGGTGCTGGGGTTTTCGATCACGGCGGTAACGGCGGAACCGCCGGGCACAGCACCGCTGAAGGCATCCACCAGGGAGCCGGCCACGGTCACGTTGTCGTTCACGCCGGTCACACCTGCTGCATTCTGGGTGTTATCCCCCGTGCCTGCATTCCCGGCAGAAGGAGTGCCGCCCGTCGGCGCTTCCACACCTTCCTTCACGAAACGAAGTTTCATGTCGCCATAGGTGACTTCCATGACGCCGTCCTTGATCGTTCCTTCCATGGCCTCTTCCATACCGAGGAAGGTCACGGTGCCTGTAAAGTTCTCGCCATCCAGCTTCCACTTCTTCAGGGTGAACTCAAAGCCGGAATAATAGGTGCCCTTGCCGCCCTTCTTCAGCTCGATCCAGCTTTCCGCATAAGGCTCGACGTATTCCCCACCGTAGCTTTCGCCGACGCAGATATACTTGCCGGTCACATCCGGCCCCTTCTCGCCGCAGGCGGCAAGGGAAAGAAGCATTGCCACCGCCATGAGCAGTGCAATCATGGTTTTGAATCGTTTCATTCTTCTTTTCTCCTTAAACTTGCATTTTGTCTGTTCGGTACGCGCTGCGTCAGGATGCTGTGAGCGTGTTGATGATTGCCATCACGATGTCGCTTGTGCAGGCATCCATGGATTTCTCGGATGTGATGGAAAAGTCCACGCAGTAATTGCCGCTGATCGGCTCACCGAAGTTCACATGAACCTCTGCGCAATAGTCGCCCCACATATCAACGTAGGTGATCATGCGCGCCTCGTAGCCCGCGATGGTCAGGTCCTTTGTGGTGTACTGATCATAGCTGGAATAGCTGTCATACGCCTCCATCGTCGCAGCGTGGTCGCCCTCGCTGAACCGAGTAATAATGCTGATCTTAACACTGCCGTCCTTTGCAGCAATCGTGTCAAGAATCGCATTCTCATCCTGGAAGAACGTATCACTCGGATAAGTGACAAAAATCTCATCAAAGTAGTTGTAAGTCTCCGTGGGGCCGGTAAAGCTCACCGGATCGCCAGAAGAACCTGCAGAGGAACCACCAGAAGGCGCAGCGCTGCCGACATATCCAATGGGAGCCATGCCCACGGGCGGGATCTCGCCGTTTTCAATCGCCGCGTTATAGCGATCCACGGACGGAGGCACGATGGCGAAATCGCTGTCGATCTCCTTCTGCCAGCTTCCGCCCCACTGCTTCATGAAGAGGGTGAAGTTGAAGCTGCTTTCACCATCCACGAGCTCATCGCCCATGGTGTACTGATCGGGATAATCCGGCATGGGCAGGAACATCCAGTTGTAAGCGTACATTTCCATACCGCCCGCGATCGTGCCGTCAACGGCATAAAGGCCGCTCTCCTTCGCCTCGCAGTTGGCAAGCGCAAAGGCCTCTTCCACGCCGTCAAGATACACGGCAAACGTTCCCTTGCCTTCCGCATCGACGTCCACTACCATGTAAACATCGTAGGAATTGCTCGGAATGTCGGAGAAGTCGCCAGTCGCCTCGCTGACGTACATCGCGCCGTACCAGGTGCCGTTCCACTGCTTCTGGAGATCGCTCGCCCCAGCCACAGCGCCGCCATTCGGGTCCGCAGCGGGAACCGTGCTGCCGCCTTCTTTTTCGAAGGTCAGCGTAATGCCCATGCCCAGCACGTTTTCAAGCGTCATCACGCCGTTTGCAAGCGTTCCATCGCAATCGACACCGCCGCCTTTCACATGGAAGGCACCATCCTCAAGCGTCCATTTGCCATTGCTCTTGGTACCGTCCACCTCCATGGCGCACTTGCCGTTGTCCTTGAGCTCGATGCTGAAGCCCTTCTCCCAGAAGTCGCTGATTTCCATCTCAACGCCCCACATTTCTGCGGTCGTTGCATTGTAGACGCCGAGGTTCGGATCAGTGTTCGCGGGCGCATTGCCACCTTTGCCTGCGAACACAGCGATGAGCACGATTGCGAGAATCACCACAAGCGCAGCGCCGCCGATGATGAACAGCGTCTTTTTATCCATGGGCTTCTTTTGCTTCGGCGCTTTGGCTGCAGGCGCATACGCAGGCTGCGCGGAGTATTGCTGCTGCGATGTCTGGTAACTCTGCTGCGTAGGCGGCGTGTAGCTGCCCTGCACAGGCGCAGCCTCTTCAGGCTTTCTCACAGGTTGTTCCACCGGGACCTCCTGCTGGGAAGCTTCCTGCTGGGAAGCTTCCTGTACGGGAGCTGCGGCCGGCTGCTCGATTTTCGTACCGCAGATCGTGCAGAACTTCGTCCCGTCCGGAACCTGCGCGCCGCAGTTGGTGCAAAATGCCATTTTCTTATCCTCCTTGCTCATTTTGTACATGATACTTCTCTGGTCTTTATAAAATCCGCCAATGCGGGTTTTACCGTCTGTTTTATGGGAAAACGGGCTTTGTTAAAGCGCGTCTATCACCGCAGAAAGATAGGCCGTTGAGATGGAACAATATATGAAGTTGTCGATGAGGCCGTCCTTCTTTGCCTGACGCACCCTGTCGGCAAGCTTTTTTTCCACGTTTTCATCCACCACAAGCACGACCTTGCAATCGGGATCCTGTGCCTTAACCGTTTCGCGCAGCTTGAGCCGCTTCTCCAGATTCCACGGAGCGGGAGCCGTAACTTCCATGATCAGCGCATAGGGATGCAGAATATGGCAAAGCTCCGCCGTCTCATCCGGCTTGTCGGCATTATAGGCTTCAAAGTCAGAATCAAATCTGGTCAACGCCTGCTTGATGGCATCCGAAAACAGCCTGTTCTTCATATCGATAATCACGCGGCGCACAATTCTATCCGTCCTTTCCCGATCAGATCGAGCCAATCCTTCCATGGCTTCCGACCATATCCCATAAATAGTGTAACAGGCATACGAAAAAAGCGCCCTGTTCACATGAACAGGGCGCGCTGAATTTATGCCGTGCTACTCTTCATCCCCGATGCTTGGAATGATGAACTGCTTTTTCGCCACCGCAATGGCAAGCAGTGTCTTGTTGGCATAGCCGGTTTTGGAGAGGATGTTGGATATATGATAGTTGACTGTGCTGCGGGATATATGGAGTGTTTTTGCAATCTCATCGTATTCAAGCCCCTCCATCACCTGCCTTAGCACACGGATCTCCCCCTCGGTAAGGTCGGCGGAAGTAGCTTGCCCTAGCTTCACCGTGGGTTTTTGCATAGGGAAAAGTCGTTCTCCGTTCATGGTGCGGTCCATCACGTCAATGAGTTCCTCGAGGCTGATCTCCTTGTACCAAAAGCTGTCCACCTTCGCTTCACGCGCTCTGTCGAGGTAGCCGGCCTCTGGCATGGATGTCACAATGATGATTTTGATGTTTGGAAATGCCTGTTTTATTTCAGCAGCGGCGACAATGCCGTCCTTTCTCCCCAAAGTGCAGACATCCATCAGGATCAGGTCGATGGGGTTTCTTGCGCAGAAGGACAGCGCCAGCCCGGCGTCGGAAATCGTCCCGGAAAGGGCATAGCGCGCCGAAGAGCGCACGATGCTCTCCATATTCTCGCGCGCCATGCGCTGATCCTCCACGATAAGCACTTGCGTCATTGCAGAAAACCTCTCTCTCCTGGTACTGTCACGGTCAGCATGAACTCCGGCAGGGAGCGTATCTCCATCGTGCCGCCGAGATGCCTTACGCGTTTTGCAAGGTTCGCAAGGCCGCCGCATGGCACGATCTCCTCCTTTGGCGCTTCTCCGTTGTTGGTAATAATGAAGGTGCAGCCCTCAGCATTGCATGTGACCGATGCACGAAGCTCCGTGGCGTTGGCGTGCCGGACGCAGTTTGTGAGGCTCTCCCGCATGGCGCCCAGGAACACGCCTAAAGCGCCTGCCTCCTGTGGCAGCTCACCATCGATGCGGACATCGACTCCGATGGCTGCGGCATCCTGCATAAGCTCGCTGAGCTCGCCCCTGTCTGTCATCGCATCGTTATCCTGCTTAACAAGAGCTACGGATCGCCTCCAGCTGCGGATCAGCGCATCCATCTCCTCGGTCGGCCGGTTTTGCGCGAGCACCTGCCGCGCCGCCATCAGCCCGGCGCCCATGCGGTCATGAAGCATCGTCTTGAAGGAGAGCATTTCTTCTTCCTTTGTCATAGCAACGACGCTTTCGGAGAGCGCGCGTATATTTCTGCCGAGTTCCTTGAGTTTTTCCGTCTGCGCCTCGATTTCCAGCCTTTTCTCATACAGCTCAGTCACGTCGTAAAAAACGGTCTCTGTATAAGCGCTGCCATCGTTCAGCCGCACCTCGGTTTCGGTGAACAGCCACGCCTTGCCACTCGGAAAAAGATAGACCGGTTCATCGCCGGAAAGCCGGATAACGCCCGTATACGCATCACATTCGTCCAGCGCTGCATGAAGCTCGGCCAACGATTGCAGATCGCTTTGGAACAGCGTGTAAAACAGGCGGTACATTTGCAGATTGCACAGCTTGACCATGCCCTTATCGGTAAAGTAGCATATCGCAACGGGCAGCGTATCCATCGCTTCTTTGATGGAGTTTCGGTCTATCGTTCTGGTTCTTTTAGCCCATCGCATCGCAATGCCGCCTGCCGCATACAGCCCCAACGCAAAAACAGCGCACCACCAATGCCATATGGGAATGGGGGACTGAAACACAAGCGGCAATCCTTCCGAGATATAACCGTGCTCGGCACACAGCATGATCAAGGCAGCAAAGAACAGAAGGAACACCGCAGCGTTTACAAACCATACCGGGCAGCTCCCCTTTCTCCCGAAGGTAACGAACAAAAGCGCCAGCATGGCAATAAGCGACAGGAACAGCACGAACAATAGCGCCGTGCGCTCTGCAAGTGAAGCCAGGCAAAACGGCGTCATTCCACTTCGCCCCCTTTCGGGAGTCTGAGCGTCAGGCTCCATGTGCCGTCATCCTCATGGACGGCCATAACCCCGCACAGTTCCAACGTGGAAAGGTCGGCGGAGCATACTACTTCGATGTGCGCGACCACATCACCGGCTCTTTCTGAAACATGCACCCAAATGCCCGCCAGACGCTCAAGCGCAGCTTCCACCACAGCCTGAAACATGTCGTATATCCGGCTGACAGCGGCAGCCGCTATCATGCCTTCAAGTGTGAGCGTCAGCTCGCACTTCACGCCCATAAGCTCCAGATTCTGCATGGATTCATTCAGGCAGAGGGAAAGCTCGGCAGCAGGCATAAACTCGTTTTGCTCCCGCAGGAACACCAGATTGCCTTTGCGCTTGATATATGCGCCGAAAACGGCCGCTTTTGCAAGGAGCTTTTTTCTTTTCTCTTCATCATCCGTTTGGTAGTAAGTGTCAAGGATGCTGCTCAAAAGCGCATTCTGCTTCGCCGTCTGCTCCTGCAGCAGGTCATATAGCCGGTTCTTTTCCCTGAGCTGGCTGATGAGGCGCCTGGTGTTGTAGTTTTCACGTTCCACGTCGTTCGCGTGCTTGATTTGCTCCTGATTCTCCCGGAGTTCATCCATGGTGTCGGCAAGCTCCGTCACATCCTCCTGCCACACCACGAAGCCCGCGCGGATGGAACAGCCCTTGAACAAGGTGTTCCGGTCAAGCGCAACCGTACCCGCTTCCGTTTGCCTGAGCACCGGTTTGGGCAGTTCGGAAACGGAGGAATAGACCACGTTGTAATCCTTGTCTGTGATCTGAGCGGAGATCGTGGAGACCGGGAAAAGCAGGTCGTAGCCCGTGTTGGACTGTATCAGGCCGCATTGGATGCAGCTTTCGAATATCGCCGAATACAAGAGACACTGGAGCGCTGTAATATCTCCGGCGATCGTCATCAGCCAGGGAACGCCTGCGACATACATGATCCCATACAGCAGCGACAGCAAAAACGGAACAAACGGCAACCAAAGCGCCTTGCGGCTTTTCGGTATCCGGCACTTGAACAGCATGATGGCGAGCGCCGTCACCGCGCACAGCACCTCCCAACCGATGACGAACCAGTAGCAGATGTTGTATGCATACGCTTCATCCGTCCAGACACCTGCACCCGGAGGAAACGTAAAAACGAGCTGATGAAAGTCGTTTGTGAGCACCAGCAGTACGAGTATCGTTGTAGGGACATAAAGAATGGCCGTCCACTTGGGCAGATGATCGTTTTCTGCTTTGCCCAGGGACAGGGCAACAAACAGCGACATCAGCGGGATGAAGAGCATCGGAATATAGTAAGCGTACCAGATCAGACGGTCGCCGCTTGGATCCATAACGAGAAAATATTTCGCAGTTCGCATCGCCATCCAAAACACGATCAGCACGGAGACGACAAGCAAATATCGCCGCACCTGTTTTTGCACGATGCGGCGCCACACGGACACGCCCCACGCGCCAAACAGCCCAATATAAATGAAAGAACGCGTAAGCCCTGTAAGCTTCAGCAGCGTTCCAGCATTTCCCTTAAAGCGGAGATAGACGGCAAGGCAGATCAACAGCAGCACAATTGCGGCCGTGCGGAGCAGCGTCTTATTCTGTCTTTGCATTGCGCCGTCTCCTTCCCCAACCATCAGCGGTTACTACAAAAATCCAAAATAATTATACCATCAAAAATGCGGAAAGTCCATCCCGGAGATGCTGTGACAGTTATTTTCCGCTTATATTTATTTACTAAATATCCGTTGGTAACAACGCATAATACTTACAGAAAGGGTTCATTTTAATTGCTCAGCACGTTATCACCCGATCATGCTTCAGCGCGCACCGACATATGCTTTCCCGGCTATCCAGGCAGGTGAAGAGGAATTCTCTTTCGTGAGATTGCATATGGCTGCACTTCTCCTTATAGAAACCAAAGTATCCGAAAACGCGTCTCTGAAATGCAAAACGCCCGGACAATGTCCGGGCGTTTCGGGTACATATTCTTTTTCGATGCACCATGTTGGCGTGCCCGACACGATTCGAACGTGCGGCCTACAGAGTCGGAGTCTGTCGCTCTATCCAGCTGGGCTACGGGCACATGCTTAGATTATTATAGCATATTCCAAAGAAGATGCAAGGGGCAAGCGTTATTTTCCCGCCCCGGTCAACAGGCGGACTGCATCCGCCAATGTTGCTACCGGGTGATACGCCACGCCCTCCACGCGGGGTAATTTCTCGGATTTCGGCACGATCAGGTGCGTGTAGCCAAGGCGCACACACTCTCCGATGCGCTTTTCCAGCCGGCTCACAGGGCGGATCTCGCCGGTAAGCGCCACCTCGCCGATGCAGGCCGTCGCCGGCGGGAGCGTGACCTCAAGCAGCGCGGAAGCGATGCACATTGCAGCTGCAAGGTCGCTCGCGCGCTCCTCCAGGCGGATGCCACCCACCACGTTTGCATAAACATCCTGATTGGAAAGGGAAAGGAACGCCTTCTTCTCCAGCACGGCCAGCAGCAGGATCAGCCGGTTCCCGTCCAGCCCGGCTGCCATGCGGCGCGGGTTGTTGAACGCGGACGGCGAGATCAGCGCCTGCAGCTCCACAAGCATCGGCCGGGTTCCCTCCATGGCGCAGGTCACGGCACAGCCCGGCGCCCGCGTACCGGAAAGGAACAGGCCGGAAGGGTCGCTGATCTCCGTCATGCCCGTATCCCGCATTTCAAACACGCCGATCTCATCCGTGGAACCAAAGCGGTTCTTCACGGAGCGCAGCAGGCGGAACGCGTCGTGGCGGTCTCCCTCAAAATAGAGCACTGTGTCCACCATGTGTTCCAACACGCGCGGGCCTGCGATTGCGCCCTCTTTCGTCACATGCCCTACGATAAACACCGCGCAGGCCGTCCCCTTCGCAACGCGCGTGAAAAGCGCCGTCGCTTCACGCACCTGCGTCACGGAGCCGGGCGCGCTCGAAATATCCTGCGAGACCATGGTCTGAATGGAATCGATGATAAGGAATGCAGGATGCACGCGGCCAATCTCCGCTTCGATAACGGCAAGATCCGTTTCCGCAAGCAGGAGCATCTCCCCCGTTACGCCAAGGCGTTCCGCACGGAGTTTGAGCTGCGCTGCCGATTCCTCCCCCGTCACATAAAGCACCGTGCCGATTTCTGCAAGGCGCGCTGCGGTCTGCATCAAAAGCGTGGATTTCCCGATGCCCGGGTCGCCGCCAAGCAGCACCGTCGACCCGGCAACCACGCCGCCACCCAGCACGCGGTCAAGCTCCGCCATGCCGGTGGAAATGCGCCTTGCGCCTGCCGTCTCCACCTGGGAGAGCGGCAAAGCGCGCCCCGGTGCGGCTGTGCGCGCAGCGGGAGCGGGCGTCGCTTCCACAAGCGTGTTCCAGCTGTCGCAATTCGGGCAGCGGCCGAGCCACTTCCCGCTTTCATATCCGCATTCTCCGCAAACGTAGATCGTTTTCGGCGTTTTTGCCACGGTTCTTCCTCCATGCTGCAATTGAATCAGAAATCATAAGCCGGCAGATGCCGCCGGCTTATGTCTCTTTTTACGGGATGGCCGCGAACTTCACGATGTCGCGCGCCCGCGTGGTTACATCCATCCACATCACCTTATCGTCCGAAACGCCAAGGAACTGCGCCTGCTCCTGATCCGACGAAATGCGGTAGGTACGCCGGTTGTCGAACATGTAGACCCAGATCGCCTCGTCCTTGGAATAGGCCACGAAATGGCTTCCAAGGCCGAACTCCACCACGCCTTCCGCAATCTTTTCGGCCGCTCCCTCGTTCTTGGAATAATACAGAGCGCTGTCCGGCGCATGGTGGCTGTTGAGCCACACGGCATACGTTCCGTCGCATTCCGGATCATGCACATAGCCGCCGGGGGAATAGGTACGCACCGTCGAGGAGGACAGGCGGATGGAATAAAGCACGCTCGTCCCCATCTCCGTGCCTGACGCGCTCTCCGCGTCCGCCCAGCAGAGCAGGCCGTTGCGCAGGGAGGGCAGACTCTCGCCATACACCGAACTGCTGAACATGTTGACCGTCGTAGTCTCCATCGTGTTCAGGTCACACACGAAAAGCTTATCCATCCGCGTGCCGGTGCGCTCGATCCAGGCCACATAGTCGCCATCAAGCATCGGCTCCGGCTGCCCGGTGTAAACTTCCTTGATCATCACGGGCTTTGCGTTTGAGGCCGTGCGGTCATACGCCATCAGGAAGCCTCCGCCGTCAAGCCGCGCGTCGAGGTAGATCAGCCATTTATCGTTGAATTTGGGGAACATGAAGTGCGCGTTCTGCAGCGTAATCGGCACCTGCTCCGCCGTCCGCGCTTCCGGATAATAATAGTAAAGGTCCTGCATCACGGCATGGGAATCCACAAGCTTGCCCGCAGAAAGCACCATCACACCGTCATAAAAATACGGATCGCCGAACCACTTGTAATCCGCCGAATTGTCAAACACGACCTCGTTCTGCGCCTCCTCCGGCACAAAGGATGACATCGGATGCGGCGTGGGGGTCGGCGCAGGCGTGGGCGTCGGGGTGGGCGTCGGTGAAAACGGCGCGCGATAATCGATGCCGATGAGCGGCAGGAGCCGCGGCAGCGCAACAAACACGATGAGCGCGATCGCGGCAAGCACACCAAGCACCGTCCCCACAAGCGCGAGAACCGGGCCCCAGTTGCTGGCACTCAGGCTGGAGCGGCGGCGTTTGATTCTGCGCCGGTTGCGCCGACGATATCGTTTCATGGCTGATTTCCCCGAAATAAGAATTGAATTCATTATAGCATAGTCCGCGCGCAACATTCAATGCGGGCAAATGTGAATAATCTTTCGTGCTTGCATGTGCGCCGCGCGGCGTGGTATATTTTCAATATGAAAAGGCAAGCTCTACTCTCTTTTTTGCTGGTGCTCTGCATGGCAGTCTCAGTCATGCCGCTTTCGGGCTGCGCGGAGACCGAGCTGCCGCCGGCTGCGGATGTCACCCCTTCCCTCATGCCGGAAAATAGTGAAGCGCCCTCCCCCGCGCCTGCCGAAGAAAGCAGGCGCGCCGTGCTGCGCGTTTTTCTCATCAACACCGGCGAAAGCGACGCGTTGCTGTTCCAGACGGATTCCGGCGCTTTCCTCGTGGATACCGGCCTCAAGAAGCACTTTGACGCGGTGGAAGCCGTGCTTGCCCGCGCAGGCGTATCCGCGCTCGATGCAGTCATCCTTACGCATGGGCATAAGGATCACATCGGCGGGCTGAAGAAGCTTCTCAAATGCTGCACGGTGGGAACGATCTATACCGCTGCCGTGGATGACGAGACGTATTCCGATTCAGAAGTAAAAACCATTGCCGAATCAGGCGCGGAGCGCGTGCTTCTCAAGCGGGGCGATGCTTTCACGCTCTGCGGCCTGTCCTTTGAGGTGCTTTCGCCCGGGCGCAAATATGTGGAATCCCTCGGCGAGGACGATAACAACAATTCCCTCGTGCTGCGCGCTTCCGCCGCGGGATTCACGCTGCTGCTGATGGGCGATGCGACCGAAAGCATTGAACGCATCCTGCTTGCCGAAGGTGCACTGCTCACGGCGGATATGCTCAAGGTAGGCCACCACGGCAAGGATGACGCTTCGTGCGCCGGGTTTCTTTCCGCCGTTTCCCCGCGCATTGCGCTCGTCACGGGAAGCCACAGCGATGGAGATACCTCCCCCTCTGAGGCCGTGCTCGCGCGCCTTGCTGAAACAGGCGCTTCGGTTTACAGCAACGACACCGATCTCCTCGCCACCGAGCTCATTTTCAGCAGTGACGGAGAGATCACCGCCGTGGAGCACGCGTGGTAAAAAGGCGAAAAACGCCGCTTTTCAACCAGCACAAGCTGTGTTATGATGAATACCGTTCAACGAGCCGCTGTGCGCGACGCATAGCGGCTGGGTATTTTGCGCGGCGCGCATTAAAGAGGTTTTCGGAATGATAGCAACGATCGTAAACAGCATCGCAGTCGCCATCGGCGGCCTGATCGGCCTTCTCGCAAAAAAGGGCCTGCCGGAACGCATATCCAAAGGGATTATGATGGCCATCGGCCTCATGCTGATCTGCACCGGCGTAAAAGGATATTTCGATGGGAACAGCACGATCATCGCTATCCTCTCTCTTGCGCTCGGCACGGCGCTCGGCGAGCTGCTGCAGCTGGAGGAACGGCTCAACCGCCTCGGTGAGCGCATCGGCGCGCGCGTGTCCGGCAGCGGCGGTTCCCGCATCGGCGAAGGGCTCGTGACGGCGACGCTGCTGTTCTGCGTGGGCGCGATGGCCGTGCTTGGCGCGCTGCAAAGCGGCATCACGGGCGATCATACCACGCTCTATACCAAATCCCTCATCGACTTCATCTCCGCCATTCTGCTTGCCTCGACCTATGGCGTCGGCGTCGTGCTTTCCGCCGTGGGCGTTTTCGTGTATCAGGGAGCGATCACGCTGCTCTCCGGCCTCCTCGCGCCCATCATGACGGAGGCCGCCGTCGCGGAGCTTTCCGCCGTCGGCTCCGTGCTGCTCGTCGGCCTCGGGCTGAACCTTGCGGGCGCCACCAAAGTGCGCGTGATGAACATGGTGCCGGCGATCTTCATCGCCATCGCGCTCGCGCAGGTGATGCATTGACTGCTTTTATTTTAGTCATAAATGAAATCGTAATACGCTTTTTGATAAGTGCACCACCACCATTTTCCCGCTCTCAAAGCATATCCTTCGGCACCGCAATTATCACATATGTAATGGTTATACATTTGATACAATTCATGTGTGTTCCATGGCATATGGGTACATAATTGATTATCGAGCTGGTCTCCGCGGCGCATATACGATCGGAGCGTTCCGTTGTTACATGTTTCACAAGGTTCCGCCCTAAATGGACAAATTGCAGTTTTTCCATCTGCTGCGTCAACACATGACATTTCACCAAGCGCACCCGTTTGGAATATATAAAGCACAATAATCGCAGCGCACAGCATAAAAGTAGCCTTTTTAGTTTTCATTATTCCCACCCCAGTTCTACGCTCAGGATTCGTTCTCATACTCGCATTCCTTGATCTCCGAAGTATCTATGCGGATGATCTGTGCAACGCGCCATTCCAGTCCAAACACATCCGGCGTTTCGCTTGCTTCCAGCGCCACACGGTAAACCGCTATATCATAGCAGTCAGGGCCAAAGAGAAGGATAAAGTCAAGCTCATATCGAGACTCATTCCAGTGTTGAGCGCGCGTAATGATATGGCGGGACGGCATGTTTATGGCTATAGGATAAGTGCTTTTTTTGAAAATGTAGCATTCCCCATCACTTTTTACCGCTTCGATCGGCTCCACATGCAAGCCAATCGGGTTATTCAGCCATTCTTTCGGCGGTGTTTCTGGGAATGTTGTCTCCGCAGGGAAATCCACAAAGCAAACCGAGATAAAATCCTGTATATCCGGTAACGAGAGGAAAATCTCCCCCTTCTTCATCTCTGCGTTCGGATGAAGGTTGCCATAAATACAGAGTACGTTTGCCATAAGGCCCCAAACATACAACTCGTTTTCCATTGTATGTTGGTTTGTGTCCCACATATTCTCAAAGAACTGCAAATCTTTATAATAGGAGTCATATTTTGTTCTGAAATTAAGGATCTGTTCCACAAGCGGGAGCATAGTTTTTATGCTTTCCGGAGCAGTTTCTTCCGTGTCGTATCGCCCTCCAACATCCGTTGCCCAATGGGTATACATTGGAGGTTCACAACCCTCTCTCGGCTTTATTTCCCATGGATTGTCTTCTACTTCCACCTGCGTTTCCGTTTTCTGCGGCATAACCGGCGTTGGTACGGCATCCGGTTCAGGAACAAACGTTTCCGCTACACCCGGTGTATTCTCAGGCAACACCACGTCGCAAACGGAACAGGCACAAAGCATAAGCATCCCCGCAGTCATACAGAACGCCACTATTTTTTTCGTTATTTTCTGCATCATAATCCTCCCCTTTTCGTATTTTTTGAGAGCAGGTGCGTGTTGCATTGTACGCACCTGCTCCCAGAATTAATTAATTATATTTTTCTGCGCTACGCATTATCGAATTATTGTCCACGTAGTTGGCGGTATAAGTCGTGTTCGACCTCATCCCCGCCGTAATAGAGGGAGACCAACTCGTAAATGTATAACCTGAATAAGTAGGCGGGGTTGGTAGCACCGGCGGACAGTTGTACAGCACCTTTTGTGTACCGAGAGCTTCCCTAAAAGGAGCTCCTGTTTTAAAAGTAGCTGTAAGGGCTTTATTGATTCGTGCATAATATTTCGGTTTATACTCATCATTATCCCATATCCAATCTGTAACAACCACACCGGGCGACCTTGACTCAATGACATAATCACCTCCATTATATTTGAAATAAATGCCTACATGATTGACAACTCCAGTTGACGGGTTTTCCCAAAAGATTAAATCACCCGTTTGCAGATCCGACCTTGTAATCATCAAATTGTTGCTAACGCAAACTGAATACTGCTGTCTTGAAGATAGCTTTGTATTGCCAAAGATATAGTAGTTTTGTAATGCCTTTGATGCATATGCCTCCTTTAAAGCCGTATATGTCAGTTTGCTACAATCCATTGTCGAATAACTTGTCCCCGCAATTGCATACGCTATTGCTTTTAATGCAAACAGGTATCCCGCATTCTGGCTGATGTTTGCGTTTGAAGATGAATTGTTGTACTGCGTCGTCAGGTAAGATCGCATTTGAAGCAATGTGTTTTGACCAACAATACTCATGGGGGAAATCTCAACGCTCTCAAGTGCAAACGCTGAAAAGAAACTCGAGAGAGCAAAAACAGGTGCAAGGAATAGTACCAAAATTCTTTTCCACATTTTCATGATTCATTTTCCTCCAATCTTCAAGTATTAAATTTCATTTCACATCAGTTTTGTTCGTGCACGGAATTGTGTTCAGTTCTGTAATTACAGTTTATTATATTTAAATAATATCAGTATTATTTTTATTTGTCAATCATTTTACTTATGAATTCACCATTATATTCTTTTTTGTTCTATAACTATATTATCTTTATGAAATATATGCGTTTTTGTATAAATGATTTAATTCCGCTACGCTTATCAAATAACAAAAAGCCCGTGCCATAGCGTTTATGGCACGGGCTTTTGCAGAATTCGGTTTACTTCGCCTGGCTCACGGCCACAGCGCACGCAACCGTCGCGCCCACCATCGGGTTGTTGCCCATGCCGATGAGGCCCATCATCTCAACGTGCGCCGGCACGGAGGAAGAACCCGCAAACTGGGCATCGGAGTGCATGCGGCCCATGGTGTCGGTCATGCCGTAGGAAGCGGGGCCAGCAGCCATGTTGTCCGGGTGCAGCGTGCGGCCCGTGCCGCCGCCGGAGGCCACGGAGAAATACTTCTTGCCGTTCTCCACGCACCACTTTTTGTAAGTGCCCGCAACGGGGTGCTGGAAGCGCGTCGGGTTCGTGGAATTGCCGGTGATGGAAACGTCCACGTTCTCGTAGCGCATGATGGCAACGCCCTCGTTCACGTCATCCGCGCCATAGCAGCGCACCTTCGCCCGGTCGCCGTCGCTGAACGCGGTTTCCTTCGTGATGGTCAGTTCGCCAGTGAACTCGTTGTATTCCGTCTCCACATGCGTGAAGCCGTTGATGCGGCTGATGATATAGGCAGCATCCTTGCCAAGCCCGTTCAGGATGACCTTCAGGGGCTCACGGCGCACCTTGTTCGCCGTGCGGGCGATGCCGATCGCACCTTCCGCGGCGGCAAAGCTCTCGTGGCCTGCGAGGAACGCGAAGCAGCGCGTCTCCTCCCGGAGGAGCATTGCGCCGAGGTTGCCGTGCCCAAGGCCGACCTTGCGCTGATCCGCAACGGAACCGGGGATGCAGAACGCCTGCAGGCCTTCGCCGATGGCTTCAGCGGCTTCCGCAGCGGTCTTCACGCCCTTTTTCACGGCGATGGCCGCGCCGAGCGTATATGCCCAAACGGCGTTTTCAAAGGCGATGGGCTGGATGCCGAGAACGATCCCGCGCACATCAATGCCTTTTTCCTTAAGGAGCGCATCCGCAGCCTCAAAGCTCTCGATGCCGTACTGCGCCATCACGCCCTTGATCTTTTCGATTCTTCTTTCGTATCCTTCAAACGTAACCATGGCTCTACCTCCTTACTGATGGCGGGGATCGATGACCGTCGCGGCTTCGGCAAAGCGGCCATAGGTGCTGATGTTCTTTTCATACGCCTCTTTGGGGTCTACGCCCTTCTTGATGGCGTCCATCATCTTGCCCAGATTCACGAACTTGTAGCCGATGATCTCGTTGTTCTTGTCGAGGCCGATGGCAAGCACATAGCCCTCCGCCATTTCAAGATAACGCGGGCCCTTTGCGCGCGTGCCGAACATCGTGCCGACCTGGGAGCGGAGCCCCTTGCCGAGGTCCTCAAGCCCGGCGCCCACGGCGAGGCCGTTTTCGGAAAACGCGCTCTGCGTGCGGCCGTAAACGATCTGCAGGAACAGCTCGCGCATGGCGGTGTTGATGGCGTCGCACACAAGGTCGGAATTGAGCGCTTCAAGGATGGTCTTGCCGGGCAGGATCTCGCTCGCCATGGCGGCGGAATGCGTCATACCGGAGCAGCCGAGCGTCTCGATGAGCGCTTCCTCAATGATGCCGTTCTTTACATTGAGCGTCAGTTTGCACGCGCCCTGCTGCGGCGCGCACCAGCCTACGCCGTGCGTAAAGCCGCTGATGTCGGTGATTTCCTTTGCCTTGACCCACTTTCCCTCCTCAGGGATCGGAGCCGGATCATGTTTTGCGCCCTTTGCAACGCAGAACATTTCTTCCACTTCGCGCGAATATTGCATGTGATGCGTTCCTCCTTCGGATATTAAAACATTTGTTTTTTCTGTTCGTTACGCGGAAAACACAGTCCACGTCATTATCAGTATACCACAAACCGCCGAAAATCACCGCATAAGTTTTTTTCTGAGGCTTCCTGTTCGGTATAAGTTTCACAAGTTATTCGCGGCGCGCAGGCACGCGTTTCCCGTCCATGCGTGCCGTCAGCGCACGGATGAACGGTGAAGGCGTAAGCGCCCCGCAATACCCGCGGGATGCGGTGACAAGTTCCAGCTCACTCTTTGCGCGCGTCACGCCCACATAAAACAGGCGCGTTTCCTCTTCCTCCGCCGCTTCTGCGCCAAGGAGCGCATCCTCGTTCGCCTCCGCCGGCAGGATTCCATCCTGAACGTCGATGAGGTATACCCGGTCAAACTCCCGCCCCTTTGCCGCATGGATGGTAGAAAGCGTGACGCTGCAGGGGCTCTCCGCCCCGCCCTCCCATGCGTTCAGGCGTTCCGCGCACTCCAGCAGCGCCGCAGATTCCCTGCAGCGCTCCGCCAGCGCGGAAAGGATGTCCAGCTTCTGCCGGTCGTCCGCCGTTTCCGGCATGCCGTTTGCAATGTACCACGCCTCCCGCGCTGCGAGCGGCGGCGACAGCCGTGCGACGGCACGGAGCTCCGCAATGCGCTCCTGAATGCGCCGTTCCCTGCGCGTCCCTTCCGAAAGCGTTGCAAGCACGGCAAGCGGCGGACGGTCGTCCCCCTTCGCGCGCGCGGAAAGCACGGCTTCGCACTCGGCGCGCGAGACATAAATGCCCAACCGGTGATAGACCTGCAGGAAGCTGCTTTCGCTTTCCGGATGCAGCGCAAAGCGCAGCACGCCAAGCGCATACCGCACCCGGGCGCAGGCAAAGTATTCCGCCGCCCGGTCGCCCCGCGCTTCAAAAGCGATCCCCGCTTCGGCAAGCGGTTCGATCAGCGGCAGGGCGGATTCGTTGTTGCGGTACAGCACGGCGGCGGTTTCCCCCGGTGGGAGCGCGGCAAGCTGCTTCACCAAATAAGCATACTGCGCTTTCTTATGCAGGAATTCCGTTACGCGGATCGGCGCGCCCACAGGTTTCACAGCGCGCATCGTCTTGTCATTCCGGCGCTTGTTGCGGCGGATGAAGCGTTCCGCGGCGGAGGCGATCACGCCGCTTGAACGGTAATTCGTCTCCAGCCGGAGAACGGCCGCGCCGGGGTAGATCTCCGAAAAGCGCAGGAAGATGTCCGGATAGGCGGCACGGAAGCCATAGATGCTCTGATCCTCGTCGCCAACCATGAAAAGCTCGCCCGGCTGCGCGAGCAGATAGATGATCCTGTGCTGCACATAGGAGGTATCCTGCGCCTCATCCACATTCACATAGCGGAAACGCGCTCGCAGCGCAGCAAGCAGTTCCGGCTCACGCCGCAGCAGGCGGTACGCCATAACGAGCTGATCGTCAAAGTCCATGCGCCCCTGTGCCCGGTTTTCCGCTTCATATGCCCGGTAAAGCGCGGGGAAATCCACGCCCTCCAGCGACACCGCAGCGATCTGATCCTCCGTAAAGAGCATGTTCTTCACATAGGTGATGCGCGCATCGACAGCCCTGAGCAGCACATCGTCCGGGTATTCCGCCTCCGGGAACAGCGCAGCATACAGTGCCCGCAGCACAGGCCGCCGCTCGGAAAGGAGCGTGGGCAGCGCTGCCCCCGTGCGCGCGCAATGCACCGCAAGGATGCTTCTGCAAAGGCTGTGGATCGTCCGGAAGGCGGGCGTTTCTCCCTGCGGCAGCGCAAAGGTTTCCGCAAAGCGGCGGCGCATCTCCGCCGCGGCAGCCCGGGAAAAGGTGACGGTCAGGATCTCCTGCGCGGGAATGCCCCGGCAAAAAAGCAGGTAACCCGTGCGCGCCGTGATGACGGTGGTCTTCCCGCTGCCGGGCACGGCAAGCAGCAGCGCATGCCGCCCTGCCACCCGCATGGCCGCACGCTGCTGCTCATCCAGCTCGATATGGAATTTTTCGATAAATTCCGTTTCCGTCATGGCCTTTCCGCACAATCCGCTTTCCATTTGTCCTGCTCTATTATAACGGAAGGCATGCTCTTCCGCAAACGCTATGCATGGCGCATAACATATGATAAAATGGAAAAAACTCATTTTCCTCAAAACCAACCATAGGAGACTTCAGTTTATGCGCGTTGCTCTCATCGCCCTGTTCGCGGTGCTCTCCCTCGTGCACCTGTATGCCTGCTATTTCAAGCTGAGGCGGCTGCGGGCAGCCACAAAGCCCGGCCTGCTCCTGCTGCTTGCGGTGTTTTACCTTGCGTTTGCCCCCACGTTCAAGCCGCATGTTTTCCTTGCGCTGCTGTTCGGCATGGCAGGCGATATCCTTCTCATCTCGGATGGACGGCAGATGCGTTTTATCATCGGCGCCGTTTGCTTTTCGATCGGCCATGTGCTTTATGGCTATACGCTTTTCTGCACAACGGGCGCGTTCGCCGCAATCCCCAACCTGTGGCTTCTGCTCGTGCTCGCGCTCCCCTATGCCGCAGCCATCGCCCTGATCGCGCGCGGTCTTTCCCCCTATGTGCGGGAACGCCACTTGCGGAAGCTGATGCCTGTTTATCTTGGGCTTGTGGGCGCAGTGAACATCGGCGCGTGGCTTACGCTCTTCGCCGCACTCCGCGCAGAAGCCATGCCGCAGGCGTTTGCCGCATCGCTTCTTGTGTTGGGTTCGCTCCTGTTTCTCGTTTCGGACACCGTGCTCTCCTGTTCCATGTTCATGCGCAAGCCCTCGCACGCAAACTTCTATGTGATGCTGACCTACATCTCCGCGCAGGCCCTCCTAACCGCCGGATTCATGCTGTATTTTTAAAAGAAGGATCGTTTCATGCCAAAGAACAGCCAGGCCATGCTCCCTCTGCTCGACATTCTCCGCACGGAGACCGATGCGGAACACCGGCTCAGCGCCCCCGCATTGCTGCAGCGGCTTGCCGGGCGCGGTATCCGCACGGAACGCAGGAGCATATACCGCGCAGCGGATCTGCTTCAAAAGCAGGGGCAGCCGGTTGAAAAAACCACCACCGGGTATTACTATGCCCGCGCCGCAGCGGACGAGGACGACCTGTTCGCCCTTGCCGCCGCCGTGCAGGCAGCAGGGTTCCTTTCCGACGCAAGAAAGCTGGCGCTTTTTCAGGCGCTCGGCGCGCGTTGGGGCGCACGGGCCGTGGAGAATGCGCTTTTCCGATGTGCGCTAACTGCGTCTTCCGCTGCGGATGATACCCTGTTCGTCGCCATGCAGACCGCAGGCGGTGCCATCGCCGCAGGCAGGCAGCTCACCTTTCTTGCTCCCCTGCCGGAGTCTGGCGGCACGGCGCATTTCCGCGTGAACCCCTATGCCGTGTGCCTTGCCGGGGGATCATACTGGCTCATATGCAACGTGGAAGGTGAGCCCGCGCTCTCGCGTTTTCCGCTTGCGCCACTCTCCGCCCTGCGGGAGGAACCGCAGCCGCGCCGCCATTTTTCGGAAGTCAGCCCCTATAAAACGCATTTTGACGCGGAAGATGCCCTGCTTCGGCTCTCCGGTGCTTGACAGCGCGCAGCACTTGACATATTCTTATACTGTTAAAGTATGATGACAGATGGCTATTCGAAAATGCCCGGCCGGCGTTTCGGACAGCCGCTTGTTTTTGTTTTGTGGAGCGTGAATCCGAATGACAGAGAAGCGATATGAAATGGACATGTGTTCAGGGCCGCTGTTGAGCAAGATCCTGGCCTTCACCCTGCCCCTGATCCTTTCAAGCGTACTGCAGCTACTGTTCAACGCGGCGGATGTGATCGTTGTCGGCCGCTATGCCGGAAACACGGCGCTTGCGGCAGTCGGTTCCACCGGTGCGCTCATCAACCTGATCGTCAACCTGTTCATGGGGCTTTCCGTCGGCGTGAGCGTAACGGTCGCGCGTCATTATGGCGCACGGGAATACACGGATGTTGCCCACGCCGTGCACACTTCGGTCTTCATGAGCCTGTTGGGCGGGATTGCAGTTGGCGTCTTCGGCTTTCTCATGGCGGAGCCCCTGCTTACGCTCATGGGCTCACCGGCGGACGTGATCGACCAGGCAGCGCTGTATGTGCGCATTTATTTTATCGGTATGCCCGCCTCCATGCTCTACAACTTCGGCAGCGCCATTCTGCGCGCGGTAGGCGATACGAAGCGGCCGTTATATTATCTCAGCGCGGCGGGCGTACTCAACGTGCTGCTGAACCTGCTTTTCGTCATTCGTTTTTCCATGGGGGTCGCGGGTGTGGCGCTTGCGACCATCCTCTCGCAATATGTTTCGGCAGCGCTCATCCTCACCTGCCTCATGCGCTCGGAAAGCTGCTATCAGCTGCACCTTGGCGCGCTCTCGTTCCATAAGGCCGAGGTGCGCTCCATCATCCGCATCGGCCTGCCCGCTGGGTTGCAAAGCTCGCTCTTCGCCATTTCGAACGTGGTGGTCCAATCCTCCATCAACAGCTTCGGCTCGGTTGCCATGGCGGGAAGCGCTGCCTCCGCGAACATCGAGGGCTTCGTCTATGTTTCCATGAATTCCGTCGCGCAGGCCTCGCTCTCCTTCACGAGCCAGAACATCGGCGCGCGCCAATATGAGCGCATCGGAAAGATCTGCCGCACCTGCCTGCTGCTTGCAGCGCTGCTCGGGCTTCTGCTCGGGAACGGTGCCTATCTGCTGCACGATGTGCTTCTCGGCCTCTATTCGCCGGATCCCGCCGTGATCGAAGCGGGGGCCGCTCGCCTCCTTGTCATCGGCACGACTTATTTCCTCTGCGGCATGATGGACACGCTTGCCTGTATGCTGCGGGCAATGGGGCGCTCCCTTCTGCCGATGGTCGTTACGATCATCGGCGCCTGCGGGCTCCGTATCCTCTGGATCTACACCGTGTTCCCGCTTGACCGCACGTTCTTTACGCTGTTCCTTTCCTACCCCATCACATGGGGCGTGACAGGCGCCGTGCATGCTGTGTGCTATCTCATCACAAAGAAGCAGCTTCTCCGGCGGGCCCGGGAAGAAGGCGCTTTGGGGTCTGCCGCCGTTAACGCGCCATAACGCACTTTTTGCGTTATTTTAGCGTGATATTATGATATGATATATGAATTATTTGAGGGAGGCAGGCCATGCAGGCAGGATTCGTTACGCTCGATATCCACGGCAAGACAAAGGCACAGGCTAAGGTCGCCGTGGAAGCGGCGCTCCGCCGGTGCAATGCCTCTGTATACCGTCTGCGCGTGATCCACGGTTTCAACCGCGGCACGGAACTGCGGGACATGCTCCTGCAGGAATACGGCAAAGGCCATGCGCGTGTAAAGCGCGTTTCCCCCGGCGCAAACCCGGGAATTACCGAGCTGGTGCTTCGGGAGTTTTGACCGGCATCCCGGCAAAAACAACAGGAGTTTTTTATGAAGATCGTAATCGTTGGCGACGGAAAAGTCGGCTATACGCTCACAAAGCGCCTTTCCCAGGAGGGGCATGACATCGTCGTAATCGACAACAACCGCAGTGTGCTGCTGCAATCCCAGGAATCGCTCGACGTGGCAGTTGTGGACGGCAACGGCGCAAGCGTGGAAGTGCAGCGGGAAGCGGGCGTCGGTTCAAGCGACCTGCTCATTGCCGCCACCTCCGGCGACGAGACCAACCTCCTCTGCTGCATGGTGGCACGCAAGCTCGGCTGCCGCCACACCATCGCGCGCGTGCGCAACCCGGAATATGACCAGCAGACGCGCTTTTTGAAGGATGAGCTCGGCCTCTCCATGGTCGTCAACCCAGAAAAGGCGGCTGCGCTCGAAATCTTCCGTCTGCTGCAATACCCCTCCTTCCTCAAGCGCGATTCCTTCGCAAAAGGCAGCGTGGAGCTGGTGGAACTGAAGATCAAGGAAAACAACGTGCTTGCAAACACGCGCCTCGATCAGTTCCGCATGCTTGCGAACGTGAACGCTCTCGTCTGCGCCGTGGACCGCGGCGGCACAGTCACCATCCCGAAGGGCAGCTTTTCTCTGCAGGTAGGCGACAAACTCACCATCGCAACCGACGCGGGCGACCTTGTCCGCCTCGTAAAAAACCTCGGCGTCTACACGCCCAAAGCACAGCATGTGATGATCATCGGCGGGAGCCGCACGGCGAAGTACCTTGCACAGCGGCTCATCCGCAGCAAGGTGAAGCTCACCATCATCGAAAAGGAAGAAAAGCGCTGCCTGGAGCTTTCCGAAAGCCTGCCGGATGCGACCATCGTGCACGGTAACGGCACGGTTCAGGAGCTTCTGATCGAAGAGGGCATCCGCAAAATGGACGCCGTCGTCACGCTCACCGGCATGGACGAAGAGAACCTGATTGTCTCCATGTTCGCGGACTTTATCGGCGTGCCGAAATCCGTCACGAAGATCAACCGCACGGAATACAACAACGTCTACGAAAACAAAGGGATCGACAGCATCGTAAGCCCCAAGCTTCTTACCACGAACGAGATCATCCGCTATGTGCGCGCAATGGACGATACAACGGGCGGCTCCGTGGTGACCCTTTACCGCATTGTGGACGGCAAAGCGGAGGCGCTTGAGTTTTCCGTCAAGAATGACGCGCCCTACATCGGCATCCCGCTGCATAAGCTCCGGCTCAAACCGGACATCCTGATCGCAAGCATCATCCGCGCGCGCAGGGTCATCATCCCCTCCGGCAGCGATGAGATCCAAAAAGGCGATTCCGTCATCATCGTAACAACAACGGACCATGCCATCGCGGAACTGCGCGACATTTTCATCAGGGACGAAGCATGAACATCAAAGCCATTGGATTTTACATCGGCCACATTCTTCGGATCGAAGGCGTGCTCCTCGTTCCGGCGCTGCTTATCGCCCTGTTTCGCCATGAGCAGAGTGCGCTCCGGGCGATTGGGATCACCATCCTCATCCTCATGCTGCTCAGCATGGCGCTGCTCACGCTCGGCCGGCGCGGCCCATTCTGGAAGCGCAGGCGCGATGCGGAGGATTCACGCTTCGGGGAAGGTATCCACGCCCGCGAAGGGTTTGTGATTACCGCGCTCGGCTGGATCGTGATCTCGCTGTTCGGTGCGCTCCCGTTCTATTTGAGCGGTGTCATCCCCGGTTTCATCAACTGCTGGTTTGAAACGGTCTCCGGCTTCACGACGACTGGCGCAACCATCCTTTCCGAGATCGAAGCGCTCCCGATGAGCCTCCTTTACTGGCGCTCTTTCACGCACTGGATCGGCGGCATGGGCGTGCTCGTGTTCCTCCTTGCCATCATCCCGCTTTCAAAGGGCAACGGGGAAACGTTCCACCTGCTGCGCGCGGAAAGCCCCGGCCCTTCCGTCGGCAAGCTCACGCCCACCATGCGCCACACGGCGCGTTTGCTCTATGCGATCTATGTGGCGCTCACCGTCATCATGATCGGTTTCCTGCTCGCGGGCGGCATGCCGCTGTTCGACAGCATCGTGCACGCGTTTGCCACGGCCGGCACGGGTGGTTTTTCCATTAAAAACGCAAGCATCGCGGCGTATGACAGCCATTATCTGCAAACCGTGATCGCGGTGTTCATGGTGCTCTTTGGCGTGAATTTCAACGTGTTTTATCTGATTCTGTGCAAGCGTGCTTCTCAGGCGCTGCGCAGCGAGGAGCTGCGGGTCTACCTTGGCATTCTCTTCGGCGCCACGGTGATCATCGCCTTCAATACCCTGCCGCAGTTTTCTTCATTGGGCAATGCGTTCCATCACAGCTTTTTCCAGGTCGCTTCCATCATGACGACGACCGGCTTTTCCACGGTGGATTTCAACCTCTGGCCGGAGCTTTCCCGCATGATCCTCGTCGCGCTCATCATCATCGGCGCGTGCGCAGGTTCAACGGGCGGCGGCATCAAGGTAGCCCGCGCGATTATCCTATGGAAATCGCTCAAAAGCGAAATGCAGCGCATGCTGCGGCCGCGCACGGTAAAGGTCGTCTGCATGGATGGCAAGCAGCTCGATGATCATGTCATCCGCGGGGTGTTCGCCTACATGACGGCGTTCATCGCGGTGTGCCTGCTTTCCATCCTCTGCATCTCCATTGAAAATTACGACATGGAGACCACTGTGACCGCTGTGCTGACCTGCATCGGCAACGTTGGCCCGGGTCTCAGCATCGTCGGCCCCACGGGGAACTTCAGCCACTTCTCCACCCTGAGCAAACTCGTGCTTTCCGCAAACATGCTTATCGGCAGGCTTGAGATCTTCCCGTTCATCCTCCTCTTTGCGCCGACGACCTGGAAAAGCCGGACATAACAGGCTTTTTTCGGTCAAACGCTCCCTCGGCAAATGCGCGGTGGGATTTTCCGGCAACAATTTGCATTCTGCGCATTGACAGCCCCCGGCCTTTCTGTTAAAATATATTACTGTCGGCAGAAGCACCGCTGCCGAACCGCCGAAAACGGCATGCGCTTTGGAAAAGGGATGTGCGCCCGTAGCTCAGCAGGATAGAGCAACGGCCTTCTAAGCCGTAGGTCCCGGGTTCGAATCCCTGCGGGCGCGCCAGTTATGGTGGGCGTAGTTCAGTTGGTTAGAACGCCAGATTGTGGCTCTGGAGGTCGTGGGTTCGACTCCCACCGCTCACCCCATTTTTTGAATCGGTGCGCCGGAGTCGTTGGGGTGTCGCCAAGCGGTAAGGCACGGGACTTTGACTCCCGCATTCGTAGGTTCAAATCCTGCCACCCCAGCCAGATTTGACCCGTTAGCTCAGCCGGTAGAGCACTTGACTTTTAATCAAGGTGTCCGGAGTTCGAATCTCCGACGGGTCACCAATTTTTTATTCGGCGCGAATGCGGGCGTGGCGGAATTGGCAGACGCGCCGGATTTAGGTTCCGGTGCCGCAAGGTGTATGAGTTCGAGTCTCTTCGCCCGCACCAGTTACCTGAATTTCAGCATGCGGGTATAGTGTAATGGTAACACATTAGCCTTCCAAGCTGAGATAGAGGGTTCGAGTCCCTTTACCCGCTCCACAAACAAAAAACACCCCTTGGGGTGTTTTTTTCTGTCGAAGAAGTGGAATTCTCCGCTTCTTCGAGCTGTTTTCAAAGGCAGCTTGCCGGCTGCCGGGAACAAGTCCCTTTCTCTCACCACATTCACTCCCGCCCACATTGCTTGAAACCGGGTTGACACACCCGCCCCCGCTGTTGTAGTTTATCACTGTAATCTTCTATGGAATGCTCTCATGCTGCACCGCAAGCTGAAAAGCATGCCGGAAAAGCCGCAGAATGATACGACCGTTCAAGGAGGTGTCTCCACCCATGCTATGGCAGCATAGCTGCAAAAGCTGTTTGCGCATGCGCTGGAAAACAGCGCTGTTCGCACTCCTGATCGCCCTTGCGACCATGTTTCTGTACCTTGCAGGAAACACATGGCTGAGCAGTGAACGCATGCTGCGCGAATGTGATGAAGCCTACACAACCATCGCAGTCCTCGAATATATTGGCGAAAACTATCCCAACGAAACGGAATACGACCCCGCCATGCAGGAAGCGGCGGCAGCCTTTGATTACAGCGTTATCACAACGAGCCCATATGTGCTTTCCTGGGAGCAAACGAACCTCACCGTGGGCGCAGTGAACGGTATGGCAGCGCGCTCCGAAGCCATCCCCTACCGCGACAGCTTCGTGATGATCGTAGACAACATCCGCTTTGTAGAAGCCTATGGGGAATATTGCGGCAATGTCGTCGCTGCGCTGTACAGCTTCACGGAAGAAGCCCCCGGCAAGCATGTGTTCCTGACCGTCCCTCCCGATTACAACAACCCTGTCATACAGGAGCAACCAACGGACGATGGCCAGCCATACCAGACCACGAGCTTTCCTCCGCTGTACACCTTCGAGCAGGACAGGACCTATGTGATCGTCGGCACATATCAAAACCTCAATCAACCCACAAAAACGCTCAACCCGCTGGCGTACCCGTTCAACGCGGCTTCCGCGCAGGCGGCGGGCGTTTCGGACGTGCCTCCGGTCATGGAAATCACAAACGCGGAACAGATTCTTGCCGACCCGGACAACGTTTATATGCAGATCGCCGACTTTTACCGGACAATGAACAACAAAGTCTATGTCCAGTTCACCCACGATCCGGCTACGCTCGCCCCGTTCTATCAGGAAGCGCTAAAGCTCAACGCCGGGCGGCTGTTTACGGCTGAAGAGGCGGATGCCGGTGCAAAAGTCTGCGTCATTTCGGAAACGGTGGCCGCATGCACCGGCCTTGGCGTTGGCGATACGCTTCAACTCAACATCATCCGGCCGTCATCGCTGCCTCTTTCGGCCTGCTACTGGACAGAGGAAAGCCTGGCGCAAAGCGAAGATTACGAGATTGTGGGCATCACGAATTACGTGGAAGGCTACCAGTATAACGTCTATGTTCCTCAACCGAAGGACACTATCCTTGCGCCCGGCGAACGCCAGTATTTTTACACGCTCGGCCAGGCCATGCTGAAGAACGGCTCTGCCATCACATTTGAGGAAGCGCTCGCGCCGCACCTGACCAACCGAATGCTGCTTTCCACCTATGACCAGGGCTATCAGGATGTTGCGGATTCGCTTTCCATGATCCGGACGACTGCGATCGTGCTGACCATCGCTGCCGCCGTTTCAGCGCTCGTAGTGCTTGCGCTTTTCAGCTTCCTGTTCGTCGGCCGCCAGCGTGAAACGGTGGAGACCATGCTGTTCCTCGGCACGCGTCGCACCACGGTATACGGCTATCTGCTTTTCGGCGCGGCGCTCTGCACGCTGTTCTCCGCTGCGCTCGGCGCATTCACGGGAAGCCTGCTCAGCGATCAACTGATCCAAAGCGCATATGGCGCCGTCTCCGCGCTGCAGACCATCGACCTCCGCTACAGCAACGGTTACAGCGGCGTCGCGCGACCGTTTACCCCCATATCCAAAACATCGCCGCTGTTTGCGTTTCTCATCATACTCGCGGTGTTTGCAGCATCGCTCGTATTCTGTTTCTTCTTCGCGCAGCGCATCATGTCGCTCCACCGCGTTGAGAAAAAGCAAAAGAAGCACGTCCGCGCGGCAAAGCCGCCGAAGCGCTCCTCCCGCCTGCCCGGCGGCGCGCTGAAGTTCGCGCTGCTCTCCATCCGCCGCGGAGGCATGCGCACCCTCGCCGTGCCGCTTGCGACGCTCGTGCTGACGCTGTTTCTGCTGACGCTTGCGCAAACCGGCTCCTCTTACGGCACTGCGCTCAGCGCCCTGAAGAGCAGCACGGAGATCGAAGGCGATTTCACCGCAATGAGCGGCAAGCTGACCGGCAGCCTGACAGCGCAGCCCGATCTTGTGATGCGGCTGCAGAAATCCGGCTTTGTTTCCGGTGTGGGATACGCCATTTGCCGCCCCCTCAGGGCCATATACGGCGGTTCTTCCGCCGATCCGTATGAAGCCGCGCTCCCGCTCAACAGCGTGCAGACGGTCTTTCTCGGGGAAAACTCCGCCCATTATTCCGTATCACATGCAAGCATCGTGTTTACGAATGACCTCGGCACCGCGCCGGAGTTCCGCTATTCTACCCCGCTGGTGGAATACGCGGAAGGGTTTGACGCGCGCATGTTTGAGGGCGAATACCCGGATGTGACGAACGGGCTCACCCCCTGCCTCGTCCCCAGCGAATACTTTGAGGAGCTCGGCCTGTCCTTCGGCGACACCGTCACCGTCATTGCGGAGCGGCAGCTGGACCGGCGCGTGCTGCAAGCGCGCTGCGCATATTATGTCGCGGGGTATTTCATGCGGCAGGATACCGCGTGCAACCTTTATGTCCCCACGCCGTACCCGCTCGAAAAGATCAGTTCGATCCGGCTCAATTTTGCAGACCGCAACCATGAAGTTACGATGGATGAACTCTTCTTCGCTGGAGTCTACGTCAACGCATGCCACTTCACCGTGCACGCGCGCGATCTTAGCACGTTCAAGGATCTGCTCACGGAGCAGGGCTTCAGCGGGCCTCATGCGGAATCCTTCATCCGCGTGGCGATCACGCTGTACGACAAGGCGTTCAACGAATCCGTGCGGGATCTCAAACAGCGCATCGCTTATATGGAGATGCTCTACCCTGTTCTCTATGCCATCATCGGCATCGTAGGCGTCGTCATCTCCTATCTCATCATGAGCGCCAGAAAGGAAGAAATCGCCATCATGCGCGGCGTGGGTGGCTCACGCTTCCGCGTGTTCCGCACCTTCTTCCTGGAGCAGGCGCTCCTCTGCCTTGCCGGAACGGGGGCAGGCGCGCTCGCATTCCGGCTCTTTACCGGAGCATTCACCTTCTGGCGCGAGATCGCTCTGTTCGCCGGATGCTACCTCCTCGGATGCGCACTTGCGATCTCTGCGCTCAACCGCACAAGCGTCCTGCAAATGCTCGGCGAGCGGGAATGAAATGATACCATGAAGCAATAAGGAGAAACCACCATGCTTGAACTGAAAAACGTTACTTACACATATGAAAGCAAATACCAGAAGGTGCAGGCCCTGCGCGGCATCGACTGCACGTTTGAAGGCGGGCGCGTCTATGCGGTGATCGGAAAGTCCGGCAGCGGCAAAACGACAATGCTCTCCCTCATCGCCGGGCTCGACCTGCCCACGGGCGGCGAAGTGCTCTTTGAAGGCAAGCCCACCGCCTCCATGCGGCTGGATGATTACCGCAGGCAGCATGTAGCCATGATCTACCAGAGTTTCCGCCTGTTCCCGCTGATGACTGCCATGGAAAACGTGATGTACCCGATGGAAATGCGCAAAGTTCCCGCCGCAAAGGCGCGGGAAAGGGCGGCCGCGTTGATTGCGCGCGTCGGCCTGCCCGAAAACGTGCTGCACCGTTATCCCTCCATGCTTTCCGGCGGTGAGCAGCAGCGTGTAGCCATTGCCCGCGCGCTTGCAATGGATACGAAGCTTCTCCTGGCGGACGAGCCCACGGGCAACCTTGATACCGCAAGCAGCGAAACCGTCGTACGCATCCTGCGTGACCTTGCGCATGAGGAGGGGTATTGTGTCATCATCGTGACCCACGACCCGGCCATCCTTACCTATGCCGATGCCGTATACCGCATGACGGACGGCACGCTTACAAAAGAAGAATCCGCTGCCGCCCTCCCCAGCGTAGTATGATACTGTATTTCCACAACAAATAAAACAGGCTGCCCGAAAACGCTTCAGGCAGCCCCTTTCTATTTTGCGTTATGCGTTATTTCAGGCTTTCCTCCAGCACGACCGGCTCCCGCGCGGCTACGCCGTCAAGCCGGAACGTGCGCACCATCCAATCCCCAAGGCTGGGAGAAATGGCATCCGCAAGCACGAGCAGCTTGCAGGGAGCAAACGGCACGAGCATCTCTTTTTTCCGTTTCAACACGCATTTCACCATGGCTTTTGCGATGAGCGAAGGGTCTGCCTTCGGCGTGATGCCCGGGCAGTCCACATGCGCGATCTGCGGCGTGTCCGTCCGGCTCGGGAAGATCGTCCCCACATGTATCCCGCTCCCGCGCAGTTCCTGCCGGAGCACCTGCTGGAAGCCGTTGAGCGCAAACTTCGAGGCAACATAGGCTGCATCCGGCGGGACGCCCTTTTTGCCATCCATGGAGGAGGTGACCACGATGCTGCCCGCATGCCGTGCGAGCATGTGCGGCAGAACGGCATACACCGTGTTGAGCGTGCCAAAGAAATTCGTTTCCATGATGGCGCGGATCTGCGCCATGGTAAGGTCCTTTGCCGGGCAGCGGAGGTAGATGCCCGCATTGCAGAGTGCCGCATCGATCTGCCCGAAATCGGCGAGTGCCGCCGCGACTGCCGACCGGATCTGCTCCTCCGCGGACGTGTCCGCAAGGTAAGTCCGCGCTTCCGCGCCCAATGCCCGCGCTTCTTCCGCAACCGCCTGCAAACGCTCGTTGTTGCGCGCCACAAGCGCAAGGGAGGCGCCTTCCTCTGCAAACGCAAGCGCCGCCGCACGGCCGATGCCGCTTGAAGCCCCTGTGATCAGCACTGTTTTCCCGGTCATCCTTGCCCGCATTTTCTTTCTTCCTTTCATGAATGCTATTGCTTTGTGTTCCTGCGCCGAGTATAACAGAGCCGCGGCCTGCCGGTCAATGCCCACCTCAGCGCAAAATTTCTTGACATGTCCGCGTGTTTGCGAAAGAGGGATCCGCTGCCTCTCCTCCCAGCATGGTGTGACGAGCATCCATGTGCGGCAGAACGGCGGAAACTATATTATCCGCCCAAAGATGCAGCCGGATATGCGCTGAATATTCTGTTAATAAATTATGAATTCTTAATATAATGTAGCATTTTACTTGATTATTTCATATCTAACAGTTTATAATACTATATATAAGAGACACCATTGATCCAAAGCGTGATACCCTATTCGTTGGTGTTTCAACCGGGTTTATCCATCATCCGTCCTGTTTTATGTCTGTTTTCCTGTTGTTGGTTCGTCTAAGTACAAAATAGCGAAATCTGCTGGTTGCAAAAAAAGAAAATGGAGGGTAAATATGATGTCGAAATCAAAAACTCGTGTCATTCTCGTTTTGCTGTTGGTCATCGCATGCGTAGGAAATCTTGTGCAAATATGCTACATATCCTACCAAAAAGGAAAGACCTTCACGGCAGGCACATATTCTGAGGATGCTCCCGCCCCGGGCAATTCAATATATGGCCGGTCCATCTCGATCGACAAACTCGATCACCGCTTCTGGTATTTCCTTAATGGATCCATGGAAGTATTGCAGACAGGGTACTGCGAGATAAACGACACGACCTGCGTTTTCCATACCGATGATGGCAGCTATTATGGGTATGCCTATCTGTATGGCGGAGCTGATATACGGGTAATTCTGGAGGATGGCAGTAAGCTGACGATGAGAAAAACACTCGATGCTACGCTCTTACCGCAAGGGTAAGCGAACCAGTTTGCAGACGCCGGATCAATTAAGCTGTTTTTGATAACAGGTTAACACTCCGGCTACAAGTGGATAGGCAGCGCATCTTCCGCAGCCGCCTGTAAGCGCTCGTTGTAGCACGCAACGAGCGCTTGCTATGTACCCTGCCGGTCAATGCCCACCTCAGCGCAAAATTTCTTGACATGTCCGCGCGCCGTGCAGTAGCATATATAATCATTATTATGCCCAAACCCGTCGGTGCGGAGCGGGCTTTTGACAGATTCCGCCCGCCATATCCACACGGCTGGCGGGGTATTTCATATTTATTCAGAAAGGACCATAACGCCATGCTCATTCGGGATCTATTGCAAACAAGGCCCGTAACGTTTTCCTGCGAACTGTTTCCGCCCAAATCCGGGGCAGACCTTGCCCGCGCGGATGAGGTCGTGGAGCAGACCGCCTCCCTCCGGCCGGATTTCATCAGCGTCACCTATGGCGCAAGCGGCAACACTTCCCACAATACGCTGCGCATGGCACGCCATATCGAAGATTCCGGCTGCACCGCCCTTGCACACCTGACCTGCGTTTCCGCCTCGCGCGAAGGTATCGGCACGCGGCTTGACGCCATGCAGGAAAGCGGTATCGAGAATGTGCTCGCCCTGCGCGGCGACCTGCCCGAAGGGGCAACAAAGCCGGACGACGCCTGTTTTCAACATGCGGACGAGCTTGTGCATGAGATCCGCGCCCATGGCGGCTTCTGCGTGGGCGGCGCATGCTACCCGGAGGGGCATGTGGAAAGTGCCTCTCAGGAGGAAGACATTGCTTTTTTGAAGCGGAAGGTAGAGGCCGGATGCGATTTTCTGACAACGCAGATGTTTTTTGACAACAACGTGCTCTACCGTTTCCTTTATAAGCTGTATGCAAAGGGCATCACTGTCCCCGTGCTGGCGGGCATTATGCCTGTGACCAATAAAAAGCAGATCACCCGCATCGTCCGCCTGAGCGGCACTTCCCTCCCGCCACGTTTCCAGAACATTCTGGATCGCTTCGGCGACAACACCGCTGCCATGGAGCAGGCGGGCGTCGCCTATGCCACGGACCAGATCATCGACCTTGTGGCAAACGGCGTGCGCGGCATCCATCTTTACACGATGAACCGGCCGGATATCGCCGGGCAGATCATGAAGAACCTCTCCCATATCCTCGGGAAAGAACAATGAGGTTCCGGGAAGAAGAGGCGCTGCGCTACCTCGGCGCAAAAGGCGGAGCGGATGCGCAGACGCGCGCCCTGCTGAAAAAAGCGGAAACGGAGCTTGCCGCATGCGCCGTGCCGAGGCATACCGTGCTGCGCGTGCGGGCAGAGATCCGCGGAACGCGCGTGTCGCTCGAAGCGTTTTCGGCGGATTCTCCCGCGTTGGCTGCGCACCTTTCGGGCTGCCGGGAAGCCTATCTGTTTGCTGCGACGCTCGGAGCGGGTGTGGATCGGGCAATGGTGCGGCTTGAAAAGCTCAACGTCGCGGAGGCGCTCGCTTTGCAGGCATGTGCGGCAAGCGCCCTTGAATGCTATGCCGACGATGTCTGTGCCGCGCTTGCGGAAGCCTGCGCGCCGGAAGGGCTGTACCTGCGGCCGCGCTTTTCGCCCGGCTACGGCGGCTTTTCCATCGAACATCAGCCGGACATGCTGCGCGCTCTGCAGGCGGACCGCCGGCTTGGCCTTGCCGAAACTTCTTCGCATATGCTCACGCCTCTTAAATCCATCACAGCTGTGATCGGCCTTTCCGCGGAAGCACAGCCCTGCCCCGAGCACAAATGCGCGGCGTGCGGAAACCTGACCTGTGAATATCGAAAGGAATCCTCAAAATGAAATTTCAGGAGCTGCTTCAGCAGAAGATACTGTTCTTTGACGGCGCAATGGGCACGATGCTCCAAAGCGCGGGGCTTCCGGCAGGCGAAGCCCCGGATGTGTGGAATATCACGCACCCGGACGCGGTGACCGCCGTGCATTCGGCTTACCTTGCGGCCGGATGCGACGTCGTCACCACCAACACCTTCGGCTGCACAGAACATAAGCTCGCGCGCACGGGCTATTCCGCCGCAGAGATTGCTGCTGCCGCCGTGCGCAACGCAAAGGAAGCCATCCGCCAGGCAGGCGGCAAAGAGCGTTTCGTGGCGCTCGACATCGGGCCAACGGGCAAGCTGCTCAAGCCGCTTGGCGACCTCGGTTTCGAAGAGGCCTACGCCATGTTCCGCGCAACCATCGAAGCCGGTGCTGCCGCGGGCGCGGATCTTGTGCTGATCGAAACCATGTCCGATGCTTATGAGCTCAAGGCCGCCGTGCTGGCCGCAAAGGAATGCTGCACGCTCCCCGTCCTCGCCACCGTTACGCTGGACCGGCGCGGAAAGCTGCTCACCGGCGGCGACGTTCCAAGCGTGACCGCGCTGCTTGAAGGGCTCCGCGTGGATGCGCTTGGCTTCAACTGCGGCCTCGGCCCGCGTGAAATGCTCCCGTTTCTTGAAGAACTTTCCCGGTGCGCAAGCATCCCCATCCTCCTTCAGCCCAACGCGGGGCTCCCGCGCGAAGCAAGCGGCAGGACCGTGTTCGATGTCGGGCCGGAGGAATTTGCAAAGTGCATGCAGGAATGCGTCCGGCGCGGGGCAAGGCTCCTCGGCGGCTGCTGCGGCACGACACCGGAGCACATCCGCGCGCTCGTGGAGCATTGCGGCGGTCTGACGCCTCCCGTTCCGACGCAAAAAAAGCGCACCGTGGCAGCTTCCTATGCGCACGCGATATATTTCGGCGAAGGGAAACCCGTGCTCATCGGCGAGCGCATCAACCCCACGGGAAAGCCGCGGATGAAGCAGGCACTGCGCGACGGGGACTACGATTCCATTCTCCGCGAGGGCATCCTGCAGCAGGAACGCGGCGTGGATGCGCTCGACGTCAACGCCGGGCTTCCGGAGCTGGATGAGCCCGCCGTGCTCACGACGCTCACAGAACAGCTCCAATCCGTGACCGACCTGCCGCTTCAGCTTGATTCGGCGGATCCTGAGGCGCTTGCCCG
Source organism: bacterium (assembly GCA_022778545.1). GTDB lineage: Bacteria > Bacillota > Clostridia > Christensenellales > CAG-138 > UBA1685. The sequence goes on along the minus strand of JALFDW010000044.1, from coordinate 6,898 downwards.
CGCGCTGCGCGTTTATAACGGCAAGGCGATCATCAACTCCGTCAACGGCAAGGAAAGCAGCATGGCTGCGGTATTCCCGCTTGCCGCGCGCTACGGCGGCGTTATCGTCGCACTCACGCTCGATGAATCCGGCATCCCGGAGGATGTGGAAGGCCGCCTTGCGATCGCGCGGCGCATCCTCGCACGGGGCGCGGAATACGGCCTCCAACCGCACGATTTCCTGTTCGACCCGCTCACGCTCACCATCAGCGCAGGCGGAGACAATGCGCGCGTGACGCTTGAATGTGTACGCCGCCTGCGGGAAGAGCTCGGCGTCTGCACCTCGCTTGGCGTCTCCAACGTCTCCTTCGGCCTGCCTGCCCGCGGACAGCTCAACGCAAGCTTTTTTACCCTCGCCATCGGCGCGGGACTTTCCGCCGCCATCATGAACCCGCATGCGCCCGGCATGCTGGAAGCCTGGCGCGCCTGTTCCGCCCTGCTTGGCATGGACGCGCAATGCAGGGAGTATATCGCCGCATACGGCAATTCCGAAGTTGCGCCTGCTCCCGCGCAGTCACAGACGCTCAGCCTTTATGACGCGGTGCTCCGCGGGCTGCGGCAGCCGGCACAGGAAGCGGCGGAGCGCGACCTGCTTGCAAAGGATCCCCTCGCCGTCATCAACGATTCCATGGTGCCTGCGTTAAATACCGCAGGGGAACGGTTTGAAGCTGGGACGCTGTTCCTTCCCCAGCTCCTGATGTGCGCGGAAGCGGCAAAGGCCGCGTTTTCCATCATCCGGGCGCGCATGGGCGAAGCCGCGGACGCTTCGCGTGGGACAGTCGTGATCGCTACCGTGCAGGGTGATGTGCACGACATCGGCAAAAACATCGTAAAAGCGCTCCTCGAAAATTACCGGTTCAAGGTCATCGACCTCGGCAAGGATGTGCCGCCGGAAGCCGTTGTGGAAGCCGCAGTAGCGCACAAGGCGCGCCTTGTCGGCCTTTCTGCGCTCATGACCACCACCGTGCCCAGCATGCGGCGCACCATCGCCGCGCTGCGGAAAACGGCGCCCGATTGCCGCGTAATGTGCGGCGGCGCCGTGCTCACGGAGGAATATGCGCGCGACATCGGCGCAGACTTCTATGTGCGCGATGCGATGGAATCCGTGCGCCGCGCCTGCGAAATCTATCCCGAAGCATGACGCACCGACGCTTTTCTCCTTGCAAAAGCGCGCTGCGGCATGTATCCTAAACAAAGATAAAAACAGCGTTTTCATCAAGAACGCTTTTATGACACGAAAGGAAATGTTTGATAATGTCCCAAGCACAGAAAACCAGCAAAAAGAACCTCTGGCTTATCCCGCTCTGTATTCTTGCCGCCGTGGCGCTCATCGCCGGGCTCGTGTTCGCCTCCTCCGCTGAGCGCAAGGCTGTGATCACCAAAACTCTCAACAGCTTTTATAACGCCCTTTATGTGGACAGCAACTGGGATGCTCTTGTGGGCTGCATTGCGGAAGCCAAGCGGGATAACTTTGAATCCGCAATGAGCATGGGCGGCGTCATGCCTTCCTTCTTCTTCAACTATAAACAGGAAGCCGTACTCACCCTGGGCGAAGGGTTCGGCGTATCTGTCCGCCTCAATGAGCTGACTGAATATGGCGCCTCCGAAGCCGCAGCGCTCCAGGAAAATTTCCCCGGCACGGAGAAAGCCGCTCTTGCAAAGTACGAGATCATCTTCACTACGGCACAGGGCGAGGAGCAGGTGTACACGAACCAGATGATCCTCATCATGGTCAGCGGCCATTGGTACATGACCACGCACCTCACGCTCCCCATCGGCGCGAACATGACGATCGGCGAATGATCGGCCATCCGATATCGTAAACTCCAGGATTCCAAAGAAATCAGGTTAAGAGGCGGCTTTTTCCGAGCCGTCTCCTTCTATTATTATTTCCTATAGCTTTATAATCACATCATATGTACGCTTATGGTAAAACCGTGGTATGATAACGATGGAATGGCGTTGCGCCGGAAAGGCGCGTCATCCCTATGATTGACAAAACGGAGGAATCAGCTATGGCAAACTGCGCGATCGTAGGCGTGAACTGGGGCGATGAAGGCAAGGGCCGCATGGTCGACCTGATCGCAGAGGAATACGATGTCGTCATCCGCTATCAGGGCGGAAACAACGCGGGGCACACCGTCATCAACGAATACGGCAAGTTCGCGCTGCACCTTATCCCCTCGGGCATATTCCGCCCGGGCGTGGTGAACGTGCTCGGCAACGGCACGGTCATCGATCTCGAAGCACTCTGGGGCGAAATGGAGACACTGCGGCAGGCAGGCGTTCCCGTTACGCCGGAAAACTTCAAGATCAGCGACCGGGCAACCATCGTGTTCCCCTATCATAAGCTTCTCGATGAACTGGAGGAAGCACGCCTGAAGGACGCGAAATACGGCTCCACCAAGCGCGGCATCGCGCCCGTTTACAGCGACAAATATCAAAAAAAGAGCCTGATGATGGGCGAGCTCCTTTACCCGGAATACCTGAAAAAGCATCTTTCCGGCGTGCTGGCATGGAAGAACCTGACCATCGAAAACGTGTACGGCGCAAAACCCTTTGCGCTTGCGGAGCTGCTTGCCTGGGTGGATGAATTCGGCAGCAAGCTCAAGCCCTATGTGTGCGATGTGGGCACGTTCCTGCATGAAGCGCAGGCCGCGGGCAAGAACATCCTCTTCGAGGCACAGCTTGGCGCACTGCGCGACATCGATTACGGTATTTACCCCTACACCTCCTCCTCCACGCCCCTTGCCGCCTATGCGCCCATCGGCTGCGGCCTCCCGAGCCTTAAGGTGGACACCGTGCTCGGCATCGTAAAGGCCTATTCCACCTGCGTGGGCGAAGGTCCGTTCACGGCGGAATGGTTCGGCGAAGAAGCGGAGCGCCTGCGTGAAGCCGGCGGCGAATACGGCGCCGCGACCGGCCGCCCGCGCCGCGTCGGCCCGTTCGATGTGGTCGCCACGCGCTACGGCGCGCGCGTCCAGGGCGCAACGGAGATCGCCCTTACCAAGCTCGACGTGCTCTCCTACATGGATCAGATCCCCGTCTGCACCCAGTATGAGCTCGACGGAAAGCGCATAGATGAATTCCCCTTCCCCGCCGCGCTTGCAGAGGCAAAGCCCGTGATCGAATATCTGCCCGGCTGGAAGTGCGACGTCAGCGCCGTGCGCTGCTTCGGCGATCTGCCCGCCGCCGCACAGGAATACGTCCGCTTTGTGGAAAACGCCATCGGCACGCCCATCACCTACGTTTCCGTGGGTGCGGACCGCGATGCGATCATCCTGCGCTGAGGGAAAGCCACCATGAAGGACCGTTACGAAAGCCCCCTCTGTTCCCGCTATTCCTCCGAGCGCATGCAGCGCCTGTTCTCTGCGGACACGCGTTTTTCCACCTGGCGCAGGCTTTGGGTGGAGCTTGCGGACGCACAGCGCAAACTGGGCCTTCCCATCACCGAGGCACAGGTCGATGAGTTGCGTGCCCACCTTACGGACATCGATTATGAAGCCGTAGCGGAGCGCGAAGCCGCCGTGCGGCATGACGTAATGGCGCACATCTACGCCTACGGCCTTTGCTGCCCGAACGCAAAGGGCATCATCCACCTTGGCGCGACAAGCTGCTATGTGACCGACAACGCGGACATCGTGATCTACCGGGACGCGCTGCGCCTCATCCGCGCGGAGATCGTGACCGTGCTCCAGGATCTTGCCGCCTTTGCGGAACGCTATAAAGCCATGCCCACGCCGGGCTACACGCATTATCAGAACGCACAGCCCGTGACCGTCGGCAAGCGCGCCTGCCTCTGGATGCAGGACCTCGTGCTGGACCTTGAGGAGATCGACGCCGTGCTTTCCGCCATGCGCTTCCTCGGCTGCCGCGGCACCACCGGCACGGAGGCGAGCTTCATGGAGCTGTTTGAGGGCGACACAGCAAAGATCGACGCGATGAACCACATGATCGCAAACGCGTTCGGCTTTGAGCGCTGCTACGCCGTTTCCGGCCAGACCTACCCGCGCAAGCTGGACAGCCGCATCCTTTCCGCGCTTTCTTCCGTCGCGCAGAGCGCGCACAAGTTCGCGAACGATCTGCGTCTCCTCCAGCATGACCAGCAGGTGGAAGAACCCTTTGAGAAGGATCAGATCGGCTCCTCCGCCATGGCCTACAAGCGCAACCCCATGCGCAGCGAACGCATCTGCTCCCTTTCCCGCTATGTGATGGCAAACGCGCAGAACGCGCCCATGACAGCCTCCACCCAGTGGTTTGAGCGCACGCTGGACGATTCCGCCAACCGGCGCATTGCGCTGCCGGAAGCGTTCCTTGCTGTGGACGCGGCGCTCAGGCTGTACCACAACGTGGCCTCCGGCCTGCATGTAAACGAGAAGGTCATCGAAAAGGCGATGGAGAATTTCCTGCCCTTCCTCGCAACGGAAAACCTGCTGATGGAGGGCGTAAAGCGGGGCGGCGACCGCCAGGCGCTGCACGAGATCATCCGCACCCACTCCATGGCTGCCACGCGCCGCATCAAGGAAGGCGAGCGCTGCGACCTGCTCGAACGCCTTGCGGAGGACCCTGCTTTCCCGCTCGGCGAAGCGGAGATCCGCGCCGCGCTCGATCCTGCCGCGTTCATCGGCCGCTGCCCGGAACAGGTAACTTCCTTCCTTACGGAATGCGCACCGCTGCTTGCGGGAGAAACCGCCGAAATGCAGTCGGTCAGGGTATAAAATCCGCGCAAACTATGCTATACTTGAGGCTGTGCCGGCATTCCCGGCCAGCCTTTTGATTTTGCACAAAGGAGTATCCTTTATGAAAGACGGATTCGTAAAAACCGCCGTGGCCACCCCTGCCATCCGCGTGGCGGACTGCGCTTACAACGCCGCGCGCATCGTTGCGCTTGCAAAGGAAGCGGATGCTGCGGGCGTTCGCCTGCTCGTCCTGCCTGAACTTTGCATCACCGGCTACACGGCGGGCGATCTTTTCCTGCAGGAAACGCTGCTCTCCGGCGCGCTTGCGGCACTTGCGGAGATCCTTCGGGAAACCGCGGCGCTTGACCTCCTGCTCCTGCCCGGGCTCCCCTTTGCCTTCGGCAACAAGCTTTACAACTGCGCCGCCGTGTGCCATAAGGGGAAGCTCCTCGGCCTTGTCCCGAAAACGCACATCCCCAATTACGGAGAATTTTACGAACAGCGGCATTTTTCCTCCGGCGCAGGGCTTTCGGCCTCCGTCACCCCGTTCGGCTATGAAGTCCCGCTCGCCGCGAACCTGCTTTTCACCTGCCGCGCGCTCCCCGCGTTTACGCTTGGCGTCGAGGTCTGTGAGGATCTCTGGGTGCCGGATTCCCCCTCCCGCATGCTCTGCCGCGAAGGGGCGACGGTCATCGCCAACCTTTCCGCGAGCGATGAGGTCGTCGGCAAGGCGGAATACCGGCGCACACTCGTTTCCGCCCAATCCGGGCGGCTTGTGTGCGGTTATCTCTATGCCGACGCGGGCGCGGGCGAATCCACGACGGATATGGTCTTTTCCGGCCACAGCCTCATCGCCCAGAACGGAGCGATCCTTTCCGAACGTGCTCCGTTCGCGGAAGGGCTCTGCATTGCAGATTTGGACGTGATGCGTCTTGCTTCCGAGCGCCGCCGGATGACGACTTATCCGCAGCGGGAAGGAACGTGCGGTACCGTCTTTTTTGATATGGAACTGCGCCACTCCGCACTTTCTCACCGCGTGAGCCCCTCCCCCTTCGTGCCGGAGGGCGAAACGGAGCGGGCGGAGCGCTGCGAGCTGATCCTCCGCATGCAGGCAACGGGGCTTGTAACGCGCCTTCAGGCCGCCCACTGCAAAAAGGCTGTCATCGGCGTATCGGGCGGGCTTGATTCCACGCTCGCGCTGATCGTAGCCGCACGGGCGCTTGACCTGCTTTCCCTGCCGCGGGAAAACCTCATTGCCGTCACCATGCCCTGCTTTGGCACGACGCGCCGCACACGCACAAATGCCCACAAGCTTTCCGAGGCCCTTGGCGCAGCACTGCGCGAGATCGACATCACCGCTGCCGTGGAACAGCATTTCAGGGACATCGGGCACGACCCTGCGCTCCATGACACAACGTTTGAAAACTGCCAGGCACGCGAACGCACCCAGGTGCTGATGGACATCGCAAACCAGGTGAACGGCCTCGTCGTCGGCACGGGCGACCTTTCGGAGCTCGCGCTCGGCTGGGCGACCTATAACGGCGACCATATGTCCATGTACGGCGTAAACGCCTCCGTGCCGAAAACGCTCGTGCGCCACCTTGTGCGCTACGCGGCGGACACCGCGGATGACGCACTGCGCGCGACGCTCTTCGACGTCCTTGACACACCCGTAAGCCCGGAGCTCCTCCCCGCGAAGGATGGGGAGATCAGCCAGGTCACGGAAGACCTTGTCGGCCCCTATGCGCTGCACGATTTCTTTTTGTACTATGCGCTGCGCTGGGCCTTCCCGCCGGAAAAGATCCTGCGGCTCGCCGAAAGCGCGTTCGCGGGCGTTTATGACGGCAACACCATCCGCAAATGGCTGAAGAATTTCTACCGGCGCTTCTTCCAGCAGCAGTTCAAGCGTTCCTGCCTGCCGGACGGGCCGAAAATCGGCTCCGTCACGCTTTCCCCGCGCGGGGACTGGCGCATGCCGAGCGATGCTTCTTCCGCGCTCTGGCTCGCCTGGGCGGAACAAAACTAAAGCTCCCTTTGCCCTGTGGGCTGTTCCCCGATCAACAGACATGAAAAAAAGAGCCTGTCGTAGAATTTCATAGGATTACGCGGTCTTGCTTCGGATTTCAACCGGAGTGAGACCGTTTTTGAGTGAAATACGCTCAAAATTGTAGAAGTCAACG
>JALFDW010000043.1 GCA_022778545.1 bacterium | reverse complement strand
CCCGGCGCAACGAGGGAATAGCCCTGATCGTAGACGGTGAGGCGCAGCTCATAGCTGCCGTATTCCCCCTCCGCCGAGTCCATCAGCCCGGAAGCCTGCATGGCGGTAATGAAGTCGATCGCCTTGCTGTTTTCCAGCCGGATGGAGGAGGTGTATTTGTAAATGCGCGGTTCGGGCGCATTCTGCACGGAAGCTTCCGGAATGATTACATTCACCATGTGCAGCTTATCGGTGGTGCTGTTGTATTGTTTCCGTTGCGACTTTTCCACGCGGCCGTCGAACATGCCAACGATGGTGAACTCCCCTTCATCGAAGAAGCCGGAGGAATCTGGCATATTATAGGTGGAATACTTCCACTCTGAAGTGATGTCCTGCGGTTCATCGCAATAGCGCATCGGGTCGCACCGATAAAAGGAAAGTGGCAGCGTATCGCCTGTTTTCCAACCGTTCAGCTCTGCCATTGCCGCGCTCACGAGACAAACCTTCTCTCCGTTTGCATATTCCGCCTCCGTGAAAGCGCGCCCTTCGGGAATATACACCTTCCCCGAATGGAAAGGACGCATGGCGGAAAGGTCATTCGTGGTGATCGCCGTAAGGGAGTTGACGTTGATTTTGATCGCATTGATCGCTTCTTGAAAGAACCTCCCTTTTTCGGTAGCAAAAAAGCCTTCTGCGTATTCTTCAACAAGGCATACTGCGTTTCTCTGCACACCGGCCGCCGCATCGCACTGCTTGGAGGAATCTTCATCATAATAGTAAAAACGCCCGGCATAATAATCCGTTGGCTCGACCGCCGCATCGACTGTTCCCGACAATTGGTTTCCAGTCGTTCGCGGCATGGAAGAGCTCAGCATCATAATATACTGTTTGCCCGCCTCCAGAAAGAAAGACCCATCATTTGCTTCCGTGCCAAGCGGAAAATCAACCGTTTCACCGTACAGTTTTGCAAGTTTGAATGCATCCGGGCTGATCTTGTTAATGATCACGAGCGTATCCCCATATTCCAGCAGCGGATTCGCCCATTCATGCACGGTAACATCCAAAGCCCTCTGATGGCTTTCATACGGGGCATCCGGATCGCTGTAATAGTTTGGTGCGATGACAGTTCCCGTGCCATTCAACGTGAAGATAATTACGTCATTGGTGGATGGCATCAGTTCGAGGGCGTCCCGGCCATGCGTTCTAAAGGAAAGCCCGTTTTTCACCAGAGCGCCGAAGCGCCCGCCCAACTCCGCCTGCATGATGCCATCAAGTTCTTCCAGTTTCGTGAACTCCAGCTCCGTTTCCGTCGGGTATGCGACCGTGTATCCGGCCGGTTGAAGTTCCGGCGAAAAACTGCCGTATACTTTCGTTCCCGCAGGCAGCCCCATGTTTGCAATCTGCTCATCCGTCAGCAGGAAGGGCGCGTAATCTTCCTCCGTAAATTCTCGCATCAGCGTGCCGCCACGGGTCATTTCGGCATATACCTCCGGCACGGCGATGGTGGTAAAGCAGTCCTCCGCCGCAGCGATATTCTCCTCCGATTTTTGACACAGGTTCAGCCCTACGCAAAGAAATGCGGCCACAAGTGCGGTGATGAGGAAATATGCGACGAGCTTCACCGGCGTGCGCATGGTCTGTTTCAGGCTTGTGCGAAAAAGCATGGTGTACCTCCTAAATAAAGGCCGCGCACCCGTATGCAGATGCACGGCCTTCTGTTGTTTCAATTAGCTATTCCACAATTCACCACATGCGCTACAAAATGCTTGATAGCCAACGGCTCCGTTCGGGAGCTGTGAAAGGCGAATTTCCATCTCGCCGACATGCACGTCATTTGTTCCATAGACTACGTTTTCATTTGCAACGAACCTTCCGCATTCCGCGCATGTGACCCTTACATAACTGATTGTCCTTTTGCACCCACGTTGTTCGTTATAAATATATTCCCTATTTTTATTTCCTGAATGATCGCAATCCACCAAAGGCATAATGCCGCCATCCGCATGCACCTCACAGCAACCTTCGTGCTCATGCATTTCCACTTCCTCCGCAAACGTTGCCGGGAAGCTCCCAAGCAGGAACAGCGCAACCAAAAAGAATGAAATCAGCTTTTTCATTTTCAGCAATCCTCTCTTTTGTTTTAGAATGATTCGTAGAGAAAGAAACGGAGAAACAACAGTTGGTCAGTGCCACCTCCATAAAACCGTTTGTTCCGTTGGGTTTTCCCGTCCCCCCCTTTGGGAACGGGTGCAATGAATAAAAAGCAGGCTGTTTTTTTGATGAGTTCTCGTGTTTTAATGTAATGTTATCATGACATGAAAATTTTGTCAATTCATATTTTTATCTGTTTACATGTTGTTAACAAAATTATTTCTTATTCCCTCGCATCTGTGAGCGGTGGTGCAGCACATATGGCCGCCATAAATAAAAGCTGCGGCTTTTTCCAGTGAAGAAGCCGCAGCTTTACGCTTATATTGATTTGTTATCCGTCGTGCCGCTTCTGCGCGCGCTCCTCCAGCTCCTTGAGCTTGGCGGAAGGATCCTTCACCTTCGCAAGGAAGATCATCGCCGCGATGATGTACGGCTTGAAGGAAGCCTGCTTATAAAGCGGATCGCGATAGCGGTCGAACACCGTGGCAGCAACCTCACCATGCTCGCAGGAAACGTCCGTGATATCCGCGGGCAGGCAGTGCAGATAAAGCGCCTTGCCGTCCTTCGTGAGCTCCATCATTTCCTCGGTGCATTCCCAGTCCATATGCTCCGCGTTCTGCGCAAGGAGGCGCTTTTCGAGAGCCTTGATGCCTTCGAGGTCGCCGTTGCCGTAAAGCTCCGTGCGTTCTTCCATCGCCTTGAAGGGCGCCCAGGACTTCGGATAGACCACATCCGCATCCTTAAAAGCTTCCTTCATGTCGTTGGTGATCTCGAACTTGCCGCCGGATTCCTCCGCGTTCTTCTTCGCCACCGCAACGACCTCGTCCATCACCTCGTAGCCCTCGGGGTAAGCGAGCGTTACATCCATGCCAAGACGGGTCATGAGGCCGATCACGCCCTGCGGCACGGAAAGGGGCTTGCCGTAGCTCGGGGAATAGGCCCAGGTCATGGCGACCTTCTTGCCCTTGAGGTTCTCTACGCCGCCGAACTCATGGATGAGGTGCAGCGTATCCGCCATGCACTGCGTCGGGTGGTCGATGTCGCACTGGAGGTTCACGAGCGTGGGCTTCTGCTCCAGCACGCCCGCCTTGTGGCCTTCGGTGACCGCATCCACAACGTTGTGCATGTAGGTGTTGCCCTTGCCGATGTACATATCGTCCCGGATGCCGATGACATCCGCCATGAAGGAAATCATGTTCGCAGTCTCGCGCACGGTCTCGCCATGGGCGATCTGGCTCTTGCCCTCGTCAAGATCCTGCACCTCAAGGCCGAGCAGGTTGCAGGCCGAAGCAAACGAGAAGCGCGTGCGGGTGGAGTTGTCGCGGAACAGGCTGATGCCAAGGCCGCTGTCGAAGATCTTTGTGGAGATGTTGTTCTCCCGAAGGTGCCGGAGCGCATCCGCAACGGTGAACACGGCTTCGAGCTCGTCGCGCGACTTTTCCCAGGTCAGGAAAAAGTCGCCCTCATACATGTTTTCAAAGTTCAGCTTGTCGAGTTTTTCGGTAAACTGCTTTACGTTGCTCATTGGTGACCTCCCATGTTTGGCTTATTTGATGTTGTTATTGGTTTTCCCGGCGCGGAACTGGCAAACGTCGCCGGTCTTGTTTTCTTCTTTGTAGAACAGGGGCGTTGCAGCATAGACGGCCGCGCACACCACAAGGTCCTGCTTCCAAGTGATCTCGTTGGGCGCATGCGCCTGGGATTCCGCGCCCGGGCCAAAGCCCACGCAGGGGATGCCGTAGCGGCCCTGAATGGAAACGCCGTTGGTGGAGAACGTCCACTTGTCGATCAGCGGGCGGTTGCGCTTCTCCATGGCAGAAGCTGCGCCGACGCGCTTCTCGCCGTAAAGCGCCTTGTGCGCATCCGCAACGGCCTGCACATGCGCCGCGTTTTCCTTGTTGATCCACGTCGGGAAATAGCACTCCGTCTCATACTTGAGCCCTGTCCACGCCGGGCGGTCATACATGTACATGGAGACCTTTACGTCGTCGCCATACTTTTTGCAGGCGGGCAGATTGCGGATCTCTTCCAGGCAGGAATCCCAGGTTTCGCCGGCGGTCATGCGGCGGTCGAGCGATACGGCGCAGGAGTCCGCAACCGCGCAGCGGCTGGGCGAAGTGTAGAAGATCTGCGAAACGGTCACCGTACCGCGGCCGAGGAAGCGGGCATCCTCATAATGCTCCGGGTTGAACTCCGGCTCGAGCATCTTCACGAGGCCCTTGACCTCATTCTCCGGCCCGCAGCCGTTTTCGTTGAGCGCGCGCACTTCCTGAAGGATGTCCGCCATTTTGTAGATGGCGTTGTCGCCGCGCTCCGGCGCGCTGCCGTGGCAGGAAACGCCCTTTACATCCACGCGGATCTCCATCCTGCCGCGGTGGCCGCGGTATACGCCGCCGTCCGTGGGCTCAGTGGAAACCACGAATTCGGGGACGATCTTGTCTTCATTGTAAATATACTGCCAGCAGAGGCCATCGCAGTCCTCTTCCTGCACGGTGGCGGCAACGAGGATCTTGTATCCTTCCGGGATGAGGCCGAGATCCTTCATGATCTTCGCGCCGTAAACGGCAGCCACCACGCCGCCTTCCTGATCCGAACCGCCGCGGCCGTAGATGATCTCGTCCGTTTCATAGCCCTCATAAGGGTCATGTTCCCAGTTCGCACGGTTGCCGATGCCCACGGTGTCGATGTGGCCGTCGAACGCGATGATCTTTTCGCCCGTGCCCATCCAGCCGAGCGCGTTGCCTTCGGGGTCGATCTCCGCCTTGTCGAAACCGAGCGCTTCCATTTCCGCAATGGTGCGGCGGATGACGCCCTCTTCCTCGCAGCTCTCGCTCGGGATGCTGATGAGGTCACGCAGGAACTTTGTCATCTGGGGAAGGTACTGTTCGGAAGCTCTTTTGATCTCATCGAAGTTGGATTTCATGATACTTTGCCGTCCTTTCTGCCAATGAAGTTTGAAATGAGCCGGAATCAGGATTCCTGATTTCCCGCACTGGTATCCAAATAAGAGTACAGCGTGTATTTGCTGATCCCAAAATATTTCGCGATCTTATCCCCGCTTTTTGTGATGAGCATTGCGCCCGCGTCGTTGAGGTAGCCGATGGCTTTTACCTTGTCTTCCTTGTTCATCATGGCAACGGGTTTGCCCACGATGCGCACGGATTGCTCCAAAAGCTCGTCAAGCAGGTCGTTCACGTTTGTAGGGATGCGCTCCGGCTCGCCGGAAGCGCGCGGATCCTGCACGAGCGCATCCACGGTGGCCTTGGCCATCATGAGCGCCGTCAGGTCATAGTTGATGCAGAAGATGCCGATCGGCCTGCCTGCATCGTCGTTGACATACACGGTGCTTGAACGCAGGATGCGGCCGTCCGCCGTTTGGGTGAGGTAGTTGTACTGATCCGGGATGTTCCGCCGCCCTTCCTTCATCGCCTCAAGCGCGATGTGGGAAGGCCCCGCGTCCGCGTTGCGCCTCGAAACATGGCCGTTCTCGATCACGGCGATGGTGTTTTCCGGGTCGCCGGATGAAATGTCGTGCACGACGATTTCGCAATTGTCGCCAAACTGCGTGGAGAGCGCTTTCGCAAGCCGTTTGAGCAAGTCGAGCGTTGTTTCCTGCATGCTGCCTCCTCCTCGTCTCTTTTTTATTCAAATATATCATATCCAACAAAAAATTCAAGAGAGAATCAAAAAGTTTTTTAGTCATCAAAAAAGTTTTTGATTCTTCAAAAACTTGTGTTTTGCATAGGTTCGTGTTATTATAATATTGATTTCAATCGTTTCAATATATTTTTCATATGGCATGGCTGCAAGGGAGTGCTTCGCGCGCGGGCTACAAACGTTTCATCTGTTTGTAGGCGCGCTTTGTTTTTTCACCGGGCACCTGCCGCACACAGAAACAACAAAAGGAGGTTCTCATGATTCTCATCGCAAACGGAAGGCTGATCACCAGGGATCCCGCAACCCCCTACCTTGAAAACGGCGGCGTGGCCGTATCCGGCACGAAGATCGTCGAAGTGGGCGATACCGCCCTGCTCCGCGCAAAGTATCCGGACGCGGAATTTGTGGATGCGCACGGCGGCGTCATCATGCCGGCCTTCATCAACGCACACTCCCACATTTATAGCGCGCTTGCGCGCGGGCTCGCCATGAAGGGGCACAACCCCACGAATTTCTATGAAGTGCTCGACGGCATGTGGTGGAAGCTCGACCGCCACCTCACCCTCGAGGATACCCGCCGGAGCGCCTATACCACCTATATCGACTCCATCAAAACGGGCTGCACCACGGTGTTCGACCACCACGCGAGCTATTGCGAGATCGAAGGGAGCCTCTTTGCCATCGAGGAAGTAGCGAAGGAGCTCGGCGTCCGTACCGTGCTCTGCTATGAGGTCAGCGACCGGGACGGCGCAGAGAAATGTGACGCTGCCATCCGCGAAAACGCGGACTTCATCACCCACTGCGAAAAGGAGCAGAACCCGCTCGTCAAGGCCATGTTTGGCATGCATGCGCTCTTTACCATTTCCGACGAAACCATGGAAAAGTGCGCTGCCGCCAACAACGGCAGGACAGGCTTCCACATCCACGTTTCCGAGGGCATGAACGATGTGTACGATACGCTGCAGAACTACGGCACGCGCCCGGTGAACCGGCTGCTCAACATGGGCATCCTCGGGGAAAAGACGCTCCTTGGCCACTGCATCCACGTCAACCCGGCGGAGATGGACATTATAAAAGAAACGGGCACCATGGTCGTGAACAACCCGGAATCCAACATGGGGAACGCCGTCGGCTGCTCTCCCGTGCTGCAGATGTTCAAAAAGGGCATCCTCGTCGGCCTCGGCACGGATGCTTACACCTTCGACATGACAGAAAGCCTGAAGGCTGCCCTCGCCATTCAGCGGCATAACGCCTGCCTGCCCAACGTGGGCTGGGGCGAAGCCACGACAATGCTGTTTGAAAACAACGCAAAGATCGCCGCGCGCTATTTTGACGACCCGCTCGGCGTGCTCAAGCCTGGCGCTGCGGCGGACGTGATCGTGATGGACTACAAGCCCTTCACCCCGTTCTCCGCGGATAATATCGACGGCCATATCCTCTTCGGCATGGCGGGCCGCCAGTGCGAGACCACCATGTGCGCCGGAAAGCTGCTCATGCGGGATCGCGTGCTCGTCGGCATCGACGAGGAAGCAATCAACGCGCGCACGCTGGAGGTGAGCCGCGCCCTCTGGAAGCGGCTCAACGGCTGAACCACAACCCTGCAATCCATAAGGAGGTATCATCATGAGCGAACGTATGACTCCCATCCCCTTCCCACAGCTGATGGAATGGCTCTTTGCCGAACGGAGCGCCCATGGCGCGGTGTTTGGCGTGCAGAAGCCCTTCGCCATGCGCAGCGAGAAGAAGCTGCCCCTGTTCCGCGAAACGCTGGAGACGCCCTTTGGCCCCGCTGCTGGCCCGAACACACAGCTTGCGGAAAACATCATCGCCGCCTATTATGCCGGCGCGCGCTTCTTTGAGCTCAAGACCGTGCAGAAAATGGACGGCGAGGAGCTTGCCGCCTGCATCAACCGCCCCTGCATCCTTGCGGAGGACGAAGGCTACAACTGCGAATGGTCCACGGAACTGACCGTCCCGCAGGCCTTTGACGAATACGTAAAAGCCTGGTTTGCGCTGAAGCTCATCAGCCGTAAATGGAGCCTTGGCGACCCCTGCGGCTTCGCGTTCAACATGAGCGTCGGCTACGACCTTGCAGGCATTAAGACCGAAAAGCTCGACCGCTTCATCGAAGGCATGAAGGACGCTTCCTCCACCCCCATCTGGCAGGAATGCAAAGAATATGCGCTTTCCGCATTCCCGGAGGACGCGGACTATATCGAGACCATCTCCCCGCACATCTGCACGGGTGTGACCGTCTCCACGCTGCACGGCTGCCCGCCGGAGGAGATCGAGGCCATCGCTTCTTATCTTATTTCGGAAAAGAAGCTCAACACCTTCGTGAAGTGCAACCCCACCATCCTGGGCTATGCGTTCGCGCGGGAAACGCTCGATTCCATGGGATATGATTACATCGCCTTTGACGATCATCATTTCCGCGAGGATCTTCAATACGAGGATGCCGTTCCCATGTTCCACCGGCTCAGCGCGCTTGCCGCGGAAAACGGCCTTGAATTCGGCCTGAAGCTTTCCAACACCTTCCCGATGGACGTTGCGGCAAACGAGCTCCCGAGCGCGGAAATGTACATGTCCGGCCGCGCGCTGTACCTGCTCACCATCGAAATGGCACGCCGCATGGCGGAGGAGTTCGGCGGTAAGCTGCGCCTTTCCTACTCCGGCGGCGCGGATCAGGAGAACATCAAGGCGCTCTTTGAAGCGGGTATATGGCCCATCACCATGGCAACGACCATCCTGAAGCCCGGCGGCTATGCGCGCATGACGCAGATCGCCGAAACGCTCACGGCCTGCGAATACAAGCCCTTCACCCGGGTAGATGTAGCCGCCGTCGCAGCGCTCTCGCGCGCCGCCCGGGAGGACGCAAAATACCGCAAGCCCGTAAAGCCGCTCCCGCCGCGCAAGCTCGCGGAGGCCGTGCCGCTGCTTGACTGCTTCACCGCCCCCTGCAAAGGCGGCTGCCCCATCGGGCAGGATATCCCGGAATACATCGAGCTCTGCGGCCGCGGGGAATATCTCGCCGCCCTCCGGCTCATCACGGAAAAGAACCCGCTGCCGTTCATCACCGGCACGATCTGCGCCCACCACTGCATGGAAAAGTGCACGCGCAACTTCTATGAAGAATCCGTGCAGATCCGCAGAGCGAAGCTCTTTGCCGCCGAAAACGGCTACGGCGCCCTCATGGCGGAGCTGAAAACGCCCGAGCGGAAACCCGGCGCGCCGAAGACCGCCGTCATCGGCGGAGGCCCCGCCGGCATTGCGGCAGCGTATTTCCTCGCCCGCGAAGGCTATCCCGTAACCGTCTTTGAACGGGCGGAAAAGCCCGGCGGCATTGTAGAGAACGTGATCCCGGCCTTCCGCATCCCGGAAGAAGCCATCGAAAAGGACGTGGCGCTCGCCGTGCGCATGGGCGCGGAATTCGTCTGCGGCAAGCCCGCTCCTACCCTCGCGGAGCTCAGGGAAGCCGGATTTGAAAACATCATCCTCGCCTTCGGCGCAGAACAGCCCGGCACCCTCGGCATCGAAGGGAACGTCCTCAACGTGATCGACTTCCTGCGCCGCGCAAAGAACGCCCCGGAGACCCTTTCCCTCGGGAAGAACGTTGCCGTCGTGGGCGGCGGCAATACCGCCATGGACGCGGCCCGCGCCGCAAAGCGCATGGGCGCGGAGCGCGTAACGGTGGTCTACCGGCGCACGAAGAAATACATGCCCGCCGATGCGGAAGAGCTCGCACTTGCACTCGCGGACGGCGTGGAATTTGCGGAGCTGCTCGCCCCCACAGCGCATGAGAACGGCATGCTCGTCTGTGAGCAGATGCAGCTTGGCGCGCCGGATGCAAGCGGCCGCCGGACCCCCGTCGCAACGGGCAAAACGGTATCCATTCCGGCGGACACCGTCATCGCAGCCGTGGGCGAAAAGCCAGCTCCGGAAGCGTTTGCAGCCTATGGCGTTACATTGGATGCGCGCGGCCGGGCACAGGCGTCCTATCCCGGCGGCATTTTCGTCGCGGGTGACGCACTGCGCGGCCCTGCCACGGTGGTGGAAGCCATCGCGGATGCACGCGCCGCAGCCGATGCCATCACGGGAAGCACCCGCAAGGTGAATTTCCCCGCGGGTTCCCACCCCGGCTATGGAGCTGCCCTTGCAAAGAAGGGCAAGCTGGCCTCCCCCTGCGCGGAAGGCTGCGACGCGGAGCGCTGCCTTGCCTGCAACACGGTATGCGAGACCTGCGTCACCGTATGCCCCAACCGGGCTAACGTTGCCGTGGAGGTTCCCGGACACGCCATGCGGCAGATCGTGCATGTGGACCGGCTCTGCAACGAATGCGGCAACTGCGCGACCTTCTGCCCCTATTCCAGCCGGCCTTACCGGGACAAGTTCACGCTCTTTACAACGGAGCAGGACTTTGCGGACAGCGAGAACGACGGTTTCCTCGTGCTGTGCAAAAACTGCCCGCGCGTGCGGGTGCGCCTGCACGGCGAAGTTGCGGACTATGACCTTTCCGGCGATAATGCGCTCGACCGCGGGATCGAAACGCTGATCCTCTCCGTGATCGAGAAATACGCCTACATGCTCTAAATCCCCCATTGCAACGGAGGTACTGCCATGGCAACCTTTACCGTCAACGGAAAATCCGTTACCGTTGAAACCAACCAGAAGCTGATGCGCTTCCTGCGCGACACCCTGCGCCTCACCTCCGTAAAGGACGGCTGCAGCGAGGGTGCGTGCGGCACCTGCACCGTGCTCATCGACGGGCGTGCCGTAAAAGCCTGCGTGCAGCAGACGGACCGCATGGAGGGCAAGACCATCCTCACCGTAGAGGGGCTTTCCGATTTTGAAAAGGAGGTCTACGCCTACGCCTTCGGCGAAGCGGGAGCCGTGCAGTGCGGCTTCTGCATCCCGGGCATGGTGCTCTGCGCAAAGGCGCTCCTCGATGGGAACCCCGACCCGACGGAGGCGGAGATCGCCCATGCGCTGCGCAACAACATCTGCCGCTGCACGGGCTATGTGAAGATCATAAAGGCCGTGCAGCTTGCGGCGGAATGCTTCCGCGCGGGCCGCGTGCCGGAGGATGCGGGCGCATGGCGGCTCGGTGCGCGGGTGCACCGGCTGGATGTGCGGGAAAAGGTGCTGGGCACCGGCGAATACTGCGACGACATTTACATGGAAGGCATGCTCTTCGGCAGCGCCGTGCGCGCGGCTTACCCCCGCGCGCGCGTGCTCGCCATCCATACGGAGGAAGCAAAGGCGCTCCCGGGCGTTGCCTGCGTGCTCACCGCCGCGGACATCCCCGGCAAAAACAAGGTCGGACACCTGAAAAAGGATTGGGACACCATGATCCCCGTGGGCGGCATCACGCACTACCTCGGCGATGCGGTGGCCCTCGTCGCGGCGGAAACGCCGGAAATCCTGGAGCAGGCAAAGAAGCTCATCCGCGTGGAATATGAGCCGCTCACGCCCGTGCGCTCCCCGGAGGAAGCCATGGCGGAAGGCGCGCCGCTCGTGCACCGGGACGGCAACCTCCTTGCGCACAAGCATGTTTCCCGCGGCAACGCGGAGGAAGCCATCCGCAACGCGCGCCATGTCCTCCGCGACCATTTTTCCACGCCATTCACCGAGCATGCGTTCCTTGAGCCGGAGTGCGCCGTCGCCTTCCCGAAGGAAGACGGCGTAATGATCTACTCCTCCGACCAGAGCGTGTTCGATACGCAGCATGAAACCGCCCCCATGCTCGGCCTGCCCAACGAAAAGGTCTGGGTGGAAAACAAGCTCGTGGGCGGCGGCTTCGGCGGCAAGGAGGATGTGACCGTGCAGCACCATGCAGCGCTTCTTGCCTATGTCACAAAACGGCCTGTAAAGGTGAAGCTCACCCGGGCGGAGAGCATCCTCATCCACCCGAAGCGCCACCCGATGGAGATGGATTTCACCCTCGGCGTGGATGAAAACGGCATCATTCAGGGCGTAAAGGCCACGGTCGTCGCGGATACGGGCGCATACGCCTCCCTGGGCGGCCCCGTGTTGGAGCGCGCCTGCACGCATGCCGCAGGGCCTTATAATTACCAGAATTTTGAAATTGACGGCTATGCCTGGTACACCAACAACCCGCCCGCGGGCGCGTTCCGCGGCTTCGGCGTG
The DNA here is from genome assembly GCA_022778545.1 of bacterium. Taxonomy (GTDB): domain Bacteria; phylum Bacillota; class Clostridia; order Christensenellales; family CAG-138; genus UBA1685. The sequence continues at coordinate 7,109 of JALFDW010000043.1, read as the reverse complement.
ACGCAGACCTGCTTCGCCATCGAAACGCTCCTCAACCGCGCGGCGGACGCGGTCGGCATCAGCCACTGGGAGATCCGTTACCGCAATGCTATCCGGCCGGGGCAGACGCTCCCCAACGGGCAGATCGTGGATGAATCCACCGGCCTCGCAGAGACACTGGAAGCCGTGCGCGCGCAGTATGAAGCGGCGGAATACGCCGGCATCGCCTGCGCGATGAAAAACGCCGGCGTCGGCGTGGGGCTGCCGGACACCGGGCGCGTGCGCCTTGCCATTGAAGGCGGAAAGGTGCATATCCGCGCCGGCGCGTCGTGCATCGGTCAGGGGCTTGGCACGGTGCTCATGCAGGTCGTGTGCGAAACGACGGGGCTCCCGCGCGAAAGCGTCGTATACGAGCGTCCAAACACCGGCAACTCCCCGGATTCCGGCACAACCTCCGGCTCGCGGCAGACGCTCGTTACGGGAGAAGCCGCACGCAGAGCCTGCCTGCTGCTCAACGAGGCGCTTGCGGGCCGCTCTCTTGAAGCGCTCGAGGGGGAGGAATACTATGCCGAATACCTTGCAAAGACCGATCCTCTCGGTTCCGACAAGCCGAACCCCGTAAGCCATGTTGCCTACGGCTACGCCACGCAGGTCGCGATCCTGAACGAGGAAGGCAGGCTGCAGAAGATCATTGCCGCGCACGATGTGGGCCGCGCGGTGAACCCACTTTCCGTGGAAGGGCAGATCGAAGGCGGCGTCGTGATGAGCATGGGCTATGCGCTCACGGAGCGGTTCCCGCTTCAGGATTGCAAACCCACCGCGAAATACGGCACGCTCGGGCTGCCGCGGGCGAACACGATCCCTGCCATCGAGCCCATCATCGTGGAGAAGGCCGGCCTCAACGTGGCCTATGGCGCGATCGGCATCGGAGAGATCACCTCCATCCCGACCGCTCCCGCCATCGCGGACGCGTATTACCGTTTTGACGGAAAGAAGCGCTCCTCCCTCCCGCTTGCGGATACGCCGTATTCAAAATAATTGACAGTTGACACCGAATCATGGACAATTAAAATTGTACATTGTGACAGAATCGGGAAGGACAGGCAAACAGGATGGAACTCAACCGCTATATTGACCACACGCTGCTCAAGCCCGCAGCAACACGCGCAGACATTGCAAAGCTCTGCGCGGAAGCAAAGGAATACCGTTTCGCAAGCGTCTGCGTAAACAGCGCACACATTGCGGAAGTCGCCGCCGCGCTCGCGGGCACAGATGTTGCGCCCTGCTGCGTCGTCGGTTTCCCGCTCGGCGCGATGGAAACGGAAGCAAAAGCGTTTGAAGCCGCGCGCGCCGCAGCCCTTGGCGCAAGGGAGATCGACATGGTGATGGACATCGGCGCGGCGAAGGAGGGCGATTTCGCCCGCGTGGAAGCAGACATCGCCGCCGTAGTTTCGGCCATCCAGGGTCGGGCAAAGCTGAAGGTCATTTTGGAATGCTGCCTGCTGACGGATGAAGAAAAGACCGCTGCCTGCCTCGCCGCAAAGCGCGCAGGCGCGGATTTTGTGAAAACGAGCACGGGCTTTTCCACGGGCGGCGCAACGGAGCACGATGTTGCCCTTATGCGCGCAGCCGTGGGCGATGACATGGGCGTAAAAGCTTCGGGCGGCATCCGCACGCGGAAAGATGCGCTCCGCATGATCGCGGCGGGCGCAAGCCGCATCGGCGCAAGCGCGGGGATCGCCATCGTGACCGCAAAGGATTGATACACAACAAGCACACAGGGGACGGCTGCGCACCGTCCCCTGATTTTTTTTGGAATCACAGAATCAAGTTAAAATACAAGCTGAACCAGCAGCATGTAGCACAGCGTGCCAAGGCCGATGCTCAGGAGTGAATTGCGCTTCCAGACATGCAGCCCCACCACCACAAGCCCGGCGATCAGCTCCGGCGCGCCGAACGGTGCGCTTGTAAGGGACACGTTCTTGTAGCAGTAAACGAGCAGCATGCCCATCATCGCATAGGGCAGATAAGCGCCGAGGTATGTTATAAACGGGGAAGTGCTCCGTTTCCCGCCGAAGATAAAAAACGGCAGACAGCGCAGGAGCGCCGTGACAACAGCCATCACAGCGATGAGCAGAATGGCGTGCAGCGTTTCATTCATAGCCGGCCTCCTTTGCATGTGCATCTTCCTCCGCCAGTTTGGCAGCATTCCTTTCAATCTTCGGGCGCAGCGTACAAAGCGCCGTCAGGATCACGAGCATCGCGGGAATCAGGAAGCGATCCGCCCCAAACAGAAGCAGGCAGCCAAGCGTTGCGAGGACGCCGATAAGCGCAGGCGTGTGCTGCCTGCTTGTAAGCCACTGCTCCGTAAAAATGCTCACAAAAAGCGCTGTCATGGCAAAATCCACACCCGCTGTGCTGAATTGGATGAGCGAACCTGCCACTGCGCCGAGCGTCGCCCCGGTAATCCAGTAGCACTGGTCAAAAAGGGAGATCAGAAAATAGAACAGGTGCGGGTTCACCCCTTCAGGTACCTTTTCGCTGCAGATGAGCGAATACGTCTCATCCGTAAGAGCAAACATCAGGTATGGCTTTTTGCGCCCTGCACCCTTGTAGCGGTCGATCATGGAGATGCCGTAAAACAGGTGGCGCGCATTGACCATGACCGTCATGATCGCAGCGGATATGAGCGATGCGCCGCTTGCGAGCAGGTCCACCGCCACATACTGCATCGAACCGGCGTACATGGTGACGCTCATCGCAAATGCCCAGAGCGCGCCATAGCCTTTGTCCTCAAGCAGGATGCCAAAGCCCATGCCCAGCACAAGATACCCTGCCATCACGGGCAGAGTCTTTAAGAATACGATCTTTATAAGCCCCACGTTTTTATGTTTCATCTTTTATATCCTTCCGGGCACGGTCTGCAATCGCCTTGTCCGCCTCCGCCCGCCGCGTTTTCCTCAGGCGGGCAGCATAGGCTATTTTAACGCCAAAAATGCCGAAAATCAACCAGTTTCCGCGCCGTTTCGCCGCAGCTGTCCTGCGCCGCGGGGCGGGTGTTCCATGCGCGCACGCGCACGAAAAATATTCATAATTAATTCAATTGTATATTGCCTGTATCCGGTGTAAACTGGAAATATTGGAAGGGGGTGTGTTGCCTGTGGAGCAGGCTCCGCTCATTGAAGTAAGAAACGTAAAAAAAACCTACCGGGTGGGGAGCGTGGATGTTCAGGCGCTGCGCGGCGTGGATCTTACCATCAACCGCGGCGACATCTGCTGCATCATCGGGAGAAGCGGCTCCGGCAAATCCACGCTGCTCAACGTCCTTGCCGGGCTTGAGCACGTCACAAGCGGGGAGATCGTGATCGCCGGAAAGCGGTTGGACAAGATGACCCAAAGCGAGCTGATCGTATTCCGCCAGAAGCATGTCGGTTTTATTTTCCAGGCGTTCAATTTAATGCCCTATTATACGGCACTTGAAAATGTCGCGTTTCCGCTTTCGTTCCGCGGCATGCCTGCGCGCAAACGCAATGCGCTCGCCCGGGAAGCGCTCAAGACCATGGGGCTTGAAACGCATCTCAGGCACAAGCCTTCGCAGATGAGCGGCGGCCAGCAGCAACGCGTCGGCATTGCGCGCGCCCTTGTGACCGACCCGGACATCGTGTTCGCGGACGAACCCACGGGCAACCTGGATTCCAACACTTCCGACGACGTGATGCGCACCATCTGCGACGTTATGCGCGCGCGGAACAAGACGCTCGTTATGGTCACGCACGATCCACACATGGCGGAGTTTGCCGACAAGGTCATCCAGATCCTCGACGGCAGAGTCGTCAGCATCGAATACAACGATCACGCTCCATTGAGAAAAAACCAAGCTTCAGCTGAACAGGGGGAAGAAACAGCATGAACCGCACTTTCAAACGCATTTTCGCACTTGCACTGGCACTGATCTTTACATTTGGGCTTGCTGCCACAGCGCTCGCCACCGGCGGAACCGGTGAAGGAACCGGTGAAGAAGGCGAAGGTACGGTGCCGGCCACGCCCGCCAACGCGGACAACATCAACGTTACCGTGGGCGGCGCAACGCTTTCCGCCACGCACATTTACATCCCCGTCACGATCGCCAACGCGAGCGGCGAGGATGTGACGCTCGAAAGCGTCTACAACAAGACGGCGGGCGAAGCCGTAGGCTCGGATTCGAGCAGCCCCATTCCCATGACGATCCCCGCAAACAGTTCGCGGGAGCTTCTGCTCACCGACACGCACAACGGCAAGAATAGCGGGACTGTCACGCGGACGCTGGTGTTCAGCTTTGCAAGCGCCGTTGGCGGCAAGTTCACGAAATATCAGAACGTTTCCGTGGACTTTGGCGTAAACGCCAACGATAACAACAACGGCGGCGACACTACGGAGACCGTAGACCCGCCGTTCCGCCTCTCCTCCTACGATGAAACCGGCAAGTTCGTTCCCGCGCCTTCCGGCAATGCGGGCAAGGGCGTCGTGGTACGCCTCCCGCTGCAGTGCCTGCGCGGCAACATCTCCAACGTGACCATCACGCCGGTGCTCTCCACGAGCCTCGATTCCTTCCCGTTTGAGATCACCGCCCTTGATTACACCCAGGGCCTCTCCGGCCACCTGTACAGCGGCGCGATCGTCGAATTCCGTTACAGCGGCTTCAAGCTCAGCGAGAAAGTCACTGCCGGCGTAAAGAAGGTGGATTTCACGATTTCCTGGCTTGAGGATTGGGACACCACCAACACGCGCCAGAGCATGACGATCAGCATCTATGTGAACGTCATCAAGGGCTATGAGGAAAGCGCCGGCCCGGACGGCACAAAGCCCGTCTCCAAGCCGAAGGTGATCCTCGATTCCTACTCCATCAGCACGGAAAAGATTTACGCAGGCGAACCCTTTGACGTGACCTTCACCCTGCGCAACACCTCTTCCGAAGAGGCCGTGCAAAACATCCAGATCAGCCTGAGCGATACGGCGGAGGTCGGCAAGCTGATGCCGGCGAACAACGGCTCCAATACGCTCTATATCGCAAAGATCGGCAAGGGCGAAACGCACACGGAAACGATCTCCATGCAGAGCGCACCGGATACCGAGGCAAAGGCATATACGCTCCAGCTCGACTTCTCCTATGAAGGCGCATCCAACATCGCCTCCTACACGGCCACGGAGACCATTGCCATCCCGATCCTCCAGCGCATCCGCCTCAAGGTGGATGAGCCGACCGTCTATGACGACCCATGGGTCGGCCAGAGCTGCGCGCTTTACTTTGCGCTTTACAACATGGGCAAAGCCCCCATCTACAACTGCATGGTGGATGTGGAAGGCGAAGGCCTCGCCATGGAGGAAACGTATTTCGGCGGCACGGTTGCGGCAGGCAGCACCATGCGCGCAGACTTCTCCATCATCCCCTCCGTGGGCGGCGACATCGCGGGCGAGATCGTCATCACCTATGAGGACGTTTACGGCGAACAGATGGAGGAGCGCCTGCCCCTCAACCTGTTTGTGAACGAGGAAATGCCCATGGATGATCCCGGCATGATGATCGACCCGGAAACCGGCATGCCCATCGGCGGCGATCCCGGCATGGGCGACCCCGGCATTGAGGTGATCGGCGGACAAACGGGAGGCTTCCCCTGGGTCTGGGTCGGCGTCGGTGCGGCCGTCGTTGCGGCAGCGGCAGCAGCCATCATCATCCTGCTTAAGAAAAAGCGCGCGAAGGAGCTGGAGGACGTATGAAATTCTCCGACATGCTCCGCACGGCGTTTCTGAACCTGTGGCGGCGCAAGCTGCGCGCGTTCCTGACCGTGCTCGGCATGGTCATCGGCACGAGCTCCATCGTGGTGATGGTGTCGCTCGGCATCGGCATGCGCGAGGCGATGATCGAAAGCTATTCCCAGATGGGAAGCATGACGAACATCACCGTGACCCGCTGGAATTATTCCGTGGACGAAAACGGGAATTATTCCTCCAGCGAAAAAGACCTGAATAAAAAGACCGTTGAGCTGTTCAAGCAGATCCCCGGCGTCGAGGTCGTCATGCCCCGCATCACGACCTGGGGCATGGTAAAAAGCGGGCGCTATGTGGCGGACATCAGCATCATGGGCATCGACACCTCCGTGGCGGAGCAATTCGGCATCACGCTTGCGGAGGGCAGCATGCCCACCGCGCGCACCACAGGCGGCACCTATGACATCGTGTTCGGCTCGGATCTTTTCCAATACGGCTACTTTTACGACCCGAACACGGGCAAGCCGGCTGTGGACAAGGACGGGAACTCCAAAGTTACGCTTGATTCCCGCTTCCAGCTGACGTTCGATTACAACAACATTTACGGCGACCCGAACGACATCATGGAAGGCTATACGCCGGGCAAGATGTACCGGCTCAACGCCACGGGCATCACCGCGGCCTCCGGCAACGAGTTCTCCTGGTATTGCCTGATGGATATCGAAGCGCTCAAGAAGCTCGCCAAGGAAAACCAGAACTTCATGAACCTCGATACCAGCAACTACAACGAGGTCATCCTCAAATGTACGGATACCGATGCCGTGGAGGCCGTAAACCAGACTGTGAAGGACATGGGCTACGGCACAGAGTGCCTGCAGGAATGGATCGAACAGTCCGAACAGAGCATCAGGCAGACGCAGTATCTTCTGGGCGCGATTGGCGGCGTGTCGCTCCTTGTGGCAGCCATCGGCATCATGAACACGATGATGATGAGCATCTACGAGCGCACGAAGGAGATCGGCATCATCAAGGTGCTGGGGTGTCGGATGTCCAACATCGCGGGCCTGTTCCTGACCGAATCGGCCTACATCGGCTTCTTTGGCGGTGCGCTTGGCCTCGGCGTGAGCTACACGCTCTCCATGCTGCTCAACAAGTTCCTCGCGGATTCCGGCATGCACAGCTCCATCCCGCTGTATCTTGCCCTGGGCGCAGTGGCGTTCTCCATCCTCGTAGCGGTGATCTCGGGGCTTTACCCCGCCTTCCGCGCGATGCGGCTCTCCCCGCTCGCGGCAATCCGCAACGAATAGTAAACCAGCACGAAAAACTGAAAGCTCCGATACCGAAAGGTGAAGTGAACCCCAAAAGTTAGACAAAATATTTATTAA
>JALFDW010000039.1 GCA_022778545.1 bacterium | reverse complement strand
TTGGCGCGTTCTTCAATGATACTTATCAGATGCTCCACCTTCGTATACTTTCTTGCCATGTAAATGACCTCCTGTCGTAGCTTCTATTCTACAACAGGAGGTCGTTTATTTCATTGTCCGCTTAACGGGATACAGTCCATTTGGCAGCGCCGCTTTACTTTTTATAAGCGCGGAGGGTATTCATCGCACAGGCTCCGCACAGATCCCCCTTCGATCAGTTCAGCCTGGAGCGTCACATGGTGTGTGCCGGGCATGCCGGAGAGCCCGCGAGAAAGCAGTGCAGCGCTTTCCTGCGCAATGGCTTCGGCGCTCTGGCGCATTGTGGTGAGCGTGGGGATCGTGTACTGGGCGAGGGCGATTCCGTCAAAGCCGACGAGCGAGACGTCGCCCGGGATGGAAAGACCATGATCCGCAAGAGCGCGCGCCGCGCCCATCGCCATGATATCTGACATGGCAAACACGGCGGTGCAATCGAACCCCGCAGAAAGTGCGGCATCCATAGCCGCGTGCGCCGCGGCAAGCGAAAAACCGGCGGGGAGATAGTGTTCCCGGGGGAATACGAGACCGTGTGCCGCAAATGCGTCCACCACGCCGCGGTAACGCAGCGCAATGGGGTTTTCCGCATCCAGCCGGCCGCCGAGCACGGCAATGTTCCTGTGCCCGCGCATGAGCAGATAGTCCGCCGCAGCATAGGCCGCAGCGCGGTCATCCACGCTGACGCTGAACACGTTGTCCGCGCGCACGGTGCGCGCATCGAGCGTAGCATATACGCAGGGGATGGCGGGGAGGCCGAGCGCATCCTCACGTCCCACAACGCTGCCGCCGAGGAAGATGATGCCGCGCACCTTCTTTTCGGCGTGAAGCGTGCGCGCGGCGGCGGCTTCATCATCATGCTCGTCGATATAATGCGCGAAAAAACGCAGGCCAAGGGCTTCGATGCGGGGCTGCAGAAGCTCAAGAATGGAGGAGAGGAACATGCTGCCCTCGCCGCGCACGATCACGGCGGCGGCGTCCGCGCTCCGCTGCTTGAGTTGCCGGGCGTTGCTGTTTGGCTCATAGCCGCATTCCGCGATGACCGCGCGCACCCGCTCCCGCGTTGCCGGGTTCACGCCCGCGCTGCCGTTGAGCACGCGAGAAACTGTGCTGATCCCGACCCCAGCCCGCTTTGCAATGTCCCATATCGTTACGTTCTGCTGCATGATGCTCTCTCCTGTGGGATAATCTATGAAAAAGCAGAAAAACGTGTTTGAAAACGTTTTCAAAGCGATTGTATCACCGCTGCGCGCGCCTGTCAAACCCGGAGGGCGGCTGGGGCAGTTTTTCGCGGATTTTCGTGCATTTCGCGCTTGCAAAGCGAGGGGAACGGGGTATAAAATAAAATATACATGCGGGTGCGTTCTGCCCGTGTGAAAAGCCTTTGAAAGGAGTTTAATTGCGCAATGGACGCAGGCCCTTACCCTAGTACGAAAATCAAATAACGTGGGACGGCCGTGCGATCTTTCCGGGCCGCCCCTGAAGGGAGGTACACAGAAATGATCGCAAAGGTTCTTGTGCTTTTGCAGGAAAAGAAGTACGCGCTTGCCCGGCAGGCCGTGCTGGAAATGAACGCTGTGGACATCGCCGAGGTGTTCGCGGAGCTCCATGAGCTGGAAGCCCCGCAGACCGCGCTCCGCCTGTTCCGGCTTTTACCGAAGGAACTCGCTGCGGAGACGTTTTCCTACATGGAGAGCGATGTGCAGCAGAGCATCATCGAAGCCATCAGCGACAATGAGCTTCGCTTCATTCTCGACGACATGTATATGGACGACTATGTGGACCTGATCGAGGAGATGCCCGCAAACGTCGTCAAGCGCCTGCTCGCCAATTCGAGCGACGAAAACCGCAAACTCATCAACGAATATCTGCAATATCCCGAGGACTCCGCGGGGAGCATCATGACGAACGAATACGTCTATTTCCGGCGTAACGTCACGGTGCAGGAGGCATTCAACATCATCCGGAAGACCGGGGTCGACAAAGAGACAATCTACACCTGCTATGTCATAAGCGCCGAGCGCAAGCTTGAGGGCGTGGTCACTGTACGCGAACTCCTGCTTGCCGACCCGGAGGCGACGGTGGACACCATCATGAGCACCAATGTGATCCACGCGCATACGCTCGATGACAAAGAGGAGATCACGAAGCTGTTCTCCCGCTATGATATGCTTTCCCTCCCCGTTGTGGACAAGGAAGAGCGGCTTGTCGGCATCATCACCATCGACGATGCGGTAGACGTCATGCAGGAAGAGAACACCGAGGACTTCGAAATGATGGCCGGTATGGCGCACAGTGAGGACACCTACCTGAAGATGCCCGTTTTCTCCCTCGCGAAGAACCGCATCATCTGGCTTCTCGTCCTCATGCTTTCCGCAATGGTGACCGGCGCGATGCTCGAGCATTTTGAGGCGGCGATTGCAACGCTTCCGTTGCTCGTTTCGTTTATCCCTATGCTGATGGATACCGGCGGCAACTGCGGCTCGCAGGCCTCCACGATGATCATCCGCGGCATGGCGCTCGATGAGATCGAGCCGGCGGACTTCCTGCGCGTCTGGTGGAAGGAGATCCGCGTGGCGCTGCTGTGCGGCGGAACGCTTTCCGTTGTGAATTTCGTGCGCATCTATCTTCAGTATAACGTATTCGCCGCGGAGCCGAACCCGGATTGCGTGCGGATCGCTGCCGTAGTAAGCCTTACGCTCATTGCCACGGTGTGCATTGCGAAATCGCTCGGCTGCATCCTGCCGATGCTTGCAAAGAAACTGAAGCTTGACCCGGCATTGATGGCGGCGCCGATGATCACGACCGTCACGGACGCCTGCTCTATTTTGGTATTCTTCACACTTGCGCTTACCATCCTGCGGGACAGACTGTAACACAACGGGTGGATCGCGATGGGAATGGGAAAGAGAACAAATCTTATAAGAAAAAGCAGCCCGCGGGCACGGCTCAGCTTGCGGATGCTTGCAGCCGTGCTTTGCGCGGTACTTCTGCTTGCGTTTGTGCCTGGCTGCACGCCTGTGCCGCAGCGCTATGAGGTAACGTATCTTTCTTTGTTTGATACCGTCGTGACCATCGTGCTGTATGCGGACAGTGAAGCCGAAGCGCAGGAGGCCTTCCGTGCCCTCTACAATGACCTTGTGCGGTATGATGCGCTGTTCGACATTTATGATGATCACCCGGGCATAAACAACCTCAAGGCCGTAAATGACAATGCGGGCAAAGCACCCGTTGCGGTCGATCCGGAGCTGTTTTCGCTGATTTCCTTTGGGAAAGAGGTTTATGTGCTCACCGATGGGCGCGTGAACATCGCGTTCGGGAGCGTGCTTTCCCTTTGGCATGATGCGCGCACGGCAGGGATCGAAAACCCGGATGCGGCGGCGCTGCCTGAACGGGCCGCCCTGGAGCACGCGACGGAGCATACGGATATTGAGAATGTGATCCTGGATGAAGCTGCGGGGACCGTTTTCCTCGCCGACCCGGAGCTTCAGCTTGATGTGGGAGCGATCGGCAAGGGCTACGCGGCGCAGCTTGCCTGCGACAACGCGCGGGCGCGCGGCATTACAAGCATGCTGCTGAACCTTGGCGGCAACGTGTGTGCGCTTGGAACGCGGGCGGACGGAGAACCCTGGCGCATCGATGTGCAGGACCCGGATGACCCAGCGGCGGCCCTTTGCACGGTGGAGCTTGCGGATGCCTCGCTTGTGACGAGCGGCGGCTATCAGCGCTATTATACGGTCGCGGGCGAGCGGTATCACCATATCATCGACCCGGAAACCCTGATGCCTGCCGATTATGAAAAAGCCGTGACGGTCATGCACGCGGATTCCGGCCTTGCGGATGCTTTTTCCACGGCGCTGTTCAACCTGCCCTATGAGCAGGGACGCGCGCTTGCGGAGGAAAACGGCGTTTCCGCCGTGTGGGAGCTCCGGGACGGCAGCACGGAATGGCTCGGCATCGTTCCGGTGGAATAAACCGCGCAAAATGAAATAACCCTGATAATAATTAGACAGTGTATTGCGGCATATCCGCAGAAATGATACAATACTTTAATGAAACGGAATGATCTCTTCATCCTTGGCGCGGTGTTGGCTTTGGCGGCCATCCTGCTGCTTTTGCGCCTGCCTTCGGGCGAAAAAGGGTGCGTGATCGTGTATGTGAACGATGCGGAATATGCCCGGCTGCCGCTTGGTACGCCAACGACGCTCACCATTGACCAGGGAAACGGAATGGTCAACGTGGTGGAAGTTTTTCCGGGCGGTGTGCGGATGCAAAGCTCCACCTGCAAAAACCAGCTCTGCGTTCTGCAGGGGGATGTGACGGCGGAGAGTGCGGCACATGCGGCACTTGAGAATTGGATCGTCTGCCTGCCCAACCGTGTTTCCATTGAGCTTGCGGCGGAGGATGTGCCATGAATGCCGGGAAGGTCGCGCGCTACGGGCTGCTCACGGCTGTGATGCTCGTGCTGGGCTATGTGGAATCCCTGCTGCCGGTCGTTGGCATACCGGGGATCAAACTGGGGCTCTCCAACACGGTGCTGCTTTATGCGCTGTACCTGATGGGCGCAAAGAGCGCGGTACTGCTTGCCGTGCTGAAGGTGTTACTTTCCGGGTTTTTGTTTGGTTCGCCTGCCGCGATACTGTACAGCGCTGCAGGTGCGGCTCTGAGCCTCGCTGCGATGGTGCTCCTTATGCGGGTGCGCGGCGTGAGTCCCATCGGCGTAAGCATCACGGGCGCTGCGTTTCACAATATCGGCCAATGCGCTGTGGCGACGCTTTTTGTGCAGCCGCGCGCCGTGCTGGCCTATCTTCCGTTGCTTATGATTTCTGCCGCTGTGACAGGACTTGTGACCGGCATTGCGGCAAAATATCTATTGCGATATATCAAAAAGAAATGAGGGTTGTTGACGATGAAAAAAGTTCCTGCCTGGGTAATCCTTTGTGTGATCGCGCTTGTTGCGGGCATGGCGCTCGGCGTTACGAACGCACTGACGGCGGAACCGATCAGGGAGCAGGCCAAAATTGCTGCGGAAAATGCGCGTACACAGGTGCTGCCTGCAGCCGCAAGCTTTGAAGAAGTTACGGTTGCGGACGGCGCAGCGGTGGACAATTGCTACCGCGGGGTGGACGCTTCCGGGAATGTGGTAGGCCATGTTGCGCAGGTCACCGTGCAGGGCTTTGGCGGCCCGATCGAGGTCACGGTTGGCGTAGACGCGGAAGGAAAGCTTGCGGGCATCCAGTGCGGCGGCTCCGGGTTCTCTGAAACGGCCGGCCTTGGCGCAAAGGTGAAGACTGCAGCGTTCTCCGATCAGTTTGCGGGCCTTGCAACGCCGGTTGCCCTCACGAAGGATGGCGGCGAGGTGGATTCCGTGACGGCGGCTTCCATCAGCTCCGGCGCGGTTTGCAATGCGGTGAACATCGCTGCGGAGTATATCGCAGGGCTTGCGTAAGGCCGCTGAGCAAAGAAGCAAATAAGCAAAATGAGCCTGGAGCGCCGCTTCAGGCTCGTTTTTTGCGGGGGCGCCGTTGCAAATCCTGCCGGAATACCGTAGAATAACAATGAATATACAATATTAGAAAAGCGGGAAAGAAACAAAATGGGTAAGACGGAAAAGAAATGGAACTGGAGCAAGATCATTGGCATTTTGGTGTTTCTGACATTGCTCGGCTCGATTATTTATGTGATCGTGATGATGATTCTCGCGCCTTCCGCTGTGCCGGAAGGAGAGCCATATACCAAAGTCAAGAGTGACTATACATTAAGCCTTCTGCAATGCATACTGGGGCTCGTGGTCATGTTCCTGCCGTCGTTCTTCACAAGAAAGTTCTCCATTGAGATTCCAAACTACATGCGCTGCATGTACTTCATCTTCCTCTATTGTGCGATCTACCTCGGCGAGGTGCGGGATTTCTTTTATCTCGTTCCCAACTGGGATATTTATCTGCATACCTTCAGCGGTGCAATGCTTGGCGCGCTGGGCTTCTCGCTCGTGTCCATCCTGAACGATGAAAAGAGCGTCCCCATGCAGCTGTCGCCGGGTTTTGTGGCATTCTTTGCGTTCTGCTTTGCGCTTGCCTGCGGCGCCGTCTGGGAGATTTACGAATTCGTGATGGATGGCGTGCTCGGCATGAATATGCAGAAATTCGCCACGGATCAGGGCGTGCAGTTCGTTGGGCATGAAGCCGTGCGCGACACCATGGAGGACCTCATGGTAGATGCCGTCGGTGCGATCGTGGTCTGCCTTGCCGGCACGCTGTTCCTGCGCAGGCGGAAGAAGGCTTTGAAAGAGCAGGAAGGGTGACGGGACAGGGAAAATGCCTTAACTGAATGAACAATTTGCGCTTAGATGCTCTTTGTGCCGAAGTGTAGGTACAGAGAGTTTTTTATGAGCACAGCACGAATGATATATTGTAGCATTAGTTACTATGTTAATTTCCATCACTGTAATCGGCATAATTGCAGCACAACTCCACAGCTTGCTATAATCGCATCAAGTGAATTACAGGTGCGTATGACCCGTATATGACTGAATGCCATGCGCATGGGAGGAGATTACAGAATGCTTCAAGAGCCTGCGCCGTTTCCAATCCTGACCGAGCAAGTAATAAATGAAATAAAGAAAGAGAACATGATGGAGACCGCTGCTTTTTTTGGAAAGCTGAAACGTGCATCCGGTTCACCGGATGCGGAGACTGCAGCGGAGTACATTAATAAAAAGCTCGAAGAATACGGCATACCACATGAAAAGTTTACTTTTACTGGTTACCTTAGCACTGCGGTTTTAGCTAAGCTTGAGATTCTTTCCCCTGAGAGACATGAATTTGAAGTCGTTCCTTGTGGATTCACGCGTAATGTTGAAGGATTGGAAGGCGAGCTGTGCTACGATTTCATGTGTGAACAAAAGAAGCTGACTTGTGAGCAGAACACAAGGCGCTTTGCAGCATTTAAAAACAAGATCGTATTAACAAAGGAATATTGCAGCGATATTGCTTATGAAGCTGCTGCTGCGGGGGCACTGGGTATCATCGGCATGTATAATTCTCCGGAGGAGGTGCCGCATTATTTTGGAGCTTCCAACCATAACGGTACGCCAACCCCAGATAATCGTCATCTCCTTCCGACTCTGCCCTGCATCGACTGTACGAAATCTGCGGGTGACTATTTGATTGCATTGATGCAAAAAGGACCGGTTCGTGTAAAAATGTCAGCCCTGGCGGAAACGGGGGCTAAGAAAGCATCGATTCCGGTTGCATATATTCAGGGCGCAGAGGATAACTTTGTGCTCATGGACGGCCATTATGATTCCCATTGTGAAGGGATGACAGATAACGGAGCAGGTGATGCAATTATTCTTGAGTTGGCACGCGCCTTGTATGAAAAACGTAGCATGCTTAAACGGAGTGTCCTTGTTTGCTGGTGGGCAGGACATGAGTTTGGACAGTATGCAGGATCGACATGGTTTTCCGATACTTATTATGAAGAACTGCGTGACCGTTGTGTAGCGCATATCAACATTGATGTTGCAGGCAGCCGTGGGGCTGAACGTATTCGGGCGCGCACAACGCAGATGGAAGGAAGAGAGTTTACGGCAAGCCGTATTCAACGTTATACCGGGCATGAAGCAGCACCCTATATTCCTTTGCCGCACTTAGGAGAGCAGAGCTTTCTTGGCCGGGAAGTGCCAATCACGATCATGCTAAAATATGAGGCAACACCGGAGATGCAAAAAATCTGGCCGGTCGGTGGTGGTTACTGGTGGCACAGCCGGGAAGATACACTGGACAAGGTGGATTTTGATAACGCAATGCGGGACGCAAAGATTAATGCTGAGATGATTTGCGAGATTGCCAACAGCGAGAGAATTCCCGTTGATATGCCTGCATATTTGGTCGAAACTCGAAGGTTCCTTAACGAAATAGAAAAAGAACTGCACCCGGATTTTGATCTTGCGCCGGTTTATTCGCATCTTGCAACGTTGACTGATAAAGTGGATACACTGTGCAAAATTATGGAAGGGCGTAAGGATACAGACACTATCATTCAGAAAATTGCAGGAGCTCTCATCCAGATGGAATATACATATTCCTCACCATATGAATATGATAAACTTGCTGTTCCTGCCAACTTTCAGAAGCTTCGTGCTGCGATGGGTGTTACACCGGACAATGCGGATGAAGCGGCTTATCTGTTCATAAAAACCGATTTTCTAAGAAATCGTAACCGGCTGATTGGTGAAATGGACCGGCTGTGCGATGTGATAGAGTTGCAGTTGCTTCAGTGGAAATACGATAAGGAATGAGGGAAGAAGGATGCTAAAGTATATTATCAAACGGATTCTCATGTTGATCCCAGTTCTCCTCGGGGCTACATTCATTGTGTTCACAGTTATGGATATGACGCCAGGCGATCCGGCGGTTGCTAAATTGGGCGTCGATGCAACTGTGGAACAAATTGAGGAGCTGCGCGAGTCAATGGGGCTCAACGATCCATTTCTGCTGCGGTATGGGCGTTTTATTTGGAAACTCATCCAAGGTGACCTGGGCACTTCCTATAAAAACGATTTGGATGTTATGGAACAGATCATGCAACGAATGCCATATACTTTTTTGTTGTCATTTGCTGCGCTATTGTTTGCGATCCTTGTTGGGGTTCCTGCAGGTATCATTTCCGCACGGCGACAGTATACCATATTTGATAACTGCACTATGGTTCTGACGCTTGTTGGGGCCTCTGCACCGCATTTCTGGCTTGGCTTGATGGGGGTAATTGTGTTTGCTGTAAAACTCGGCTGGCTCCCTGCTGCGTATTCAGCATCTGGGTCACTTGCAACAGGTATTATTTTGCCGATGCTGACGCTCGGCATGAATTCCACGGCGCTTGTGACGCGCATGACGCGCTCTGCAATGCTTGACGTAATGAACCAGGATTATGTCGATACGGCGCGAGCAAAGGGCATTTCAGAAAAGACAGTCGTTTTCCGGCATATGCTGCGCAACGCGCTGATTCCGATCATTACGGTGCTTGGGCTTCAGTTCGGCTCTTTGCTTGGCGGAGCGGTCACTACGGAAACGATATTCGCCTGGCCGGGCATTGGACGCTATATTGTGGAATCGATTTCGAATAAGGATACCCCTTGCGTATTGGGGGCTGTCGTGATGCTGGCGATCATCGTTACGGTAATCAACCTTTTGGTAGATATTATTTACGCGTTTGTAGATCCGAGGATCAAATCACAATATAAGTCCATGGTAAGGAGGGCTTCTAAAAATGGCTAAGCTTCATTCAAAGGGTCAGCCAGTCAGACAACGGTCGTTGATGCAGGAAGCATGGCTTCAGTTTAAAAGCAACCGGCTTGCGATCTGCGGATTGATTGTGATTGGGTTACTTTTACTCATTTCAATCGGAACGACGATAATCGACCTAGTTGACGGCGGCGCGCTTTATAAACAGCTGGTTACCAAGCAGAACCTTCTTGAAAAGCTGGATCCTCCTTCTGCAACGCATATTCTGGGCTGCGATGAATATGGGCGTGATCTGTTCTTCCGCATTCTTTGGGGCACGCGGTATTCTCTGTTCGCCGGCGTATGTACGATCCTTGTCGCAGTGCTGATCGGCGGTATCTTCGGTGCGATTGCGGGCTACTATGGCGGAAAAATCGACAATGTCATCATGCGTGTGATGGATATGATGATGACAGTACCGAGTCTCGTCCTTGCCATGGCAATCGTTGCGGCGTTGGGCTCAAGCCTTGTGAACTTGCTGATTGCGCTTGCAACATCACAAGTGCCACAGTTCGCACGCATCGTGCGATCCTCGGTGATGGCTGTTAAAGGAAGCGAATATGTGGAAGCCACGAAAGCTGTTGGCGCTTCCGATGCACTGATTATTGCAAAGTATATCATTCCGAATGCGCTGTCACCCGTCATTGTGCAGGGGACACTTGGTGTAGCGACGACGATTTTGAATGTTGCTGGTATGTCTTTCCTGGGGCTGGGTATTCAGCCGCCGGCACCTGAGTGGGGGTCTATTCTGAGTTCTGCCCGTATTTATATGCGGGAAGCATGGCACATTTCAGTATTCCCTGGCTTGGCAATTGTGATTTGTATTTTGTCTTTGAACCTTTTAGGCGATGGACTGCGCGATGCGCTGGATCCTAAGCAGAAGCGGTAAAGGAGAAGCCTATGGAAAACACGATTCTTGAAGTCAAAAATCTTTCCATTCATTATGAGATGCGTGAAGGTACGGTAAAAGCTCTGAACGGTGCTGACCTTGTTCTGAAAGAAGGTGCCTCCCATGGACTTGTGGGGGAAACTGGCGCAGGGAAAACGACTCTCGCGAAGGGCATTATGGGGCTTTTGCCTAAGCCTTATGGGAAAATAAAAAGCGGTGAAGTGCTTTATGAAGGCAGGGATCTGTTGCTTATGGGAAAGCAGGAGATGCAGAAGATACGAGGCCAGCATATTTCCATGATCTTTCAGGATCCTATGACGAGCCTTAATCCGGTAATGACGGTGGGCGATCAGATTATGGAAGCCATCCGTAATCATGAAAAGCTCAGCCGCAAGGATGCTGCGGAGAAAACAAAAGTGATTCTTGAACTTGTCGGGATTCCTTATGTCCGCGCACAGGAATATCCGCATCAGTTTTCAGGCGGGATGAAGCAGAGGGTGGTTATCGCAATTGCGCTTGCCTGTAACCCTCGCATTCTGATTGCAGATGAACCTACGACTGCGTTGGATGTAACGATTCAGGCACAGGTTCTTGAGACAATCCGGGATTTGCGGGACAAGTTCCATACTTCAATGCTGCTTATTACGCATGATCTTGGTGTTATCGCGCAGAACTGCGAATATGTATCTGTAATTTATGCCGGCGAGATCGTTGAAACAGGGACTGTACACGATATTTTCGGGAGAAAACTGCACCCGTATACGCAGGGTCTGTTTTCGTCGATCCCAAATATCAGCGAAACAGTAACGCGTCTGGTGCCGATCAATGGATTGATGCCGGATCCAACGGCGCTACCTGAAGGTTGTGCTTTCTGCGAGCGATGCAAATATGCTGAAGCGCGTTGTAGCGTGGAACATCCTCCGCTTTACGATATGGGTGGAGAGGAAAACGTGCATCGCGTTCGCTGCTTCCGTTATGAACACGGTGGGGAAAGGGTGTAAAAACATGGAGACCAAAGAATTGCTTCGCGTAAACCATTTGAAGAAGTACTTTCAAACACCGCACGGAACGCTCAGTGCCGTAGATGATGTTACATTCGGCATAAATGAACGTGAGACGCTTGGTGTAGTGGGCGAAAGTGGCTGTGGAAAATCCACGTTGGGACGTTGCATCCTTCGCCTGCATGAGCCGACGGACGGTGAAGTGATTTTTGATGGGCAGAATATCCTGAAATGCGATAAAAAGGAAATGAAACGGCTGCGCTCAAAAATGCAGATCATTTTTCAGGATCCCTATGCATCTTTGAATCCACGTATGACGGTTTCACAGGCGATTGCTGCGCCGCTTATTATTCAAGGGGTTTACAGCCCTAAGGAAAAGGATAAAATTGCCCGAAAAGTTACGGAGATGATGGATGTAGTTGGCCTTGCCTCGCGTCTTGTGAATTCGTATCCACATGAGTTGGATGGCGGGCGCCGACAGAGGATTGGCATTGCACGCGCATTGTCCCTTGATCCGCAATTCATTGTATGCGATGAGCCGGTTTCAGCGCTTGATGTATCCATCCAGGCGCAGGTGCTCAATCTGATGCAGGATCTGCAACAGCAGATGGGACTTACTTATCTGTTTATAACGCACAATCTGTCTGTTGTAAAGCATTTGTCCAACCAGATCGTAGTGATGTATTTGGGGCAGTTGGTAGAAAAGGCGTCACCGGATCAATTATTCAGAAACCCAAGCCACCCTTACACACAGGCGCTTCTTTCCGCTATCCCGATCCCGGATCCTGATGTAAAGATGCAGCGAACGGTGCTTCAGGGAGAATTAACGTCTCCTATCAACGTTGGTCCGGGATGCCGTTTTGCGAAGCGCTGCATTTATGCGAAACCTGAATGCAGAGAAATGAACCCGGAAATGACAGAAATAGAACCTGGTCACATCGTTGCCTGCCATTTGGCCGGCACTGTGAATAAAACTTATGAATAAACGGAGGAGAAACATGAAAAAGGTAATCGCTTTGCTGTTGGCTGTCATGTTGCTTGCATGTTGCTTTGCTGCATGTGGACAAGAGCAGAAAAAACCGGACAACACGCCCGTACAGAACGACGGCACGGTAAACAACGACCAGCCCACGAATTCGCAGGGTGAAACAACTCCTACTGGAACAGTGAAGGAAAGCGTTGTATGGGCTCAACCGAGCGACGTTACTTCGTTGGATTTCCATGTCGGTAAGAACCCGGCCTCGTTTGCCGTAACATGCAACATTTTCGATACGCTTGTAACGTGGGATGCGGAGAATAAAGTTATTCCGCACCTTGCAACCGAATGGAAATTCCTGGATGAGGATTCACTGCAGCTTACGCTGCGCCAGGGTGTGCTGTTCCATGATGGCGAAGAGCTGAAAGCGGAGGATGTACAGTATACGCTTACACGCGCCAAAAACAGCACGATTGTAAAAAACAATTTCTCTTGGCTGGACAGCGTGGATGTTGTTGATGATTATACCGTAGTTGTGAATACCATCGGTGCATATGCGCCGGTTCTTAATGCACTTTGTAATCCGCTTGCGGGTATTATGCCCAAGCACTTGTTGGAGGCGGATGATGAAGCCATGGCAGCACATCCGATCGGCACTGGCCCGTTCAAATTTGTTGAACGCAAAGAGGGCGAATATGTGAAGATGGAAGCGAATGAGAACTACTGGAAGGGCGAAGTTGCTTCTAAATATCTTGAAATGCGTGTTGTTCCGGAAGCCTCTCAGCGCGCAACTCTGCTTGAGACCGGTGAAATCGACATTGCTTATGATGTTCTTGCTTCCGATGTGGAACGTTTGAATGCAGGTGAAAATACGACCGTATTGTCTGATGCTTCCTTCAAAGTATTTTACCTTACGGTCAACTGCAACAGCGGTACGACCGCGCTGCAGGATCCGCGCGTGCGCCAGGCACTTGAATATGCCATCGACAAGGAAGCGCTCTGCGCAGCGGTTATGTATGGCTACGCGACGCCAATCAGCAGCTTGGTAGGCCCTGGCGTATTCGGATATGACGCCGCTCCAACTGCAAATCTTTACAATGTGGAGAAAGCAAAAGAATTGCTTGCGGAAGCAGGTTATCCGGAAGGGTTCCCGATGCGCATTTGGGTGCAGTCATCTGACCAGACCCGTCAGGAAGCATGCGTTATCATCCAATCCATGTTGGAAGAAGTGGGAGTCACTGTGACTGTGGAGCCGATGGATGGCGCTGTTATGGACGATACCATCGTAAAGGGCGGAGATTTTGACGCTTGCAGTTCGATGTACTATAACTTGATGGGCGATGCGGACTATGTGCTTTACAGCAACATTTCTCCGGAATCGACGAGTAATCTTTCCCATTACAGCAGTGAGGATGCTATGGCTAAGCTGCTCGCGGCACGGAGCCTGACGGATGATGCTGAGCGTGCGGCAATGTATTCCGAGATCAGTGCGATCATGGCGCAGGACCGTCCGTACATCCCGCTCTGGGCCTATCAGAACCTCGTTGGCGTGCGCACTGGTGTGCAGGGGTTCACGCTGAGCCCGATCACGGCATATCGTTATGAGAATGTGTCCGTTTATGAAAGCTAAACAGGCATAACAAAGGTGAAAGGCATGCCGGCCGCTCAAAAGTGCGGTCGACATGCCGAAATTGCGATTTATAGGGGGTCATCCAATTGAGGCCATTTCAATTTATCCATGTGAAGGCGGATACGCCATATGAGTGCGGGGTTCAGTACGGCATGCAGGCCAAGGAGAAAATCCACGCGGGCGTAGAGGTCTATCGGGATTATTTTGCAAAAACTACGGACAAAAGCTGGAAAGAGATCGAACAGTACGCAATGTCTTACGTGCCTGTGATCGAGGAGGCGATGCCGGAGGTACTGGAGGAAGCGCATGGAATCGCAGATGGAGCAGGCATTGCATTTGAGGAACTTATGGTGCTCAACTGTCGATATGAGATCACAAAATTCCCTAAAACACCGGAATGCACGACGGCGGCAATCCTGCCGGAAGCTACGCAGGATCATGTTACTTATCTGGTGAAAAACTGGGATTACAAGCAGACGGTCATCCCGAACATTGTGATCCTGCATATTGAACAGGCAGACGGCACACGAATTTTAGGCTTGACGGAGGCAGGCCAAATGCTTCGGGAGGGATTTAATTCCCATGGCATTGGGCTCTGCAACAATATGATTCAGTCGGTCTATGACGATTGGGATGCCGGTATACCCGTTACCTTCTTGCGGAGAAAAGTGCTTTCCTGCACGCGGTTTGAACAGGCACGAGACATATTGATTCATGCAAAACGCAGCGTTTCAAACAACATGATGTTGGCAAGTGGTAATGGGACTGCTGTTGACATTGAGGCATATCCAGGTGGAGTAAATATGCTTGCGCCGAAAGATGGAATCTTGACACATGCCAACCATTTTGTAGTACATCAGCAGCTTGATTCCCGTGTCGGTCCAAAAAACCGGGATACAAGACTGGAGATGCTCCTGCGTGTACATCATGGGCAGATCAACGTGCCCTGCATTATGGAATGCATGAAGGATCATGAGTATTATCCGGAGTCGATCTGCGCGCATAACAGCAACCTTCCTGGATATGAGCTGAAGGACTTCATGACAGTTGCATCGCTTATTATAGATTTTGCGGCTGAAACTGCTTTTATCTGTGCTGGTCCGCCGTGTGAAGGAGAGTATATCCCATACCGCCTTTGAGCGCGCCGTGAATTGCTTTGAAAAAGGTTGCCTGTTATGATACAATTCAAACAGAACAGCCGGGTTCTCAAATACGGTGTAATGACAAAGGAGTTGATTCAGCATGCCTGCCAATGAGCATCTCTGGATCGGGCCATCAAGATGCAATGACAGCCACCTTCGGGAGCTGATTTATCAGCATTCCATTATCCGAAAGCTGAAGCCGAATGAGATATATCTTTCCCCAGGCGATCCGATTTATTACGTTGCCTACGTTGCAGAGGGCGTTACGTCCCACTATATGTTTGGTGCAAACGGACGCGAGAAGGTAATGTATCGATTAGGCCGGGGTTGGTTTTTCAGTGAGGGTATATTTTATAACGATTCGCTACCTGTTGAGGTTGCTACTCGGTATGCCATTGCGGAAAAAGAAACTACACTCTATTTGATTGACAGGCCCAATTTCATGGAACTGCTTAAAAATCTGGATTTTGTGCAGGCAGTGCTATGCAGCACCGTTGAAAAGTGCACCATACTTCGGCATGAGATCGAAAGCGTTACCTTTGATACGACAAGTGACCGGCTGAAACAGCTCCTGCTATCCTGTGTGGATGCGTCAGAGATAGTGGATCATGCGTGGTATAATCTTGCGATTTCTTGGACACACCATGATATTGCGGCTGTGATCGGAATCAATCGTGTAACGGTCAGCCGTTTTATTACGGAACTGCGCAATGAAGGGTTCCTCCGTCAAGTAAACGGCAAGCTACAAATCAATAAGAAATATGTGCATCAGGTACAGGATAATTGAGGCGGTAGGCTTTACCAGTGAACGAAAATCAAGAGCACGTCAGCATAAGCATAAATAATGCAGCGTGCTCTTTCTTGTTTCAGACAAACGAAGCTACTGAGATCATGCCTATTCCCGTAAACATCCACTGCTTTTAGCATCCACCACGTCCACCGCGTAGACGCACATCAGCTGCGCGGGATAGCTTTCGGCAATGGTGCCGTCAAAGGTGATCCGGATGGTATCGCCTGCGGCAAGCTCCGGCATAGAGGCGCCGGAAACGAGGCTGTTTTTTCCAAACGTTATGCGGTCTGCGGAGCGGAGGATTGCTTCCTCATCCGCGAAGGGTTCAACAAGAACGGAGCCGCCCTCATAAACTTCGAGTACCATTGCATTAAAGGCTGACTGGCTTTCTTCTTCCGGCGGGGTTCCGCCCTGTTTGCACCCGGCAAGCGGGAGAAGGAGCATCAAGGCAAAAAGGATGGAAAGCGTACGCCGCATAGAAAAAACCTCCGTATTTCTGTTTTACAGAATAAACGGAGGAGGATGCGGAAAAGTTCCCGTTTTTCTGTCAGCGTTTCGCGATTTTCCCGACCGTCGCAAACACGCAGAACAGCAAGGCATTCACCGCAACGATGCTTGCGCCTGCGGGCGTGCGCAGCGCATAGGAAAGCACCATGCCGGTGAAAAAGGCGAATACGCTGATCACGGCGGAGGTGATGACAACGCCCCGGAACGAGCGGCACACGCGCATGGCGGTGAGCGCCGGAAAAATGATGAGGCCGGAGATGAGCATCGTACCCATGATGCGCATGCCGATGACGATCGTAAGCGCCGTGAGCAGGGCGAGGAGCATGTTGTAGCGGGAAACGCGGATGCCGGTTGCACGGGCAAAGCTTTCATCAAACGTGATGGCGAAAATGCGGTTGTAGAACACGATGAAGAGCATGAGCACCACGGCGGCAAGGGAAAGGGAAAGATAGACGTCGCCGTCACTCATGGCGAGGATGCTGCCGAACATGTAGCTGTAAACATCGGCGTTGAGGCCGCTTGTGAGCGAGGTTACGAGCACGCCTGCAGCAAGCGATGCGGAAGCGATGAGCGCAATGGCGCTGTCCCCGCCGAGGCGGCTGTTCTGGCTGATGCGCAGCAGCAGGAATGCCGCGATGATCACTATCGGGATGGCGACCGCAAGCGGCGCCGCATTCATCGCCATGGCGATGGAAAGCGCGCCGAAGCCCACATGGGAGAGGCCGTCACCGATCATCGAATAGCGTTTCAGAACAAGGCTCACGCCAAGGAGCGCCGCGCAGAGCGCAACCAAGCTCCCCACGATGAGCGCCCGCACCAGGAAGGAATAGGAGAAGATCTCAGAGAGAAGTGTAAGCATGGTTCATTCCTCCTCCCAAACGCCGAAGCGGATCCGCGGATAGTCCGTGCAGGCGCAGCGCAGGAAGCGTGCGCCGGTGGGGCTTTTGCGGTATGCGGCGGCCGTGCCAAAAAAGGCCACGCCGTGCTCGGAAAGCTGCAAAACATGCGTTGCATCGTGCAGCGCGCAGCTCACATCGTGCGAGACCATGATGACGGTGATGCCTTCCTCCCGGTTCAGGCGCTGTATGAGCGTGTAAAGATCGTTTGTGGCAATGGGGTCGAGCGCGGCTACGGGTTCATCGAGCAGGAGCAGCTTTGTCGTCGCGCAGAGCGCGCGGGCAAGGAGCACACGCTGCTGCTGGCCGCCGGAGAGCGTGCGGTAAGATGCTTTTGCGAGCTCCGCAATGCCGAGCCGCGCAAGATTGGCCGATGCGCGCGCATGCTGTGCCTTTCCATAAAACGGCGCGCGGCCCAAGCCGTTCGCGCAGCCGGAAAGTACGACTTCATACACGCTTGCGGGAAAATCCTTTTGCAGCGCCGTTTGCTGCGGCAGGTAGCCGATCTCCCGTGCCGATACGCCGGAAAAAGCAATCTCGCCGCTGCGCGGCTGCAAAAGGCCGAGCAGCGCCTTGATGAGCGTGGATTTTCCGCTGCCGTTTTCGCCGACGATGCAGAGATAATCCCCGGCGTGTACGGTAAAATTCACGTCCGCCAGCACAACGCCCGTCTCATAGCCCAGGGCAAGATCCTTACAGCGGATCAGGACATCATTTTCCGTTTTGTTCTCTTTCAAAGCCATTTCCAAAGCCGTTTTGCTTCTTTCATCATGCCGGCTTCAGCCGGCGGTTTGTCGTTTAGTATAACCCGATCTTCAGGTTCTCAAGGTTTTGATACATCAGGGAGAGATACGTTGCCCCCGCATCCAGCTCACTTCGGGAAACGTTGTGGCAGGAGTGGAGCAGGAGCATCTCGCAGCCCGTATCCGATGCAATGGAGCGCGCCACCTTCGGGTCAACGAGCTCTTCATAATAGATCGCAGGGATGCCGCCCGATTGGATCGCGTCCGTGATCTCGGCTACGGCCTTTGCGGAAGGTTCCGTTTCGGAGGAGCAGGAATCATATGCCGCAATGCAGGTGAGGCTATACCGCTTGGCGAAATAATGCAGCGCAAAGCGGCCGCCGAAGCAGATTTCCCGCCGCGCGGCGCCGTCAACAAGCTCTGCGAATGCCGCGTCCAGCTTCATAAGCTCCGCCGTGTAAGCTTCGCAGTTGGCGCGGTAGGTCTCCGCATGGTCCGGGTCTGCGGCGGAGAGCGCGTCTGCAAGGGTTGCGGTCATTGTTGCCGCCTGGGTCGGGTCCGTCCAGATGTGCGGATCGTAATTGCCGTGGCCATGGCCCTCATGGCCTTCCTCTTCGTGTTCCTCCACCTCGTCCAGCTGGATGCCAAGGGAGCAATCCGCAATGACAAGGCTGCCCACGGTCAGAAAATGATCGTTTTCCACCGTGCCGCGCGCGCCGTCCAGGCTTTCGATGATCTCATGGGCCCATGCTTCCATATAATCGCCGGTGTAGGCGAACACATCCGCGTTTTGTATGGCGATGACGTCCGCCGGAGAAGGCTCAAACGAATGGCTCTCCACTCCGGGCGGCAGCAGCAGGGAAACGTTCGCATCCGTGCCGGCCGTGAGGGCACGGGCGAAATCGTAAAGCGGGAAAAGCGTTGTGATAATGGTTATGCCATCTTGGTCGGAAGCTTTGCCTGCCGCGTCGCCGCAACCTGCAAACGCAGGCAATACAAGGGCGAGCGATAAAAACAGCGCAAGGCTCTGAAACAGGCGTTTCTTTTGCATAATAGCTCCTTTCCGGGTTTCAAATTCAAGCATAACACAAGCCCGGTGGCTTTTCAACATGTGGCAATTGAATCTATGCGGTGGTTTATGTTAAAATGAAAAAAAGGGCGGGGACACGCCGCCAACTCTATAAATGAGGATCGGAGAAACCATGGGAGAATTAAAGCAGGACCCCGCACAGGGCATAGCCGTAAAGGGCGCGGAAATGGAAGAAGTCACGGTGATTGAACAGCCTGCGCTGCGCCTTATCGGGAAACGGCAGCGCATCGTGACCGAAAAGGGGAAGGATGCGCTTGCGCAGATCAAGGAATACTGGGCGCAATGCGAGGCGGACGGTACGCTTGCGGCGCTGCGCAGCCTTGTGCCGGATGCGGAGGGCTATGTTGCCGCCTGCCACAATTTCGGCAAGCAGGAATATGATTACTGGGTCGCCGTTGAAATGCCGGATGAAGAGTTTGCAGTGCCTGAAGGGTTTGAGGAGCTGTTCACGGAGGAGTCGGACTATGCGTTGTTCCCGTGCAAAGGCCCTGCGCTGCAAAGCGTGTTCGATCAGTGGGCGTTCGTGTATCGGAAGTGGTTCCCACGGGGGCATTATTTCCACGGCACGTCGCCGGAGCTTGAGGTGTATCCCTTCGGCGACATGGAAGCGGAAACATATGCCTGCGAGCTGCGTGTGCCGGTAAAAAAAGTGCCGGAGAATTACTACCGCCGCAAGCGCACCCCTATGAAGATGATGCTCCTGCCGCTCGTCGGCGTGTTTGCCGGCCTTGTGATCGGCACGCGGTTTGGCAGCGCAACGGGCGGCATGCTCGTGGGTCTTCTCGGCGGTTTTGTTGCCGCAACGATCCTGCAGCAGATCCAGGAAAACAAGGACAAGGAAAAGGACGAGAAAGAGAGTGGCTCCTCGAAGAAATAACGGGGAAGCGTGATCCGGCTGCGGACAAAACAACCGGGCATTGTGTGCCATCCGAAAACAGTATGAAGCGCGCCCGAAGGAGGCTGTACTTCCTCGGGCGTTTCTTTGTGCGAAAGGCTGAAAGATTCTGTAATATCCCATATGCCTTATTCGGCATATGGACGGCGAGGTGAAATATGGAGAATATCATAATCGACGATGCCATACAGCTTGTCAAATACTATCCCAATTATAAAGCAAGCTTAAAATGGTATCTTGACAAGGACGTTTGCAAGCAGGTTGATAACAGGGATGAAGTGTATGATCTCGATCTGCTCAAGCGCATGTATCAATATCTCAATAAAAACGGATATCTGTTTTATATCAAATATAAAAACAGGCTGTGTGGAGACGTGTGCCTTCAATTCAACGGGGATGTAGCGATTGTGATCTCAAAGGAATATCAGAACAGGCATATTGGCAGGAAGGTAATGCAGGGTATAATCGAGCTTGCAAAGGAAAAAGGTTACAAACAGCTCCATGCCGAGATCTATTCGTTCAACAAACAATCTCAGAATATGTTCTTGAGCGCAGGCTTTACAAGGGCCGATGCGGAGAACTTCGTGATCAGCCTCGGATAGCTTTTATCAGATCCTGCTGCTGCAGAATCCGTTTCGGAACAAAAAAGACAACTTCATATGCGGCGCGAAGGGCGCCGGCGTTTGCGTTATTCCGCCCCGCTTTCATCAAGCCGTGCAAGCACGGTTTGGTACCCATCCGCCCCGTAGGAAAGGCAGCGGTTCACGCGGGAGATCGTGGCGGTGGAGGCGCCTGTTTTTTCCGCGATGGCGGTGTATGTTTCGCCCCGGCTCAGCAGCGCTGCGACTTCCATGCGCTGCGAAAGCGCGTGCAGCTCCGTGACCGTGCAGAGATCCTCAAAAAAGCGGTAGCATTCCTCCACGCTTTGGAGGGAAAGGATGGCCTTGAAAAGATGATCCGCTTCCTCGCTTTGCAGCTTGCTCTGATACATGTGTTTGCTCCTTTACTTTCACATAATATTAGTTTAGCACGGTGAAGTGCGAAAGTCAATATTTTAGGATAAATGTTAAATATTTTTGAACAAGCAAATCTATGAAAATAATAGATTGATAGCATACCATTAATGTGTTAGATTAATTATAAAGAAATTGAAATGACATAATGTTGATTGGTTTTATGATTTTATATGGAAGGAGGGGCGATTAAAATGATTTAATGCAGTAAATAGCATTCCAAGATGCAGGAAATCTGATAGGTAATATAATATGGGGAAGCCTTCGTTCTGGAAATGGGACGGATTCCTATTTTTGCAAAATTAGTAACTGCATTAGTGCACTCAGTTTAAGTCATTTGGAGGGATAAAGATGATAAAAAAGTATTTATTTGCAATCGCCGTATTGCTCCTCCTCTGCCTGCCGGTTGCGGTATTTGCGGAAGGCGGAAGCGAAACCGAACAGACGGGCATAGCCGCCATTTCTGCGCTCCACCGGGCGTGGAAGGACAGCGCGGGGAACATCGTTTACCCGGAGGACTATGCAGGCGCGTACCTTGACGAAAATCAGCAGGCCGTGGTGTGCATCGTGAACCTGAGCGCAGCACGCGAGGATGAACTCAAGGCGCTCGTGCCGAATGCGAGGATCAAGTTCAAAACGGCAAAGTATTCTTACCAGGAGTTGAAACGGATACAGGAGGAGATCGGGCAGGACAAAAATGCACCGCTCACCGTGCCTGACGCGCTGGGTATTGGGCTCGATGAGAGGAACAATGTGATAGAGATCACGGTCAACATTGCCGATGAGGCTGCCGCGCGGCCATACTATGGAGAAAAATATGGGGACAGGATCACCGTGACAACCACGGGCGCTACAGTATATCTGCCGCAGACAGGGAGTGCATCCGCACTTCTCCCGGCGGCAGTGCTGCTCCTGTTTGGCGCAGGCTGTGCCGCGCTTGCGGGCAAACGGAACGCATAACCTCAGGGAACAGCAAAGCTCCGCGCCGTGCAAAAGCGACGCGGAGCCTTTTTATGCAAGCAATGAAACTTCAGCGCGTGAGCTTTGTAAGGAACGCGCGTGTGCGTTCGTTCTGCGGGTTGTCGATCACATCCTCGGGCTTGCCTTCCTCCACGATCACGCCGCCCGCCATGAAGATCACCCTGTCAGCTACGCTGCGGGCAAAGGCCATCTCATGCGTCACGATGAGCATGGTCATCTTCTCCTTGGCAAGGGATTGGATCACGCGCAGGATGTCGCCGGTCAGCTCCGGGTCAAGCGCGCTTGTCGGCTCGTCAAAAAAGAGCATCTTCGGGCCCATGGCAAGCGCCCGCGCAATGGAGACGCGCTGCTGTTCGCCGCCGGAAAGCTGGTAAGGGTAAGCCTCTGCCCGGTCGGCAAGTCCCATTTTTTCAAGCAGGGCCATGGCGGTTTCCGTCGCTTCCGCCCGGCTGCGCTTCTGCACGCACATGGGCGCGTCAATGATGTTGCGCAGCACGGAATAATGCGGGAACAGATTAAAGTTCTGGAACACAAGGCCAAACGTGCTTCGGATCTCCTTGAGCGCCTGCGCATCCGCATAAACGGTCTTTCCGTCCCGGCCCGGTTCGGCCGCAGCACGGCCAAGGTAGCGGAGCGCGCCGCCGTCCATGGTCTCAAGCAGCGTGGCGCACCGCAGCAGCGTGGATTTACCGGAGCCGGAAGGGCCGATGACGGCCACGACTTCGCCTTCTGCAACGGAAAGCGAAATGCCTTTAAGCACCTCGCGCCCATCGAAACTCTTTTTGAGGGATTCAATTTCCAATACGTTCATGGGAATGACTCCTTAACGGTAATAGGAAAGCTTGCGCTCAAAGCGCTCCATCGCCCAGGCGACGACCGCGTTGAAGATGTAATAGAACGCGGCGGCGGCCACAAAGGGGATCATGCTCTTTTCCGCGGAAGCGATCTGCTTGGCGAGCGTGAACATCTCCAGCACGCCGATGGCAAAGGCGAGCGAGGTATCCTTGATGAGCGTGATGATCTCGTTCGTCACGGGCGGGAGAATGCGCTTTACCATCTGCGGGAATATGATCCGGCGGAAGGTCTGCCCGCGGGAATAGCCGAGCACCTCCGCGGCTTCATACTGCCCGCGCGGGATGGACTCGATGCCGGCGCGGTAGATCTCCGCGAAATAGGCGGCATAGTTGAGCACGAACGCGATGATGACGGCATAGAACCGGTAGCCGTTCGAGAGCGGGATCTTCAGCAAAAACCATGGCCCGAAATATACTACAAGGAGCTGAAGCATCAGCGGCGTGCCGCGCATGAAGGAGATATACACGCGCATCAGCATGCGCAGCGGCGCAAAGCGGCTCATGCGGCCGAACGCCACGGGGAGTGCAAGGGGCAGCGAGCCGAGGAGCGTCAGCGCGAAGATGAGCATGGAGGTGAGCATGCCGCTGCCAAGCTGTTGGAGCATTACCTGAAAAGACATGGGAGTTTCCTACCTTCCAAGCGGAATCATGCGGGGAATCGTTCGTAGTTGCCCGTGAGGGGAAAGAAAGCGCGGGCGGCAGCATGCAGCCCGCGTTGTTGTGCATTGGATGGGATCAGCCGAGCGTACAGACGTCGTAGCCGAACCACTTTTCGGAGATCTTCGCGAACGTGCCGTCCTTGACCATCTCGAGCAGGGTCTCCTGCACCTGGTCACGCAGTTCGGTGTTGCCGAGCTTGAAGCCTACGCCATATTGCTCGCTCTGGAGCGGTTCCTCCATGATGACGAACTGATCCTCACGGCCTTCGATCTGGTATTTCGCAACGCCGATATCCATGCCGATGGCATCCACCGCGCCGGACTCGAGCTCCATGAATGCGGTGTTGTATTCCGCGCACTTTTCAAGGGAGGCGAAGGAATCCCTGAGGGCGATGGCGTCCGGGTTCTCCTCATCGTTGAGGGCAGCTTCGCAGGAGCTGTCCGCCTGCACGGTCACGACCTTGCCCGCAAGGTCAGCGAAGGTGGTGAGGCCGTCTGCAGCGCGGGTCACGAGCACCTGGGAGTTGTCCATGTAAGCGCCCGTCCAAGTGTAGAGCTCCTCGCGGCCATTCATGGTGAAGCCGTTCCAGATGCAGTCGATCGCACCGGATTCCAGCTCAAAGTCCTTGGAGTTCCAGTCGATGGGGGAAAGCTTGAGCGCCCAGCCGCGGCGTGCGCAGACTTCGGCGGCAAGATCCAGGTCAAAGCCGATGTATTCGCCGTTCTCGTCGATGTAGCCATAGGGCGGGAAGTCCGCGTCAAAGCCGACGGTGAAGGTTTTATCTTCTTTTTTGGCGCAACCGAAAGCGGCGGAAAGAACGAAAATGAGCGCAAGCGCCAGCAGGAAGAATTTCATGCGTTTCATTGGGAAGAACCTCTCTTTCAATACTGAATGCATTCAACGGGAATGCATCGAATTTCATTACTGCGCCATGATAACACATTAGCGCGATAAAGTAAAGGGGTAAATAGCGATAAATAAATGATATTTATTTGGCAGAATAGCACAGGGGATTTTTAGAGAAACCAATGCAAAAAAGGGAGCGATGCTTCGCTCCCTTTTGCCATGCGTATGAAATCCTTATTTCGCCTTGCGCGTGGGGTCGGGCTTGATGATGCCGCTGCGATAAGCTTCAAGCAGCTTCCTGAGGTCGGCGATGCGCCCCTCCAGCTCCACGCCGGTGTCGATGTCGGACACCATGACGCGCTTCGGGAACTCCTCCACGATGTGCGTGTGGGAGGTAATGTCCCGGTCATGCCGGACGGCGTCTTCAATGCTCGTGAACGGCTCGTGGGCGGCAATGCGCATGCCCCAGGAGTTGAAGAACATCGTGTAGCCGGCGATGCCCGTCTGCCCCTGATAGGCCCGGCAGAAGCCGCCGTCGATCACCACGAGGCGGCCGTGTGCCTTGCAGGGGTTCTCGCCCTCCTTTGCGCGCACGGGGATGTGGCCGTTTACGATGCGGCTCCAGGGTTTGTCGAGCCCAAAGGCGGCAAGGACGCCGCGGCAGAAATCCTCATCGTCATAATATTCATAATAAGCGTTCTTGGGCTCCTTCCATGCCGCCTTATCCTCGATGAGCGCGCGCTCGAACGTGGTGATGTGGCTGCGGCCGAAGATGGGGGAGTTGCGCCCGCACCAGAGGAACCAGAGGAAATCGCGGCCGTTCTGCCGTTCCGGGGAACCTTCCGGCGCAAAATAGCCCTGCCGGGCGATCTTGTCGCAGTAATCGAGAAAATCGCGCCCGCTCAGGCGGTTGCGGCCGAATTCAAATTCCATGAAGCTGCCGTCCCGGTTGCAGGGGATGCAGCCGTGGTAAAGCAGGTTGCCGTTATAGCAGCGGTAGACAGAACCCACGGAATACAGGAAGCGCGCATGCTGCTGCAGCCGTTCGCTGTGCGTGAAGGCGGAAACAAGCTGGCCCATCAGGGCCTCTTCTTCTTCGGTGAGCTTCGTCGGGTCGGCCGGGTCGATGGTGGGAAAATCCGTGTCGCGCAGGGGGTATTCCTTGCCGTTCACAGTCAGCGTTCCGGTTTCCCAGTTCACGCGGGAGAGCATATTCCGATCCTCCATTTTGTATTCCGGGTGGCGGTGGATGACCTGCCCTTCCAGCTTAAAGAGAATCACGCTGATGGCCTTGTGCATGCGGGCATAAAGGTTCAGGTCGCGCGGCTTGAAGGGCTCCTCCGGCAGCTTGCGCGGCTTGAACACGGAAGCGTCCCCGTCGCCATATTGCTCCGTGGAGAACACCGCGAGCGGCAGCAGGTTGATGCCGTAGCCGTTTTCGAGCATGTCAAGGTTGTCGTACTGCACGCAGTTGCGCACCGCTGTAGCGATGCAGACGTCGCTGCCTGCGGCTGCGCCCATCCACATCACGTCGTGGTTGCCCCACTGAATGTCCACATTGTGGTGCTGCATCAGGTGGTCGAGGATCACGTCCGCATGGGGGCCGCGGTCAAAGATGTCGCCTACGATATGTAGCACGTCTACGGTCATGCGTTTGATGAGCGTGGCCATTTCCACGATGAAAGTATCTGCGCTGCCGGTGTCGATGATGGCGCGGATGATGTTGTCGTAATAACGGTCCTGATTGCGGTTGGGGGCGGTGTTGAGCAGCTCCTCCATGATGTAGGCGAACTCCCGGGGCAGCGCCTTGCGTACCTTGGAACGGGAGTACTTGGAGGCGGAGAGCCGGCACACGGCGATGAGCCGCCGGAGCATCACGCAATACCAGTCGTAAAGATCCGCTACGGTGGCTTTTGCTTCGATGAGCTTTTCCCGCGGGTAGTAGATGAGCGCGGCCAGTGCGCGGCGTTCTGAGATCACGAGCGAGCCTTCGAACGCCTGGTCGATCTTGTCCGCAACTGCGCCGGAGCCGTTGTTGAGGATGTGCAGGAATGCTTCATGTTCGCCGTGGATGTCGCTCATGAAGTGTTCTGTGCCTTTCGGCAGGTTCAGGATCGCCGTCAGGTTGATGATTTCTGCGCTTGCAGCCTGCGGTGAAGGATATTCCCTTGCGAGGAGCTTCAGGTAGCGGATGTCTTGAGCGTTCATGGCAGCCTCCGATTGGTTATTATATTAACAAAGAGATACGGTATATTCTATTAACAATGCTTATATATTAGCACGTTTTGCAGCCGCTGAACAGATGTAATTTTGGGCTTTGCAGGAATTCCTGCAAAAAACTGCCTGTGGAGCGGCATAGCTGGCGGAGGCGGGCATGAAATGGTATACTACAGGCAGAAAAGTGAGAAAAGGAGAACATGATGATCAGGATCGGGTGCCATCTTTCCTCTTCGAAGGGGTTTATGCATATGGGGCAGGAGGCCGTCTCCATCGGTGCGAATATGTTCCAGTTCTTTACGCGGAACCCGCGCGGCGGCGCGGCGAAGCCGCTCGATGAAGCGGATATTGCCGCATATCGCGCGTTTGCGGCGGAGCGGGGGATCGGCCCCGTGATCGCGCATGCGCCGTATACGCTCAACGCCTGCGCGGCGGAGGAAGGGCTGCGCACATTCGCACGGGATACCATGCGGGATGACCTTCGCAGGCTCTCGCATCTGCCCGGCAATTTCTACAATTTTCATCCCGGCAGCCATGTGAAGCAGGGCACGGAAGCGGGTATTGCCCTGATTGCGGAGGCGCTCAACGCCGTTTTGCCGGATGCGGGCGAAACCACCGTGCTGCTTGAGACTATGGCGGGCAAGGGCAGCGAGGTCGGCGGCCGGTTTGAGGAACTCCGCGCGATCATCGACCGGGTGGAGCATGCGGAGCGGCTCGGCGTGTGCCTTGACACCTGCCATGTGTTCGACGCGGGCTATGACATCGTGAACGATCTGGACGGCGTGCTGGCGGAGTTTGACCGGGTGATCGGCCTTGGCCGCCTCCACGCCGTGCACCTCAACGACAGCATGAACGCGCTTGGTTCCCACAAGGACCGCCACGCCTGCCTTGGCGCGGGGCAGATCGGCTTCCCTGCGCTCCTTGGCGTCGTGCAGCATCCGGCCCTTGCCGGCCTTCCCATCGCGCTTGAAACGCCCAATGATCTTCCGGGCTATGCGCGGGAGATCGCGCTCGTGCGGGAAGCCTGCGGCGCGTAAAAACAAAAAACAGGGCATGCGTTGTGCGTACCCTGTATTTTTGCTGCGTAATTGT
The DNA here is from genome assembly GCA_022778545.1 of bacterium. Lineage (GTDB taxonomy): Bacteria > Bacillota > Clostridia > Christensenellales > CAG-138 > UBA1685. Next base: position 143,211 of record JALFDW010000039.1, on the reverse strand, counting down.
GATCCTCTCATTCGGGCTGCGCCCGGCGGCAGTGTTCTGCTGCATGGCAAAAACCGGCGAGGAGAAATGCCGCGGCTTCCCGGCCCGGCACGGTGCGCCGAAACAGATCAAACCCATGAAAACAGCCGGGGAATACCCGGAAGGAAACGGGAACTCCCGCGGCGGAAAGCCGCTTGAAGTATTCTGCCGCCTCATCCCGGAAGGGATCGACTTCACCCACAAAGCTTAGCGCGGGCGGCAGGTGGCTAAGGTCATCCGCACGGCTGGGCGCAGCGTATATGGGTGTATCCTCCTTGCCGAAGCGCTCCCCAAGGTAAAGCTGCCAGGCCGCCGCATTGGATTGCGCGTTCCAGATGGGCGCATCGTTTTCCCGCATGGAGGTGCTTGCCATCCGGTCATCCAACATCGGGTAAAGGGGCATCTGAAAGGCGATGGAGACCTCGCCTTTGTCTCGTGCATACAGGCAGAGCGCGGCCGTTAACCCACCGCCTGCGCTGTCGCCGCCCACGAAAAGCTGATCCGTGCGCACACCGAGGCGCGCAGCGTTATCCCTGAGCCAAAGGAGTGCGTGATAAGCATCCTTGAGCGCAGCAGGGTAAGGCGCATGCGGTGAAAGGGTATAGGCCGGTGCAACGATCACGCATGGCGCTGCCGCAAGAAAACGCCGTATGAAGCCTGTGTCCTGTTCCGGGCAGCCGAGCGCATAGCCGCCGCCATGCAGCCACAGGAGGCCGGGGACACTTACTCCCAGCCGGGTTTTCGGCGCATAAATACAAAGCCGGAGGTGTGAACCATCCTCCCGCGGGAGAAATACATCCTGCCGGTTTGCCAGGGGGAAGCGGAGCAGGGGTGCTGCAAGGCGCATTGCCTGATTGCAAACGCGCAGCTTGCGCACGGTAAATGCGGGCCAAAGCAGCCGGATTGCAGCGCCTCTGAAACGAAGCTCCGGGTGGAGCATTGCGCGTGTGACTTTCATAGATGCATACTTTGCAGCGCGGAAAACGGGATCACCGGCTCCGGCACGGCGGGATGCCCGGAAAGGAATTTTTCCATCCAGACCATGTCCTTCCACGCGCCGAGCTTGTAGCCGCACCGGGTGAAATGCGCCACGGTGCGGTAGCCGAGCTTGCGGTGGAAGGCTTCACTCTTCTCGTTGGGGTGCGTGATGCAGGCGTTGAGGTTGATGATGTTCTGCCTGCGGAGCCAGCGCTCCAGTTCGGCGTAAAGCAGGGTGCCGATGCCGCGCCCGGAACAGCCCATTTTTACATATACGGTGACTTCCGCCGCCCAGTCGTAAGCGGGCCTTCCCTTGAATGTGCCTGCGTAGGCGTAACCTACGGCTACACCGTTTTCCTCCGCAATAAGATAAGGGTACTTCTTCAGCGTTTCCGCGATGCGCGCGGCGAACTCCGCGTCGGAGGGCGCGTCATATTCGAACGTGATGTCCGTCGTTTCCACATAGGGCCTGTAGATCGCCGCAAGCGCGGGCGCGTCGGAAGGCTGTGCGATTCGGATCGTGACCATAGCGTTGCTCCGTGAATCAACCGTTTGCCAGCACGACCGTGCCGGCATCATAGCGTATGCCGCCCGTAAGGATGGTCGCCTCATATTCTCCTGAAAGGGTATCGGGCAGCGTCAGCGAGAAGCCGCGCGGCGAAGCCATGTCTCCGGCAAGGGATTCGGCCCGTTCCTCCAGAATGGGGAACGCTTCAAAGCAATGGAGCTCGTCGCCCTGCGCGAGAAGCACAAAAATGCGCTCCGGCTGTGCGGCGGCATCAAAGCAGCCGGCAAGCTGCGTGTATCCGCTGCGCCCATATTGCGTGAGCCGCGCTGTGCCGCCTTCTGTTTCCGCATCCGAAACATCGCTTCTTTCAAGAGCGGGCATAAGCGGCGTGGAAATAAGCAGGTTTTTGATGTTGCGTTCCACAAGCTCAATGAATATTGCATCCGGCGTTTCTTCATCGAGCAGCGTGTAATTATAGGGGAACTCCGCGCTGTACTTCACGCGCCCGAGGTTTGTGGAAAGAAGCGGAAGAAGTGCGTTGCCGAACGAATCCCGGAACAAATGCAGCGATGCGCCGTTTGCCCCGCTCGTGGTGCCGAAGGTCGTGTCCTGTGACGGGCGCGTTCCCGCGTCATAGGAGAAATTCGCTGTGATGCCATAATCCGGCCGCGGGCGGTTGCCCGAAAGGGCGGGGAGCACGAAGTTGTGGAGGTCGCCCGCGTCATCGCAGACCGTCTCCGGAACGAGCGAAGCGTAAGTCTCGTATTTTGCTCCGGAAAGAACGCGTTCCATAATCGCGTTGTAGGCGATGAGTGCGCCGCGTTCGTTCCAGTGGGTATCCCGGTCATGGTAAAGCTGGCCCTCCCCCTTGCGGGAAAGCAGCAGCGAAGCGAAATCCACGGTGGGAACGCCCGCTTCCCTAAGCGCGGCATAAAGCCGCTCCCGGTTGCCGGGTTCCCCTGTGGGGATAAGCCACGCAGGCATGTTTTCCGGGTAGATCGTGTTTTTGTTGGGCGCGATGGCAAAGGTAAAGGACATGCCCTGAGCTTCGCAGTATTCCTGCTCGATGCGCAGGCACGCTGCAATGCGGGCGATCTCCCCGTCCGAAAGCAGGCTGCGCCCCAGGTAATCATCGAGCGTTTCGGAATAAAACAGCATGTCGTTTTTGCCCACAATGACCTTCTCGTTGAGCGTATCGCCAAAGAGTGCCATCGTGAGGCCGTGGAAGGCCGTGACCATTTCCTCCCGGAAGCCGAAGTGATCTTCAAAATAAGCGTCGAACTCCGCAGGGAAGGAAAGATTCAGCCCATCCCGTTCCCAAAGGGAAGTGAGCCTTGCAAGCGGCCTGTTTTCGCGGTTTTCAGCCTTGTAGCCGCAAAGGAGTGCCGCCGTGGGCAGGAGGCATACGGCAAGGAATGCGGCGATGAAGGCGATGTAAAACGGTTTCTTCATAAGCGCCCCTCCTTAAAAGCGGAAATAGATGAACGGGTTATAGGCCGCCGTGGAAAGACAGAGTGCGGAGAGCGCGGCAAGCAGCAGCGCTGTGGCGTAGATCATGCTTTCCCAGGCGGGGCGGCGCGCGGAGAGACGCTCCCCGAGGCGGTGCATCACCGGCGTGCAGGCAAACGCGGCTGTGGCGAGCGCAGCGATGCAGAGCGGCGTTACGAGCGCGGAAAGCTCCGCAAGCGCGGCTGCCGAAACATGCCAGCCAGCGAACATGCGCCCGATGATGCCGAATGCCTGCCCCATGGTCTCCGCGCGGAAGAACACGAAGCCGATCGTGACCGCAAGGAGCGTATAGACATGCCGGAGCACGCGCGGCCACTTTGCGGGTTTGAGTGCGCCGTAGGATTCCAGCATCAGGAAGCTGCCGTGGTAAAGCCCCCACACGGCGAAGTTCCAGCTTGCGCCGTGCCAGAGGCCGGTCAGAAGGAACACGATGAGCTTGTTCACGCCCGTGCGCAGTTTGCCCTTGCGGTTGCCGCCGAGTGGGATGTACACATATTCCCGGAACCAGGTGGAAAGCGAAATGTGCCACCTGCGCCAGAATTCCTGCATGGTGCCCGCGATGTACGGATAGTTGAAGTTTTCCCGGAATTCAAAGCCGAAGGCAAGGCCGAGGCCAATGGCCATGTCCGAATAGCCGGAAAAGTCAAAATAGATTTGGAACAGATAGCAGACCGCGCCAAGCCAGGCTGTAGGCGCGGCCACATCGCCAAGCGGCAGCGCGTAGACTGCATCCGCCGTCATTGCAAGCGTGTTTGCGATGAGCACCTTCTTTGCGAGACCAAAGCAGAAACGGCGGAAGCCTGCGGCCGTTTTTTCGGCTGTGACGGTGCGTACCCGGAGCTGCTCGTCCACGTCGTGGTATTTCACGATCGGCCCGGCGATGAGCTGCGGGAACAGCGCGATGTAGAGCAGCACGTCAAAATAATTCCGGGAAAGGCGCGCGTCGCCGCGGTACACGTCGAGCACATAGCTCATGGCCTGGAACGTGAAGAATGAGATGCCGATGGGAAGCGCGATGCCGGGGAGCGGAAGCGAGAGGCCGAATACCCCGTTTATGCTTTCAATGAGAAAATCGGTGTACTTGAAAAAGACGAGCGTGCCGATGCTCCACACGATCGCCGCGCCGCAGAAGAAACGCTGCTTCTTTGGAAAGCGCGCCATGGCGCGCGCCGCAAGGTAGTTCACGAGTGTGGTGACGAGCATCAGCAGCACATAAACAGGCTCGCCCCATGCGTAAAACAGCAGCGAGGCGAGAAGCAGGAGCGCGTTGCTCCAGCGGATGCTGCGCCTGCACAGCAGGTTCACAAGGAACGCTGCCGGCAGGAACAGAAAGAAAAATGTGGGGGAGCTGAAAACCATGGTTCACTCCGCTTGAGATCAATAGCTGGGGGAGTAGATGTAGATCGTGCCGACCGCGTCGCCCGCGGGCTCGAACTGGATGCGCTCAGCCTGAATGTCCGCGGGGTCGTTGGTGATGGAATAGGTGATGTAGCCGTCATCAAAATAATCCGCGCCGTAAAGCTCCGTGAGGGAGGAGAGCGCGTCGCCCACCTTTGCGCCGCGCAGCGTTGTATAGGTCGCGTCCGTCAGGGTGATCATCTCGATCACGTCCTTGCCGTCCACCGGCACGGTGTTCACGGTGATGCCGGGGTAGGTGAAGGTCTTGTCCTTGCCGTCGTAGACGCAGCTTACCATTTCGGAATACTCATAGCCGTCGCCCAGGGCAGAAAGCAGGGCGGCGCTGTCCTCGCGCAGGTAATAGGTCTTTCCTGCGATCTCGACGCCAAGATCCTTTTCGGAGAACGCACCCGTGGGCGCGGCAGAGGCAGGCTTGCCGCCGCAGGCCGCCACGATGCAGAGCATCAGCAGCACGGCGAGGGAGAGGGAAAGGTTCTTTTTCAGTTTCATTGGGTTGAAACCTCCTTTGTTGTTGATGGATAGCTCAGCGGCCGTTTTCGGGCAGCTGTTCAAGCGGCAGCATCGTGACGCGCGAAAGGTCGATATCCGTGGTCATAAACTGCTTGCTGTTGGTGTCGGAAAAATGCCACCATTCGCTTTTGATATAATTGAAGCCGCACTTGGTCATCACATCGGTCATGTAATTGACGTTGGCGGTCTGTTCCTCCGTCCAGGTCGTGCAGGTACGCGCGGCTTCTTCGGAAAACGTGTGCATGGGCGTGGGGAAAACGAGCTCTTCCCCGGTTGCGTCGTTGATGAGCGCAATGTCCACCGCACAGCCGCGGTTGTGGTTGGAGGCCGTGGTGGAAGGGTCCGCGATCCAGTGTTTGTTCTGCACGACGGCGAAGAGGCGCTTCTGCGCGGAAACCGGGCGGTATGCATCGTAAATTTTGAGTGTATAGCCATCCGCCTTGAAGATCTCATAGGCTTTTACGAGCTTTTTCACGGTGTCCCGCTGCAGGAGAAACACCGTGCGGCCGTAAAGCGGTTCACCCGTTACATTGCGTTCCGTGTTGAAAAGCTGCTCATACTGCGCGTCCGGCAGGTACAGTTTCAGGTCGATGAGCTCGTTTTTGACCATGACGGGCGTTATGCCGTCACTTTCAAAAACGGGCTGCCCTGTCGGGATGTCGATTTTCTGCGCCGTTTCGGGTGGGACGTAAGCGTAAAGCACCGTCTCCTCCGGCACGAGATATTCGGCGTAGCAATAGGCCACCGTACCATCCGGAAGTTGTACGCGGCTGAACTCGCCTTCCGTGTTCAGCAAATAGACCGCATCTTCATAGGCAAGCTTGCCTATGATGTTCCCGCTGTCCCCGGTGGAGGGGGAGGAGCGCACGTTGAGCTCGCTCACGCGGACTTTATACAGCGGCCCGGGCGGCGGCGTGGGCGTGGGAACCGGCGTCTCCGTAGGCACGGGCGTGGGCGCAGGTGCGGGCGTCTCGGCAGGCGTGGGCGCAGGTGTAAGGTCGATCGCCGACAGCCCGGGGGAAGGCTCAGCCGGCGTCCGCGTGCCCGGCACACAGGCTGTACAGGCTGCAAGAAGCAGCAGGAGCGCGGGAAGAAGCGCGGCTTTGTGCATGGCGGGGCCTCCTTTCAGAAAATCCGGGACGGAAAAAGCTCAGAAGCTTTAACCCTTTGCCTCCACGTCCGTTGGGTCATACCGCTTGCCGTTGCGGCTTGGGACATCGTCGCTCGTCGTGCCCTTGGGTGAGCCGTTCACGATCTCAAGCACCGTGCCCGCAGGGCAGTTTTCGTAAATGAAGCGCGCGGCTTCCGTTACCATCCGCAGGCAGCCGCCCGTGGAGGATTTTCCGATGCCGAGCTCACCGTCATAATACTTCGGCCACAGGTAGCCGTTGTTTTCCTCGCCATAGAGCGGGGAGTGGATGTAAAGCCGGTTATGATAGCGGGTGGCAAACTGCACGAACCCGCCATCCGGGAACTCGTGCCAACGCTCGCGGTCGTCACCCAGGGTGAATGTGCCGGCAGGTGTTTTGTTGCCGCCGTGCGCGATGCGGTAAGTCTTGTATACCTTGGAATACGCGCCGTCCTCGCCCTTTTCGTAGATGGTGAGGGTGTAGGAGCCCTTTTCCACATAAAGGTAATAGGGCAGCTCATCGCCTGAGGAAGGGATGGGTGTTTCTTTGGGCTGTTCCGTTTTCTCGGGCGCGGGCGTTTCCACAGGAGCTTTTGTCTCTGTGGACGGCAGCGTTGCTGCGGGTGTTGCGCTGGGCGCAGGTGCCGGCGTCTCGATGGGCGCGGGCTCTGCTGATCCGTCAGGCGTTGTGAGAATGAGCGGATCCTGAACGCCGGAGGGAGTGGGTGTCGGCACAGCGGGTTGTTCTGCAGTTTCGTCCGGCACGGGAATGTCGATCACGCCGCCGTCCGGGGCAGCGGTTGCGCGCGGTGCGCATGCGCTCATGGGAAGCAGGAGCAGGCATGCGAGCAGCGCGGAGAAGATACGAAGGTATTTCAACTTCAAGCCTCCTTGAAAAATGCGTCGCAATATCTCTAATAGTTTACTACAACCCGGCGGCTCTGTCATCAGCCGAAAGCAAAAACAGCCGCTGTACCGAAGAATGTTTACAAACAAAATGGGGAGGGAAGATTTTCTCCCCTCCTCCGGACACGCCTGCGCGGGCGCATCAATAAAACGTTGCAACTTCCTCTTCCGGCTTTTCCGCAGGTTCGACGGAGATCGCGGTCAGAACCGGCCCTTTTGTGCCGTAAGCCTTGTGAAACTCAACGGAGATCTTCGCCGTGAGCATCACCCAGTCCCGCTTGTGCAGCGTGGATGCTTCCGGCCATTTTGCGACGAGCGCGGCGTATTTGATGTCATCCGCGCAGCAGGTCATCACATGGCGGCCGATGATGAACACATCCCGCCCAAGCTTCGGCGAAAGTGCGACGGTGCCCTTGAAGCGCACGGTCTTGCCGGAATATTTCCCGGCGTCCTCCGTGACGTCCCGGTACCAGAGCGCATAGTCCCCATCCGCGATCTCAATGACGGGGGCGTTGATGTCAAAGGGCAGTGGATCTTCGATTTCGTCGTACTCCACTTTACCGTTCGGGTATTCAAAGGCGATGTTCGCCCGGCGGGACGTCGCGCGGACGATCTTGTGGAACATGAGCTTGTCGGTCGTGTCGTCAGCGCGGTTAAACACGACGAGCTCGCAGCTTTTGAGCTTATCCACCACGAGCGGGCGCATGTTTGCGTTGTAGTTCAAAAACGTGCGCGCATCCACGAACAGGAATTCCTGGTAGATGCTCCACTCTTCCGGCATGTTCTGGTAGAGAGAATCGAGCATCCACATGCCGTTGTATTCCACGAGCACGCGCGTGGCCCTGTGTTTCTTCTGCAGCGCGGCGAGGTTTGCCGGTGTAAGGCTGCTTTCTTCCTCGATGGTTTCAATGAACACATTGCCGCCGGCGAAGGTATCCGGCGCATATTCTTCTTCGCCCTCTTCGCACATCAGGAGCAGCGTGCGCTCCCCCGCGTTGAAGCGCCTGTCCTCCAGCGTTTCCTGGATAAAACGTGTTTTGCCCGCCTCAAGGAACCCGGTGAACAGGTAGACGGGAATCTCCATTGCCATGAGCATGTCCCCCGCTTTGCCGCCGTCAGCGCGCCGGGAAGAGCTCGGCAAGCGCGGCTTCGTTGAGCTTCGAGCCGATCACGCAGAGCCTGCCGGTGATGGGTGCGGGGCCTTCGCGCAGCTCGATCTCGCCGGGCACAAGGTCGAAGTGCAGCCACTTGCCGCATGTGCAGGCGACCATGCCCTTTGCGCGCAGCACTGTGCCGTATTTCGCTTCGTCGCTGAGCGCCTCAAGCGCGCTTTGCAACGCCTCTCGGCTGAACTTGTGCGTGGTCTCGATGCCCCAGCTCACGAACACCTCGTCCGCATCGTGGCCATGATGGTGGTGATGATGCCCGTGCTCGTGTTCGTGTTCATGCTCATGGTCGTGTTCATGATGGCATCCGCAGGAGCAGGTTTCGTGGTCATGGTCATGCTCGTGTTCGTGCTCATGTTCATGCTCATGGTCATGCTCGTGTTCATGATCATGATGATGGCCGCAAACGGGGCAGACTTCCTCTTCTTCCGATTCGGAGGCGAGCTGGTCGAGCGCAGCCGCGAGGGTGTCCTTGCGCTCCATGGCGGCAAGGATCTGCGCGCCGTCAAGCTGATCCCAGGGAGTGGTGACGATGACGGCGGAGGGGTTGTGCTCCCGGAGCATTTCGACCGCTGCGGCGAGCTTGTCCGCCGGGACGGAATCCGTGCGGGAAAGGACGATCGCGCCGGCGTGCTCCACCTGGTCGTTGAAGAATTCGCCGAAGTTCTTCATGTACATCCTGCACTTGTTGGCATCCACCACGGCGGTGAAGCTGTTGAGTGCAAGGTCATGGGAATCCACGCCCTGCACGGCGCGGATCACGTCGCTCAGCTTGCCTACGCCGGAGGGCTCGATGAGGATACGGTCCGGCGCGAACTGGGCGAGTACCTTCTTGAGCGCATCCGCGAAGTCGCCTACGAGGCTGCAGCAGATGCAGCCGGAGTTCATCTCGGTGATCTCTACGCCGGAATCCTGTAAAAAGCCGCCATCCACGGCGATCTCGCCGAATTCGTTTTCAATTAAAACAAGCTTTTCCCCCGCGTATGCTTCGCGGATCAGCTTTTTGATGAGCGTGGTTTTGCCGGCGCCCAGAAAACCGGAGAAAATATCGATCTTTGTCATTGCGTGTCTTCTTTCCGCAGCCCCTGCTGCATGTTTTTCTAACCTTGAATTATAGCGCGGAATCAAAGAAAATACAAGCGGCGCGCTTGGAATTAATGGCATTCCAGAGAAACGTCGTCTTCTCTCCTTTGCGGCGGCAAAAAACGCTTTGAAAAATCTGCGCCGCCGTGCTAAAATACACAATGCAGCGTGTGGCTTGGCGGCGTAAATCCGGTTGCCGTACCCGCTGTGTTTTTTTGTAGAAAAACAATAAGGAAGCGTACAAAGCGTGTTGCCCAGGGCGTAAATCCAGCTTGGCGGCACGCTTTTGTTTTGCAAAAAAGGAGGATGGATCAAATATGGAACAAACCAGAAATTCAAATGCGTTTCTTGAAACGGAACCCATTGGCGCGCTGATGCGCAAATACGCTGTACCCTGCGTCATTTCGCTGCTCGTGGCGGCACTTTACAACATTGTGGATCAGGTGTTTATCGCCAACGCAAGCTACCTCGGCTCTTATGGCAACGCGGCAAACACCGTCGTGTTCCCGCTGACCGTGGTGGCGCTTGCCATCGCCGTGATGATCGGGGATGGCTGCTGCGCGTTCGTGAGCCTTTCCCTTGGCGCAAAGGAGCCGGAAAAGGCGCACCGGGGCATCGGCAACGCAGTTGTGCTTTCGGTCGGGTGCAGCCTTGCGCTGACCGCGCTGTATTTCATCTTTCAGGAGCCGATCCTCACGGCCTTTGGCGGGAAGGTGAACGATGAGACGTTCCAGCATTCCAGGGAGTATTTCACCTATATTTCCATCGGCATCCCGTTTTACATGTTCGGGCAGGCGATGAACCCGGTCATCCGCTCGGATGGCAGCCCGAAATTTGCCATGGCGGTAACGCTTGCGGGCGCGGTGATGAACCTGATCCTGGACCCGGTTTTCATCTTCCTGTTCCGCTGGGGGATGATGGGGGCGGCGGTCGCTACGGTGCTCGGACAGGTGCTCACAGCCGGGCTTTCCGCATGGTACCTGTTCCACACAAAGGCCGTCCGGCTCAAAAAAAGCAGCTTCCGTCTGGAGGGCAGCCTGGTCCGCAGGATGCTCTCGCTGGGCGGGTGCAGCTTCCTCGCGCAGATTTCGCTCGTTGCGGCCATGGCGGCTATTCAGAACATGGTGGTGAAATACGGCGCGCAGGATGCGGTGTTCGGCCAGAGTCAATATGCGCAGATCCCGATGGCGGTGCTCGGCATCGTGATGAAGGTGTTCCAGATCGTCATTTCCATTGTGATCGGCATGGCGGCGGGCTGCATTCCCATCGTGGGCTACAACATGGGCGCCGGCCGCAAGGACAGGGCAAAAAGCCTGTTCACGTGCCTGCTTGCTGCGGAGGCGCTTGTGGGCGCGGTGGCGCTTTTCATCGTGGAAGTGTTCCCGCGGCAGCTCATTGCCATTTTCGGCGCGGCGAACGAGAGCGTATATTACACGGAATTTGCCGTGAAGTCCTTCCGGATCTATCTTTGCATGATGATATTTGCCTGTGTGAACAAGGCGACGTTTATCTACCTGCAATCGCTCGGCAAGGCGTTTCCCTCCACGATGCTTTCCATGGTGCGTGAGGTGGTGTTCGGCGTGGGCTTTGCGCTGCTGCTGCCGCTGTTCTTCGGGCTGGATGGCGTGTTGTATTCCATGCCGGTCTCCGATGTGCTCACGTTCGTTCTTTCGGCCTTCGTGATCCGCTATACCTGCAAAACACTCAGTTAGGCTTTGAAAAAGAGAGCTTCCTTTTTTTTCGACAGACTGAAGTGGGCGCAGCTGCGCCCACTTTTCTCATTTCAATAATATGTTTTTTGTTAATCCTCGATCCGCTGATAGATGCGCGTATACACCTGCACGCCCCAGGCCTTGCCATCCCGGATGAGGAAGTGCATGCGCCCGAGTGCGCCGGTGTCGAGGCGGCGCGTGCTGAACCAGGTGCCGCCGCAGTAGGTGAGCTCCATGGTGCCGTAATCGTTGCGCGCCATCAGCTTGCCCTCCTCTTCGAACACCTCCACCGTCACGGGGATGCCTTCGTGGCAGATGTATTTGCCAAAGAGCATTTCCGGCTCGGCGAAATCCACGCCTGCCGGGTGGACCCAACGGTGGCTTTCCTCAAGCGGGAGGCCCATCACCATGTTGAGCATCATCCATACGAGTGGCTCAGGGTCGGAATCGCCCTGGTTGCACAGCGCGACAAAGCCGTAGTTTTCATCCTTCAGGAACGCGCCCTGGGAGGATACGCCGTGCAGACCGCCGGAATGCTCGCAGATGACGTGGCCGGCCTTGGTGCGCTTGTTGAGGCCGTAGCAGTAGAAGGCTTTCTCCTGCTCCGGAAAGCCCGCGCCGACGAGCAGCTCGACGGCTTCCGCCGGGATAGCCTGTACGCCGTCGATCATGCCGCGATTGGAAAGGCACTGATAATACCGCGCCATGTCATGCGCCGTGGATTTCACGCAGGCGCAGCCGCGGAACGGGGGCAGGATGGACCATTCATCATCGCAGGTCACGCCGCCTTCGCCGTCCTCTTCAAACAGGCGCGTGATGTTGCCGCCCGCCATGGCAGTGGCTTCGCTGCCATCGAGGTCGAGCACGGTGCGCGTCATGCCCATGGGCTTGAACACGCGCTCCATCAGAAACTCTTCGAGCGTGATGCCGGCGGCGATGTCCACCACATAGGAAAGGATGGCATAGCCCTCGTTGCTGTAGCTCATGTATTCGCCGGCCTGACCGAGCGTGGGGTACGGGCAGTTGGCGATGTAGTCGATCACCTGGTCAATGGTCTCCATCTTGTTGGGGGCGGTGCGCTTCATCTCACGCGCCCATTCGCTGTCACGCCCGGGCGTGTTGAGCGCGATGGACCATTCGAGTGGCTCCATGGGCGGGATGCCTGCCGTGTGCATGGAAAGGTGGCGCAGCGTCACGTCCTGCTGCGGGTTGCCCGGCACGCGGAAGTTCGGGAAGTACTTGCTCACGGGATCATCGAAGGAGAGCTTGCCTTCTGCTGCAAGGATGCAGCAGGCGAGCGTCGTCATGGATTTGCTCATGGAGGCGATGCCATAGACAGTGTTTTCATCCACGGAGCGGCGGGTTTCAAGATCCGCAATGCCATAGCCTTTTTCAAATATCACGCCGTCCGGGCCGTTCACGGCAACAGAAACGCCGGGAAGCTTTTTTTTCTCGATGTAGCCTTGAAGCGCTGCGTCCAGCTTCTGAAGATCGAATGCCATGTGATGTTTTCCTCCTGTGCAGAAAAGGCGGCTCTCGGTAAGCGCCGCTGATTTGAATATCATTATTCTAAAAGAAAGCGCGAAAAATGTCAAAGGTATGGGGATGCTTTTCCGTTAAGGTTTATTAACCTCCCCGGTAGCCGGTGGGGCCGGTTCCGGTGTATCGCCGAGGCTGACGAGCTTTTCCGTCAGCAGCTTGAACAGAGAGGCGGCGATGGCGGATTGCAGGATGAGCCCACCCACAGCGGAATCGGCGGGTTCTTCCGAAAGGAGGGCGGGCGAAGCCGCGGCGCGCACCTCCGCTGCAAACTGTGCGGCGACAGATTTGTGCATCCGCACGAACGCGTCATACGTCGCGTGGACGGTGCCCTCAGAGGCGTCAGCGGGCAGGATCTGCTGCACAAGGGAAATGCCAAGTGTCTGCTTGAGCATGCAGACCATGATGAGGTAGGCAAGGTGCACCCGGGAATACCGTTTCTTCACGGGCGGAGGCAGGACTTTCATTTTCACATAATTGTTGACCATCGCAGGGGTCGTTATGTTTTCTGCGCCATCCTCCCGCGGCGGGAAGTTGAGGTACTGCGTCAGCAGGACGAGCACCTGGTCCATATATAATTCAATGCAGGGGAGCATGTCCCATGTGGGCAGCTCATACTCCTGCAGAAATCCTTCCCATTTGCGCAGCTTTTTCGCAACAAGCGCCTTGTCATGCGTCATGGCGGGGCTCCTCTCCTATGGTTATAATATGGCGCAATTATAGCATAGTTTCACCGTATATTCCACATAACATAATCTGAAAAACCGTAAGATATCATAATAAAGATTACTTTACATAATCCGGAACACATGATAATATGATGCGGGAAATCAGAAAAAACACCGGCATATGCCGGAAGAAAGGGCTTATTTTATGGGTTTCATACTTTTTACCGATTCATCCTGCAATCTTTCCCATGAAACTCTGGCGCAGCGCGATGTGCACGTTGTGCCGCTGACGTACAACATCGGGGAGGAAACCTTCTCCTGCTATGAGGAGGGTGTACCCTTTGACAGCAAGGGCTTTTTTGCGCGGCTCCGGGCGGGTGATATTGCGCGGACTTCGCTGATCAACACGGATTCGTTCCTGCGTGCTTTCGAACTTTTCTTGCAGAACGGGCAGGATATAGTGTATATTAGTATATCAAGCGGGATCAGCGGGACGTATCAGTCCGCCATGCTTGCGGCGGAGGAACTCAACGGAAAGTATACGGCAAAGGTATATGTCGCGGATTCGCTTTCCGCCGCTTACGGCGAAGGGCTCATGGTGCTGCATGCTGCGGACATGCGGGATGCGGGCGAGAGCGCGGAAAATGTTGCGGAATGGGTGCGGCAGAACCGGCTTTCCATGTGCCACTTCCTTTCGGTGGATGACCTTGGCTTTCTCCGGCGCGGCGGCAGGCTTCCTGCCATGGCAGCGGCGATCGGCACGATGCTCAACCTTAAGCCGCTGATGTTCTTTGACGGGCAGGGGCGCGTTGCCGTTGCGGAAAAGGTGCGCGGAAAGAACCGCCTTCTGCGCGAAATGCTGAAGCGGTATGCGGAGAAGGCCCTGCGGCCGGATGACGGCACGGTGGTCGTCGTGCACGGGGACTGCGCGGAGGATGCAGAACAGCTCGGCGCGCTCCTTTTGCAGAAACATCCGAACGTTGCGCTTACGATCACCTGTATCGAGCCGACGACCGGCGCACATGCGGGCCCCGGCGCGCTTACGATCATTTTCTGGGGGACGGAACGCTGAAAGGCGTTGCGCATAAATCATCAAAGCAGACGGGAGGTACAAACAGAACATGACAGACGACAGTAACGGCAGCAAAACGAACGACTTTTTGATCATCACGGATTCCACCTGTGACATGCCGCAGGAGATGGCGGACGAGCTCGGCCTTGCGATCCTGCCCATCCGCGTGAGCATGGAGGACAAGGAGTACGCGCATTATCTGGACGGGCGTGAGCTTGGCTTCCATGAGTTTTATGAGAAGCTGCGCGCGGGCGTGCCCGCAAAGACTTCGGCCGCGAACCAGGAGGATTTCCTTTCGCTGATGGAACCGGCGCTTGCCGCGGGCAGGGACGTGCTTTACATCGGCTTCTCCTCCGGGCTGAGCAGCACCTACAATGTTGGCGTGATGACGGCGGCGCAGCTTGCGGAGAAGTATCCGGAGCGCAAGGTCTACACGGTGGATTCGCTCAGCGCTTCCTTCGGAGAGGGGCTCCTTGTATACCATGCGGTGCAGCAGAAGCTTGCGGGCAGGAGCATCGACGAGGTGCGCGCGTTTGTGGAGGAGAACCGGCTGCATCTGTGCCACTGGTTCACGGTGGATGATCTGCAGCACCTCAAGCGCGGCGGGCGTGTTTCCGCGGCGGCAGCGGCGTTCGGCACGATGCTCAACATCAAGCCTGTGCTCCATGTGGACGATGAAGGGCACCTGATCCCCGTGGGCAAGGTGCAGGGGCGTACAACTTCCATCAAAGCTCTTCTGAAAAAGATGCAGGAGACGGCGATTGACCCTGCGGAGCAGGTGGTGTTCATCAGCCATGGCGACTGCGAAAAGGATGCTGAGAAGCTCGCTGCGATGGTCCGCGAGAGCATCGGCCCAAAGGAGATCATTCTCAACCCGATCGGCCCGGTCATCGGCGCACATTCCGGCCCCGGCACAGCCGCACTGTTCTTCCTCGGAACGAAACGCTGACGGCCAGGCGCATCAGCATTATTCAGCTATCATTTTATCTCTTACACAAAAAGGGCCGCTCCCAAAACTGGGCGGCCCTTTGGCGTATCGTTCAGCCGGCATCACTTCAGCATGGCGCTGTTGTTGATGACCGTTGTGCTGTAAAGGAAGAGCACGTCCTGCCCATGAAAGTCCACATATTGCGGCAGATAGCTGCTCGCGATATAGCGGATATCCACGAGGGTAATGGTTTTATAGCAGTCGAGCAGGAGCGGCGCAATGCTGCTGCCGAAGGAGTCCCGGAACAGGATGAGCTCGCGCCCTTTGGCCTCGCCCGCGGCGTTCGGGTTCGTGACGGTGAGCACGGCAGCCGCGCCGGAGAGAAACACGTCATACATGTCCATGCTCGTACCGTCGGTGTGCTTTGCGAGGTCGTAAACGCCCTCGGTGGTCGCGCCCGTTTCGGCGCTCAGAACGCTTGCGTTCTCCGTCGTTGGGCTTGTGAGGTAGATGAGCGTATCGGGCGGGAAGGGCAGCGCCGCCTGCCCGTAGTATACGCCGTAAAAATCTTCAAGCGCGTTTTCCTCGTAATCCCAGGTGAACGAGCCGCTCACGCCGAGCTTTTCCGCAAGGCGCATCGCCGTGTCATGCAGGCATTCCTGCCGCCAATGCGCGTCGGTGGTATAGTATTTGTCCGCGGAGAGCGTGTCGAAAAGGTCGATGTATTCTATGCCCTCCGTGTTTTCCGAAAGGAGGGTGACCATCTTTTCATAATCGAGCGCGGGATAGCCGTTGCGCTCCGCAAGGAAATAGCTCTTGTCCGGCACAAGGGCGAGGAAAACGCGGGAATCCGGGAAATACTGCGCCTTGAGTGAAACGAACTTTTCCGCCGCGCGCAGAACGGAGCTTTCCGAAAGCGGATATTCCAGCTTCCCGATGTTCCCCTCCGCAAGGAAAATGCCGTTGTTGTCCTTCTGGCGCAGAACGTAATACTGTACGACGGCTTTGAGCGTGCGGAACGCATCGCGCGCAGGGAACTGATCGAGTGCGTAATCGTCAAAGGCTGCGGTGAATTTGCCGCCCAGCACGGAGGCGAGCGTAGCCTCCGGCATCTGCGCCAGCTTGCGCCGTTCGGGAACGGAGAGCGCCTTGTCAGGGAGAAGCAGGTGCAGCAGGAAGCCGCCCGCCGTCACGAGTGCAAAAAGGGCGCAGAGGATGCGGTTTTTCAGCTTGGGATTCATGCGGCAGCCTCCTTAAAAACGGAAATACAGGAACGGGTTGAACGAGCCGTCCACCAGGTACGCTGTGGAGACGGCAAGGAGCGCCACCATGAAAAGCGGCGTCAGGACGGAAACGAGGACATTGCCTGCCCGGGTGGCGGAAAGGCGCGTGACAGCCGCCTTGGGGAGCGGCGTTGCGCCGATGGCGGCAAGGAGCAGGACGACGAGGTAGCTCCGGAGGGAGTAAAGCCCCGCTGCGCTTGTGAGCGGCGCGCCGCCGAACAGCCCTGCAATGGCGCGGCCCGCTTCGGAGAGCGAAGCCGCATCAAAGATCAGGAAGCTTATGAGCGCCGCAAGCAGCAGGTACAGGTGGCGGAATATGCGCGGCATGTTCTTCAGCAGCTTTGAGAAGAACAGCTTTTCCGCGATGAGCAGCACGCCGAAAAACAGCCCCCATACGATAAAATTCCAGCTTGCGCCGTGCCAGAAGCCCGTGAGGCCCCAGACGATGAGGATGTTGCGCACCTGCTTCCAGGCGCCTGCGCGGCTGCCGCCCAGCGGGATGTAAACATAGTCCCGGAACCAGCCGCCAAGCGTCATGTGCCAGCGGCGCCAGAACTCGGTGGCGCTCTGCGAAATAAACGGATAATTGAAATTTTCCGGGAAATGGAAGCCGAGCATCGTGCCAAGGCCGATGGCCATGTCCGAGTAGCCGGAAAAATCGAAATAGATCTGCAGGCAGAGCGCTGCGGCATAGCCCCAGCTGCCGAGCACGCTCGCTTCAGCAGCACGGAGCGCGGCGCAAAGTTCGCCGAGAAGGTTTGCGATCAGCACCTTTTTCCCGAGGCCGATGGAAAAACGCAGTGCGCCGCTGCCCACGGCCTCCGCGGAATGTGTGCGCGTATGGAGTGCAGATTCCACATCCGTGTAGCGCACAATCGGCCCTGCAATGAGCTGCGGGAAGAGGGAAATATAGGTCGCAAGGTCAATGAAGTTGCGCTGTGCTTTTGCCGTGCCCCGCGCAACATCCACCGTGTAGCTTATGATCTGGAACGTATAGAACGAGATGCCGATGGGGAGCGCGAGCTTTAAAAGCGGCAGCGATGCGCCGAGCGCATTCAGGTTGCCGATGAAAAAGTCCGCGTATTTGAACACGAGGAGCGGTGCGAGCGAAAAGCAGACGGATGATATGAGAAACGCTTTGCCCGCGCGCGTTCCGCGGAACCGTTCGATCAGAAGGCCGTGCACATAGCCGGAAAGAACGCTTGCGAGCATCAGCGCAACAAGGCGCGGCTCACCATAGGCGTAAAACACGAGCGAGGCGATGAGCAGCACCGCGTTTTTGCACCTTCGCGGCGCGAGAAAATACAGGGCCAGCACGGTGGGCAGGAAAAAATAAAGGAAGGTGACGCTCGAGAAGAGCATGGGAAGGTGCTCCTTTCCACTCCGGCGCAGCGTGCCGGGAATTCGGGGTGAAAAAAGGGCCGCACATGCGGCCCTCCGTTTGCTGAAAAAGCGGATTTCTGCTTTTTTACAGCATCAGCGCTTTGACGTTCAGTTCTCGACCTTTTCGCCGATGTTCGTGAACGTGCCTTCCGCGGTTTCCACGACCGCGTTGTAAACGGTTTCGGCCATTTCCGGCGTGCCCATCACAAGGAGCACGTCCGAATCGAGCTGCACGGAGATGATCTTGTCCGCAGAGACGCAGATCCACTTCGCCGGGTTGATCTTTTCCATCAGCTCTGCCTGGATGGCGTCCGCGTCCGCACCGTCGGCGGTCATCACATATACGAGCGAGTAGGCGATGGAGCCGACGCCGGATTCGGATACGACGATGCCGTCGATCCCTTCGACCGAGGTGAGGCCTGTATTATAGGTTACCGCATCCATATCGGTCAGGTCAAGCGGCATATGACCGATCATCATGGGCAGGTTTTCCGCGCCGATGACGCTGTAGACCTGGTCAAGGAAAGCGGAGACATCTTCCGCCGAAGAGAGGCCGCTCGCACCCGTGGGGGCTTCGGGCGTATCCGGGGTAGCCTCAGGCGTGGCTTCCGGGGTGGCCTCAGGTGTGGGTTCTGCCGAAGGTTCCGTTGCGGGGGCAGTGGGCGTGGGGGCGGGCGCATTGTTCGCGCAGGCGCAGAGAAGAAGCGCCGCCGAAAGGAGCAGGAGCATCACGGAAAGAAGCTTACTTCCGCGCGCCGTTTTCGTGTTTTTCATTTTGTTTTTCCTCCTGTGTGCGGCATGCCGGTTTAGCTTGTGCAACGCCGCTTGATTTATGCGCGGCAAACATGCCGAGTGCCGCGTCATCTATTCTAACGCGGCACGTGCGAAAAAGGTTGCGTATTTTTAAATTTTCACAGTTCGTTCACACCAAACTTGCGGAGCAGGTGATAGCGGTCGATGATGTGGGAGAGCAGCACGGCCACGACTGCGCCGACAGCGCCCTGCACCAGGTTGCCCGGGATACTTGCCGCAGCGCCCAGCGCGCCGAGGCCTTTCCCAAGCAGAAGGCCGGCATAGAGATAATACCCAACGACCATGAAGAGTTCGGCGAGCACGGCGGAAATGCTCTTGCAGAGCGTGCGCTTTCCGCCGAAGCGGGCGATGAGCGCTTTAGCAACCGCCCAGGCGATGAGCGCCATGACGGCTTTGATGAGGAAGGTGCCGGGTGCATAATGCATATAGCCGGTGAACATATCCGCAAGCGCGGAGCCGATGCCTGCGGCAAGAGAACCATAGAGCGGCCCAAGGACCCAGCCGGCAAGCAGCACGAAGCAGTCGCCCAGGTTGACGTAGCCGTTCATGGGGGAGGGGATCTGGATCACCATCGTCGCAACACAGGTCAGCGCGGCGAAAAGGGCTGCAAGCACAAGCGTGCGGATTGCTTTGTTCGTCATTGTAGAAAACCTCGCATTTCATTGCAGATAATATGCGCCGCGCCTTGCGTGTTTCCGCGGCGTTGTTGCAATGATACGCAAAAACTGGTATTATTAAAATAACCAAATGAATCAAAAATGATAATACCAGAGGAAATATCATGCTGACCTATACCCTTTCTGCCGCACCCGGAACGCCGCTTTATATCGCGCTTTACCGCAGCATCCGTGCGGACATCCTTGCGGGCAAGCTCGTACCCGATGAGCGCCTGCCCTCCAAGCGCAGCCTTGCACAGCACATGAAGGTGAGCGTTATCACAGTGGAGAACGCCTATGCGCAGCTTCTTGCGGAGGGCTATATTTACGCCGTGGAGCGAAGGGGGTATTTCGCAAGCGCGGTGGAGCGCGCGCCGGAAGCGCCTGCGCGGGGAGAAGCTCCGGCCGCTGCGCCGCCGGAAACGCCCTGCTTCGTGGATTTCAGGAGCAATCATCCGGACTGCGCGCGCTTTCCGTTTTCGGTCTGGTCACGCCTGCTTCGGGATGAGCTTTCGCGCCGGGAAACGAAGCTGCTTGCCGCAACGCCCGCAAACGGCGCGGTAGAGCTGCGGGAAGCGATCGCGGCCTATCTGTTCGAGTTCCGCGGCATGCGCGTTTCGGCGGAACAGATCGTCATCGGCGCGGGATCGGAATACCTTTACAATCTCATCGTGCAGCTCCTTGGGCGGACGCACGTCTTTGCCGTGGAAAATCCCGGCCATGTGAAAATTCCGCGCATTTACGAAAAAAACGGCCTTGCGGTGCGCTATGTGGATATCGATGAGCGCGGCATGCCCGTCCCCGGTCTGCGCGCAAGCGGCGCGGATGTGGCGCATATTTCGCCATCCCACCATTTTCCAACGGGCGTGGTGATGCCCATCGGCAGGCGGCAGGAATTGCTTGCCTGGGCGGGGGAGGAGGAAGGAAGGTATATCATCGAGGATGATTACGACAGCGAGTTCCGTTTCACGGGAAGGCCGCTTCCCACGCTGCAGAGCATTGACGCGGGCGGCCGCGTCATCTACACAAACACGTTTTCAAAAAGCCTTGCGCCTTCCATCCGCATCAGCTACATGGTGCTTCCGGCGGCGCTGATGGAGCGCTTCCGGCGGGAGCTTTCGTTTTATGCGTGCACGGTCACGAGTTTTGAACAATATACGCTTGCGCGCTTCCTTTCAGAAGGCCATTTTGAGCGGCACATCAACCGCATGAAGAAGTATTACCGCAGCGAGCGGGACGCGGTCATCGAAGCGATCGGGCGCAGCCCGCTTGCCGGGCGCGCGGAAATTCTGGAACAGGATGCAGGGCTCCATTTCCTCCTGCGCGTGCGCACGG
Organism: bacterium; assembly: GCA_022778545.1. Classification (GTDB taxonomy): domain Bacteria; phylum Bacillota; class Clostridia; order Christensenellales; family CAG-138; genus UBA1685. Next base: position 122,596 of record JALFDW010000039.1, on the reverse strand, counting down.
AAAAAAGCGATGCCGTCCTTTCCCGGGAAGCGGCGGCTGCAGGCATCCGGCTTTCCTTCCTTTCGGAATATCAGAACGCGCCCCGCAATGCCGAAACCCATGAGATCGTGGTGAATTATTCCGGCGCGGATATGGCGCGGCTGGATGCGGCATTTGAACGGCTTGCGGAAATATTGTGAAAATCTGCGCCGGGATTTGAATACGCACCCGTTATCGTGTATGATAAAAGCTGCATGAAAACGGCGGCGAACGCTGCCGGTAGGTTGGAGAGAGCGCAACATGGAGATTTGGAAGATTTGCCTGGTGGCTGCTGCGGCATACCTGCTTGGTTCGATCAGCGTGGCGGTCCTTGCGTGCAGGCGGCTTTACGGCGCGGATGTGCGCACGCGCGGCAGCGGCAATGCGGGCGCTACGAACGTGGCGCGCGTGTTCGGCATGAAAGCGGGCGTCCTCACGTTCGCAGGGGATTTCCTCAAAACCGCGGCTTCGATGCTCATCGGCGCATGGCTGCTTGGTGAGGCAGGCAAATGCATCGCTGCATGCGCATGCCTTGTGGGGCATTGTTGGCCCGTGTTTTTCGGCTTCCGCGGCGGCAAGGGGGTCACGGTCAGCGCGGCGGCAGCGCTGCTGCTCGATGTGCGGCTGTTCCTGATCCTTGTTGCGGTGTTCTTCCTTGTGTTCTATTTTGCGCGCACCGTGTCGGTCTGCTCGATCACGGCGGCGCTTACATATCCCCTTGCGATGCTCCTTCTTGGAGACACGTCTCTGCCCATGCTGCTGACGGGCGTTTTTGTGGCAGTGCTGGTATGCTTCCTGCACCGAGGAAACATCCGGCGCCTTCTTTCCGGCACGGAACCCAAATTCAAAGCAAAAAAACAGGATAAATAAAAAGAGCAAGAGGTATCCCAATGAAACTGACGGTGATCGGCTGTGGCCGCTGGGGCACGTTCCTTGCCTGGTATCTGGACAGGTTGGGGCATACAGTCACGCTGTATGGGCGCGAAAGCTCCGCGCGCATGCAGCGGTTGATGCAGGAACGGAAAAACGACCTTCTGACGCTGCCGGAGCGCATGCGGCTCACGACTTCGCTCGCGGAGGCGGCGGAGGCGGAGACGATCGTGATCTCCATCGGCTCGCAGAACCTGCAGGGGTTGATGGATCAGCTCGCATCGCGCGGTGTTCAGGGCAAAACCTTCGTCCTCTGCATGAAGGGGCTTGAAGCGGGCACAGGGCGGCGGCTTTCCGAGATTGTGCGCAGCACACTCAATACTTCAAACCGCGTGGCGGTGTGGCTCGGGCCGGGGCATGTGCAGGAGTTTACCGCGGGCGTCCCGAACTGCATGGTGATCGACAGCAGCGATCCTGCGCTGAAGGAAGAGCTTGCCGAGGCGTTCGCCGGGGATCTGATCCGCTTCTATTATGGTGAGGACCTTCTCGGCAACGAGATCGGCGCCGCCGCAAAGAATGTGATCGGCATCGCGGCGGGCATGCTGGACGGCCTTTCACTTACGACGCTCAAGGGCGCTTTGATGTCCCGCGGGACGCGGGAGATCGCCCGGCTCATTGCCGCGATGGGCGGGAACGAGCTTTCCGCATACGGCCTTTGCCACCTGGGCGATTATGAGGCTACGGTGTTTTCCCGGCACAGCCAGAACCGCCGCTTCGGCGAGGTGTTCGTGCGCGGCGAAGCATATGACAAGCTGGCGGAAGGGTACTATACCGTCCGCGCGCTCATAAAGCTCGGCGCAGAATACGGCGTGGAGCTGCCCATCTGCCAGGCGGTATATGATATTCTTTTTGAGGGGCGTGACCCGCGCAGCGCGCTCGATGCGCTGTTCAAGCGGGAACGCAAGCGCGAACTCAAATAATAACTCTCAAATACAACTCAAATATAAAAAGAGAGCTTGCACCGGGAGCTCTCTTTTTGTTTTGTTATTCGGATTGGGTGGAACAGCCGCAGCGGGCATCGATGCGCTCCTTTATGGCGCGGATCTCCGCCGGAATCTCCTCCGGCGCGAGGTTCTGCACCACGTCGGTGCTGCCTGCCGCTGCAGCCGTGTCATAATACCAGCATTTGTAATGGATGGTATCGAGCGCAGCCTGCAGGGTTTCGATCTGCGCTTCCACGGCGCGCCGGCGGTCGTGGAACATGTCCCGCCGCTGCGCAAGCGTCTCGTCGCCCTCGAGGCACCAGTCGATGAACTGGCGAATGTCCCGGATCGGCATTCCCGCGGCTTTCAGGCATTCGATCAGCCGCAGCCACTCAAAATCCGATTCCTTGAACACGCGCGCCCCGCCTGCGCTGCGGTCCACAAAGGGCAAAAGCCCCTCCTTGTCGTAATAGCGCAGTGTGGAAGGAAACAGGTGCATGCGCGCGGCCGCTTCGCCGATGGTGTAAAGCATGGAAAACCTCCTGAAGATCTGGCTCAGTTCATTTAAGTTAAAGTAAACTTCAAATTTAAGACAGAATAAGCATAAGGCAAATGCGTGCTGGCGTCAAGGGGGTATACAAACCGGGAAAAAGCATGTATACTGATTCGTGGCCGTGGGGCATGCTGAGTTCTTTCCCACGGGAAAGAGGTTCCTTTGGCATCGTTTGTTCCGTATCTCATCGTTTGCCCGCTCGTGTTCATCGCGGGCTTTGTGGACGCAGTCGCGGGCGGCGGCGGGCTGATCTCCCTGCCTGCGTACCTGATCTCCGGCATCCCGGTGCACATGGCGATCGGCACCAACAAACTCAGCTCCGGCATGGGGACTGCGCTTGCCACGTTCCGCTATGCTAAAAGCGGGTATATCCGCTGGAAGCTTGCGGCTTTCTGCGCCGTATGCGCGCTGGCGGGATCTTCCTGCGGGGCGGAGCTTGCGCTCCTCATTGATGACGGTGCGTTCAAGATCATCATGCTCGTGATCCTGCCGCTTGTGGCGCTGTATGTGTTGCGCGGCAAGGCTCTCGTGAACGATGGGGAAAAGACGCCGCTTTCCCCTGTGAAGACAACCGTGATTGCGATGGTAGTGGCGCTTGTGATCGGCGCATACGATGGCTTTTATGGGCCGGGTACAGGCACGTTCCTGATCCTGCTGCTGACCGGGGTTGCGCACCTCTGCCTTTCGGAAGCAAACGGCATCGCAAAGGTCACAAACCTTGCCACAAATGTGGCCGCGCTCACGGTCTATCTGTTCAATGGGAAGGTGATCTTCCCGCTCGGCCTCGCGGCAGGCTGCTTCAGCATCGCCGGGAATTACATCGGGACGCGCTTCTTTGCAAAGGGCGGAGCAAAATCCGTGAAGCCCATCATCCTTATCGTGCTCGCGATCTTCTTTGTGAAGGTGCTCACCGAGGTGCTGGGATAATAGCCGGCCTTATCTTTCATTTATGAAAACCGCTCCGGCGGTTTTTTGTTTGCGCAAAAAACGCGGTATGCGTGCGGATCCCGGGAAAGTTGCGCAAAAAGCATCGTATCCGCCCGAAGGGGATGAAAATGCCGCCTGTTTGCTGCATGATGTGTATATGGCAATCTGACTGCAGCGGGAGGGAAACGATAAAAGATGGATTGGAAGAATTTGTGGAAACGGTGGGCGCGCTATGCCGCCGCATGTTTGTTTGTGCTGCTGATTGGCTCTGTTCCGGCGCGGGCGGCGGGAGAGGGAATCGACGTGATCCTCCTTCTGGACGCTTCCTCCATGGCGGAACTGGGCGGCGCGGCGGAGGGGGAGCCCTGGCTTGCATGCCCCTGCCTGAATCCGGAACACTTTTACTTGAGGCCCGCGGCGGTGAATGATGCTGCGCTCCGGGCAGGCGTTACGTTCCCGGCGGCGGAAACGCTTGCGGATGGGCAGACGGCCGGCGCGGACGAGGTCGCCGTTTATGATGAAACGGCGGGCGGGTGGGTCGCGCTTTCCACGGCGCGGGAATATCGTTTCTCCCACAGCTTTCTTTCCGAACAGGAGGCGCATGGGTGGCAGCCCTGGTGCTATCATTTCATGCGGGATGCAGAGGGTGTTCCCGTGCGCATCAAAGAGGGGGAAGCATGCGGCTGCTTCGGCAGACTGGAGGCAGGGAAAGCGCTTGCGCGGGTCCTTGCCGCCGCCGTACTTGCGGAGAATGCGGAAAACCGTGTGGCCTTCTCTGCATTTGGGGAGGCGGGGTCTTCCCGCTGGTCCTGCCCGCTTACGGGCGCACTTCCGGATGTGCTTGCCTGTATCGACGCAAGCCCGGTGCAGCGCGGCGGGGATCATGCTGCGGGCCTTGCGCGGGCGCTGCGTCTTCTGAACCGCCGCCCGCTTTCCGAACGGCTTGGGCGGCGCGCGGTCGTGGTCGTCATTTCAGGCGGGGAGACGTTCCCCGCGGGGAACAGCGCGCGGGCGCTGCGCCTTGCGGAAGCGCTCAAGGCGGATGTGGGTGCGGAAACACCCGCGGTGTTTGGCGCTCCTCTTCTGCCGGAGGAAAGGCGTGGCTGCGGTGCGGAGGTGATTGCAATCGGCCTTTGGGATGGCGGCAGCGCATTTTTGGATGCGTTTGCTTCCAATGCGGAGGCACGCTTTTCCTTCGGGCAAAACGAAACGGCTGAAGCCGCAGCCTCAGCCGTAATAAAGCGGATCGTTCAGGCGGAAACGCCGGTCGTGTTCAGCCAGGTGCCTTTCCGGTAATAGAACAGCGAGATAAGCCCGCGCACGAACAGGTCGGATGCCATGGCGATCCAGGCGCAGGCAAGCCCGAGCTGTGTGGTGCGAAGCAGCAGGAAGGCGAGCGGGATGCGCACCACCCACATGCCGATGACGGCGATCACGAAGGTGATCTTCGTCTGCCGCGCGCCGCGCATCACGCCGCACACGACCATGGAAAGCGCGAAGAAAGGCTGCGCAAGCGCCTCGATGCGCAGCACGGCGCCGCCAAGCGCCGCGACATCAACATCCGGCGTGAACAGGGAGACGAGGAACTGCCCGCCGAGGAAAAGCACCACGCCCATGGCCGACATGAAGATCACCGCGCCGAGGATGCAATAGCGGCCGAACCGCTTTGCAAGCTGGGGCCGTTCCGCGCCGAGGGACTGCGCGACGAGCGTCGTCGCCGCGGCGGAGAAGCCGAAGGCGGGCATATAGGTGATGGATTCCGCGGTGGTGGCAAGGCTGTGCGCCGCAAGCTCCGCCGTGCCGATGGCCGTGACCATGGCCGTGAGCAGCACCTGGCCGAGCGAGATCGTGACGCGCTCAAAGGTAACGGGGGAACCGAGCCGCACCATGTCCGCGAAAATGGCTTTGTCAAAACGGAATTTGTCCCGAATGCGGATGGAAACGGGGAAAGCCGGGCGGAACAGAGCGGTGAGCAGCATGATGCCCGAGAATGCCGTTGCGATCGCAGTTGCGACGGCTGCGCCGCGCACGCCCCAGCCTGCGCCCCACATTGTAAAGCTGAGGCCGAACAGCGAAACGGTGCGCGTGGGGAAGATGAGGAGCGTGTTGAGCACCACATTGATGACGTTCGTGGCGATGTTGAACACGAGCGGTGTGCGCGTGTCGCCCGCACAGCGCAGGATGTTGGAACAGATGTTGATGGAAAGGCTGAATAGGTACGCTGCGCTCACGATGGAAATATAGGCGGAAGCATCCGCGCGGATCGCTTCTTCCGCGCCGAGCCAGACGGGCAGGTGCGGCGCAAGCAGCTGCATGATGAGCGTGGCGACCACGCCGAGCAGGAAGATCGCGATCACGGATTGGCGCACAACGGCTTTGGCCTTTTCCGGTTTGCCTGCGCCGATATACCGCCCCACGGGGACACCAAAGCCGAGCGAGATGCCGGCGAATATGCCGCCCATGAGCCATGTGAAGGAGGCGGTGACGGCGATGGCCGCGGTTGCGTTTTTGCCGAGCGAACCCACCATGGCTGTGTCCACGTACTGGACGATCATGATGAGAAACTGTTCAAGGACAGTCGGCCAGGCAAGCTGCCAGATGATGCGTGTCGGGTGCGTGCTTTCGTCAAGCACGTCAACGGTGCGGCCCAGAGCCATGAGAGAGCATCCTTTCTGAAATCATATAAAATAATCGCAGCGTATTCACTCCGCCAGAAGTATCTTATCACCTGAAGCGGGCTTCAAGTCAACCCCCTGCCGGTGCGGCGGAATCGTGAAAACATTGCAACATAACGGATTATATCGGAAACGGAGGATTGTGTAAAGCCGGAGGGTCAATTATAATGAACTCAGAAATCAAGGGATGGGAAACATTGCTATGGACCTGTTTTCAGGCAACGCGGGCAAGCGCGCACCGCTTGCGGACCGCATGCGCCCGCGCACGCTGGATGAATTTATCGGCCAGCAGCACATCGTCGGAAAGGGGCGGCTCCTTCGCCGCGCGATCGAGACGGACAGCCTCACAAGCTCCATCTTCTTCGGCCCGCCGGGCTGCGGAAAGACCACGCTTGCAAACGTCATCGCGAACGAAACGCGCGCGCGCATCGCAAAGCTCAATGCCGTGACCGCCGGGGTCAAGGAGGTGCGCGCTGTGATCGATGAGGCGCAGAACGCGCTTGCGCTGTATGGTCAAAGCACCTATCTGCTCCTGGATGAATGCCACCGCTGGTCCAAAACGCAGAGCGACAGCATCTTGCCCGCGCTCGAGAGCGGCGTGATCCGCTTCATCGGCTCCACGACGGAAAACCCGATGGTCTCGATGACGGGCGCGGTCGTGTCCCGCTGCCGCCTGTTCCAGTTTTATCCGCTCACTATTGAGGATGTGGAGCAGGCCATGCGGAATGCGCTGCAGGACGGGGAGCGCGGCCTTGGCAACTACAAGGTCGAGATCGAACAGGAAGCGTTCGAGCACATCGCGCGCATCGCAAACGGGGACGCGCGCAGCGCGCTCAACGCGCTGGAGCTTGCGGTGCTCACCACGCCGCCGCAGGATGGCGTGATCCGCATTGACCGGGAAATCGCGGCGGAATCCGTGCAGCAGAAAGTCGTCAAGTGCGACGATCAGCAGTTTTACGACATGCTTTCCGCCTTTTGCAAGAGCCTCCGCGGCGGGGACAGCGACGCGGCGCTCGCCTGGTTTGCCCGGCTGATCTATGCGGGGGTGGATCCGCGCATCATCGCGCGGAGGCTGATCGCCCATGCTTCCGAGGATATCGGCCTTGCAAACCCGCAGGCCATGGTGCAGGCGGTGAGCGCAGCGGAGGCGCTCGAGCATATTGGCATGCCGGAGGCACGGCTGCCGCTTGCGCAGGCGATCATCTTCCTCTGCGAAAGCCCGAAATCGAACTCCGTCGTCATGGCGGTGGACGCGGCGTTTGCGGATGTAAAAAATGTGCCGGATGAACCCGTACCCATCCACCTTCGCGATACGGCCTTCCGCGGCGCGGAGAAGCTCGGCCACGGCAAAGGCTACAAATACCCGCATGATTACCCCGGCCACGTTGTGGCGCAGGAATATATGCCGCCTTCGGTGAAGGGGCGGCGGTACTACCTCCCGGGCGAGCTCGGGAGTGAAGCAAAAATCCGTCAGAACCACATCCGAAGCGGAAAACTGAAAGAACCGGAAACACCGGCAGAAAAGATGGAAAAGGAGGAAAAAGGGATTTGATCGAAAAAAGGATCGCAGAGAATGTGCTCGCGGCGGCGCTTGAAACGGGCGGCGATTACAGCGAGCTCTACATGGAGGATACGGAACAGAACAACGTATCCATGGTGGATGGCAAGGTGGAAAACGCGCTGTACATGCGCCGCTCCGGCGCGGGGGTGCGTGTGCTTTCCGGCGGGAAGAGCGCATACGCTTATTCCGCCGACACAAGTGAGGCTGCGCTCATGGCGGCAGCCCGTGCGGCGGCAGCCGCGCTTTCCGGCGTAAAGGAGCATGCGCCCGCGGCGTTCTCGGTGACGCGTAACTGTGCGGCAGCGCCGGAAAAACCATATTCCCTTGTGGACAACGCAGCGCGCATTGCGCTTCTGCGCGATGGCGTTAAGGCGGCGCGCGCCTATTCCCCAGAGATCACGCAGGTGACTGCGGGATACCTTGATGTGGACCAGCGCGTGCTCATCGCCACGAGCGATGGCGTTTGGGCGGAGGACAGAAGGCCGCGCGGCCGCGTGAACTTCAATGCCGTTGCCATGAAGGACGGCGAGGCGCAGACGGGAGCGATCAGCCCCGGGCGCGGCGAAGGGTTTGAGCAGTTCCGCAACCTGGATATGACGGCCCTTGGCAGTGAGGCTGCGCACATGGCGGTGACGATGCTGCATGCGCCGGATTGCCCGGCCGGTTTCGTGCCGGTGGTGATCGACGGCGGCTTCGGCGGCGTGATCCTGCATGAGGCGTGCGTTCATTCCCTTGAGGCGACGAGCGTTGCCAGGGGCAATTCGGAATTCTGCGGCAAGCTGGGGCAGAAGATCGCAAGCGACATCGTGACAGCCGTGGACGACGGCACGATGCCGGGCGAGTGGGGCTCCATCCGCGTGGACGATGAAGGCACGCCTTCCCAGCGCAATGTGCTCATTGAAAACGGCGTGCTCAAGAGCTACCTGGTGGATCTGCTCGGCAGCAGGCTGATGAACCACCCGAGGACGGGCAGCTCCCGCCGGCAGGACTATACTTTTGCGCCGACTTCGCGCATGACGAACACCTTCTTTGCGCCCGGAACGGACGATGAGGAGGAGATGATCCGCACCATGGGTGAGGGCCTGTTCGCAAAGTCCATGGGCGGCGGCAGCGTGAACCCGCTCACGGGCGAGTTCAATTTTGCCGTGCGGGAAGCCTACTGGGTGAAGGATGGCAAGATCTTCTGCCCGGTGCGCGGCGCGACGCTCGTCGGCCGCGGGGCGGATGTGCTGATGCAGATCGACCGCATCGGAAAGAACATGTGGATGAGCCCGGGCATGTGCGGCTCGCTTTCGGGCAGCGTCCCGACGAATGTTGGCCAGCCGCGTATTCGCGTGCGCGGCATCACCGTGGGCGGAAAAGGAGGCGCGCTGTAATGGAGTTCAATCAATTCAAGGAAAAAGCGTTTGAAATCGCGCTTGCGCAGGGCTGCGACGCGGCGGAACTGTATTATGTGGAGGGCGATTCCTTCTCGGCGATGGTGCTCGAGCAGGAACTTGATTCCTATTCCGTTTCCCGAGGACGTGGGCTGAACCTGCGCGTGCAGCTTGCAGGGAAAAATGGATATGCGTATACCGAAACCCTGGATGCGCCGGAAGCGCTTGTGCGGCGCGCGATGGACAACGCGCGTGCCATCGAAAACGATGACGACCATCCCATGCAGGGCAAGTGCGAATACCGTGCGCTGCCCAAGCGGGAATGCCGCATTGACGCCGCTTCCGAGCGGGAAAAGATCGAGCTTGCGATGGCGCTTGAACGGGCAGTCAAAGTGCAGGATACGCGCGTTAACCGCGTGATGCGCTGTGGCGTGGGCAGCGACAGTGCGCTCGTGCGCATCTGCAACACGCTCGGCCTCGACGCAGAGGGCGAGGAGTGTGCCGCGTATTCCTACGCCGTGCCGATTGCTTCTGCGGAAGGCCAGGTGAAGGATGGTTTTGCGTTCCGCGTGGACGACGGCGTTTTCGATGTTGAGGGCTGCGCGAAGGAAGCCGTCTCGCGCGCGGTAGCGCAGCTTGGCGGTGCCCCTGTGCCCGCAGGGAAATACCGCATCCTGTTTGAAAACCAGGCCATGGCGGATCTGCTTTCCGCGTTTTCGCCCATGTTCTCCGCAGACGCGGCGCAGAAAGGGCTTTCGTTGCTTGCAGGCAAGGAAGGGGAAACGGTTGCTGCATCTGATGTTACGATCCTCGATGACCCGTTTGACGCTGTGAATCCGCGCGCGTTTGATGCGGAAGGCGTGCCCTGCGCCACGAAGGCCGTGGTGGAGGGAGGCGTGCTGAAAACGCTGCTGCACAACCTCAAGACCGCGAAGAAGGCCGGTGTGCCTTCCACGGGCAACGGCGGGCGCGCGGGTGCAGCTGCACCGGTCGGTGTGATGCCCACGAACTTCTTCCTGAAGCCGGGCACGGACAGCTATGAAACGCTTGTGAAAAAGCTTGAAAACGGGCTTATCATCACGGATGTGAGCGGCCTGCACGCCGGCCTCAACACCGTTTCCGGCGAGTTTTCGCTCCTCGCTTCCGGCAAACTTGTGGAAAAAGGAAAAACCGTGCGCGCGGTGGAGCAGATCACCGTGAGCGGTTCGTTCCTCTCCCTGATGCGTGGCGTGGAAGCCGTAGGAAGCGACCTTCGCTTCGGCATGCCGGGCGCGTCCTGCTTCGGCAGCCCCAGTGTGCTTGTGGGTGAGCTTTCCGTCTCCGGAAAATGATCGAAAACTCAAAAAATATGCGGGGGCGCACGGAAAAATGCGCCCGCCGCACCCCTTTCCTTTTGACATTGCATGAAACGGGACGTATAATTAAAATAGAAGTATCTATACTCCGTTTTACGTGCTTGCTCTGCTTTCAGCTCTGTGCATAGGTAATGAAGAAAGGATGGGAGCCGTGTTTGAGATCGGAGATCGGGTCTGCTACCCGATGCATGGCGTTGGCGTGATCGAAGCGATCGAGGAACGAACGGTACTTGGCGTAACGGCAAGTTATTATGTGCTGCGTTTTCTCATTGGAAAAATGACGGCGCTTGTCCCTGTGGAAAGCGCCGGACGCGTAGGGCTTCGGTATGTGATCCCGGCGGAGGAATGCGAGCGCGTGCTGCGCTTCCTTGAGGAGGCTCCCTGCCCGGAAAGCGACAACTGGAACAAGCGCTACCGGGAAAACTACGAAAAGCTGCGCGGCGGGAATATCTACGATGTTGCGGAGGTCGTGAAGTGCCTGCGCAAGCGGGATATCGAAAAAGGCCTTTCCACGGGTGAACGCAAGATGCTCGCCGGTGCGCGGCAGGTGCTCCTCGCTGAGCTTGCCGCAGCAAGCGGCCGCGATGCGGAAGAACTGTTTTTATCCATTGGAATATAAGAACATAATATAACGTTGCGCTGCCGGAACGACAGCGGTGAAAAGGAGTGTGACTTATTTGGCCAGAAAGATCGCGCGGGGATTTGTAACGCTGCTCGGCATTGTGATCGGCATCGGGCTTGTGGAAGCAATCAATCAAATCTTCGTTTCGCTTGGCATGATGAGCATGTACGATGTGCTCCTGCCCTGGGTGATACCGGTGATCTTCATTGTGGCGGGGCTTGTTTGCGGCATTATTTCTTTTATTTTTTCCCCGCGCCTCATTGCAATGCTTACCGCGTTCATCCATGAAACGGAAACGATGCTTGCCGATATGGCGCTTGTTGACATCTTCTTTGGCGTGGTCGGGCTCGTGATTGGGCTTGTGATCGCCTTCCTTCTCAGTACCCTCACGGCAAGCATTTCATTCAGCTGGGTTCGGCTGACGATCAACATCGCGCTTTATGTGATGCTTGGCTACCTTGGCTGGTCTATTGTGACAAAGCGAAAAGGGGAGATCAACATCCCCTCCTGGTTCAAACGCGGCCAGAAGGACAAGACCGGCAAAACGAGCGGCACAGCGCGTCCGAAGATCCTTGACACTTCCGTCATTATCGACGGGCGCATCGCGGACATCTGCCGTACGGGCATCATCGAAGGGACGCTCATCGTGCCCGGGTTCGTGCTGCAGGAGCTCAGACACATTGCGGACAGTGCGGATTCGCTCAAACGCAACCGGGGCCGCCGAGGGCTTGACATCCTCAACAAAATGCAGCAGGAGCTGGACATTCCCATCAAGGTGAACGAAACGGATTATGACGACATTGCCGAGGTGGATGCAAAGCTCATCAAGCTTGCTTATGACATGGGCGGCGTGGTCGTGACGAACGATTACAACCTCAACAAAGTAGCCGGTGTGCAGCGTGTGCCGGTGTTCAACATCAACGAGCTTGCAAATGCCATCAAGCCTGTGGTACTCCCGGGTGAGGAAATGACGGTGACCATCGTCAAGGAGGGCAAGGAGGCCGGGCAGGGCGTGGCTTACCTGGATGACGGCACGATGATCGTTGTGGACGGCGGGCGCAGGCGCGTGGGCGACGCGGTGGAAGTCGTGGTAACGAGCGTGCTGCAGACCTCCGCAGGGCGGATGATCTTCGCAAAAATCAAATAAACTAAATGAAACCAATCAAATAATGGCGCTCCGCGTGGAACATGCTTCCGCACGGAGCTTTTTTGAAAGAAAAAAGAGGTCCAGGGGGTCAGCTGAATGTGGATGAATGCCAAGATACATTCTGCTAATGCGATGAAATAAAGAAGCAGCCCCCAAACGAGCTGCTTCTTCTGTAGAAGTCCTGTTTTTTAATGTGGATTAAAACCGTGAGGGACAGCGCTATGCGGCCGCTGCTGTGTGCTGCTCTCTTTTCCTCTTAAAATGCTGCAAGAGGATGATCGCTGCGGCAAGCCCCAGGCCGATCACGTCCGTAAGGAGCGTGCTGTCAATCAGGAGCAGCGCCGTAACAAAGGCGACTGCGCGCACCAGCCAGTGAGCTTTCGTAAACAGGAAACCCTCCGCTGCCATCGCGATGAGGAGAAAGTCGTTTATATCGAGACTGCGAGTTCAGGGCGCCACTGCATCATCCATACCGTTGACAATTCTTACACCACGACCCATACGCTTTCCGAATACGAGGGCAAACTGTCGCAATACGGTTTCTTCCGCATCCACAAGACCTGCCTTGTGTAGCTCAAGCTCATTCAGGATATTTTTCCATGGTCCAGCAACGGGTTTGCGCTGCATATGCAGGGCTTCCCGGAGGTGCTCCCCATCGGCCGGGATCGTATCAAGCTGCTGCGGCAGAAGCTTGAATTGTAAACGAAAGAGCAGGCAGCTTTGAGGCTGGGAAGAAATGTGAACGTAATAAAACAGTCATATTGCAATGTAAATACAACTATGTTATTATTAAAATAACGAGGGAATAAAGCGGCATTGAGGATGCTCATTTTCGGCAGTGCGCATTCCGGATTTTTGCAGGTTGGATTCTTTTTTTAAAATTTTTTTGGATTAATGTCCCTTTTGCCCCTGGTTCAAGCGATTATTATTGAAAATAACCATATATCGATTCAATCCGGCACCCCACCATAACGACAAACAGGGAGGAATGACCATGAACATCCGTAAGGGAAAAACCATTTTCTGCTTCGCGCTGTGCCTGACTTTCCTGCTCTCAACTGCATGCAAAGCGCCTGCCCCTGCAGAAATGCCCGCACCGCAAACGGAGACGCCTGCGGCAGAAACGCCCGCACCCACGCCCACAGCTGCACCTGCGCCGCAGACCGCTGAAAGCAGCGAAACTCGGGAATATGACCATAAATACTTTTTTGTGCAATGCGAAAAAGACCCGACCCGTGAGGACACAAGGCACACCTGGAAGGTCGATCATCCCGTGCAGTCTCCCGATCCGGCCTGGAGTGAGGAATGGGACGGGGACACCGTGACATACAGCGAGACCATTTGCACGCATTGACTTTTGCGCTGTGTGCAGCCGGCCATGAACCCCCCCTTGTGAGGTAAAGCGATATGAATTCTGTATTGCATTTCCGCCAGATATTCCGCAAGCCATTCCGCACGCTGCTCTACGTTCTGCTGCTTGCACTCCTTACAACGTTCTTTTCATTGAGCCTGAACCTTTACCGCAACAGCAGGGAAAACATCCGCCTTGCGGATGAAACGTATTCTACCATTGCCGTGATGGAACTGTATGCGGATGTGGACAGCCGCGGTAATCTGCTTGCCGAGGTTGGGGGCGTGGAGGATTATGCGGGATATCAGGCGCTCACGGCGTATGGGTACGATCTTTCGCCCATCGTGCATGCGCCCGGCGTGGAGAAGTATGACCTCAGGGCACGCTATGGCGCGTTTGCGGAAGGGGAGCTTGCATGCCGGCCTTCCGGCATCAGGGACAGTATTGACAGAATGAGCGGACCGATGTTCTGCGATGATGTTATCCGCTTCAAAGTTATAGAAGATGTCACAGAAAGTCATCAGGGATTCGGCCTTTCCGGAAAGCCTGCGGAGGATGAGCCCGCGGCCGACGACGGCCTGATCCGCATCGCATGCTTGGGCATCAGTAAAAGTATCAGCGGGCAATATCTGAGAACCGAGTTTCTCGATTCCGCAAACGGAGCGTTTGAATATGAAAAAGATATCACGCCTGTATTCTGGCTGTCGGAGCGGCAGGCAGAACATTATGCGGCGGAGATTGCCTGCCTCAACGGCACGGAGGCGGCGGAGCATATCGTCCTCGAGCCAGGCACGGAATATGTCGGCCTCGTGAGCGCATCCAGTATGCCTCCCGGCTTTATGCGAACCGATTCCGGCCTGTATTATGCTGACAGCATCAATTTCAAAGCGGATTCCCTTTTCGTTGACCGCTATTATTATTACTCCGCATTGGGCGGTGAGGATGTCGATTCCACCGCGCGCTCCGGCCAGCCTTTTTGGTTGTACCGCTATGCGGATGTGCTTGCGGATTCAGAGCTTGCGGAACAGCTTGAACAGATCCGGCGCGCGTATTACATCAACGCCCGCTCATTTGGCGTCATGGCTACGGACGACCTTTTAGGTGTGCCTGCATTTCATCTTGGCAACATGTTCATGAAGGAAGGGCGCACCATTTCGGATGCGGAATATGGTTCCGGCGCGCGCGTCTGCATCATCAGCTCGGATCTTGCGCGTGCGCAGGGCTGGGAAGTCGGCAATAACGTAGAGTTTCAGTACTACGAGTACGATCATTTCGTGAATGCCACGCTTTGGGGATCGGAGCTCGCGCCGCGCTATACTTATTCCGACCCGCAGAACTTTTTTGACGGCGGCTCATATGAGATCGTCGGCATCTACGAAATGCGGCCGATCGTGGGCACATCCACCGTTTCGGAAGCGGCGCTTTCCGTACCCTGGAACACCATCTTTGTGCCGAAACGCTCCATCCGGAACGCACCTGCGGAATCGGAGCTGCCGGTGTCCGGCGCATTGCTGACGCTTTGGATCGAGAATGGCAAGATCGAACCCTTCCTGGAAGAGATGGATGCGCTCGGGATCACCGGGCAAAAGGCGGGGGATTACGAGGCAAAGTTTACGTTCTATGATCAGGGCTATTCCAACATCCAGCCGAGCCTCAACGCGCTTTCCGGCACGGCGGAGCTGCTGCTGATCCTCTCCTCGGTGCTGCTGCTGACGGCGGCTGTGCTGCTTGCGTTCTTCTTCGTGCTTTCGCAGAAGCAGAACCTCGGCGTGATGCGCATGCTGGGGTGCAGCGGAGCAAGGGCGTTCTGCACGGTGTTCCTGAGCGCACTCCTTATTGCGGCGCTTGGCGTGGGGGCAGGCGCGGCGGCAGGCCATGCGCTGACGGAGCAGGTAGGCCAGCACATCCTTGCGGAGGCGAACACGGCGCCCGAAGCGTACCGCGCTTTCAGCGCATATATCGCAAGCGGGCAGAACGCTGCCATGGAGTTTGCGCTTGGCGCAAGTGTGCGTACAACAGCTTTTGCTCTTGCTGCGGCTTTGGGGTTGTTCCTGCTTGGCACAGCCGCGTTTACACTACGCTACCTCGCCAAAGAACCCCGGGCGCTTTTGCCGGAGAGCCATGCGTAAAAACGTGTGAAGGGAGGAATGGGAATGCAAGGCTTGAAATTGAACCTGAACATGATGCGCCGCCGCCTCCTGAGCAGCTTGCTTACAGCGCTTCTGATTGCGGTAACTACGGTGTTTCTGCTGCTGTACCCCGGGTTGATCCAAAGCGCGGAGGCGGAGCTGGCCGCAGCATATGATTCCATCGATGTAACCGGTTGGATCATCAATGCCGCCGGGTATGAGGACCCGACGATTCCGCCCGAAATCTATGATGCGATCTTAAGCTCCGGGTTCATTCGGGAGCATTATGATGTTTCATACAACGTCATCGCGCCCGTATCCCAGGTGATCGCGACTCTGGCTGAACGCGATGCGGAGTTCGCTGCACTGCCATATGAAGAGCAATATCTGAAGATGAAACGCCAATCCATAAGCAATCTCCCACTGTACGCGACCGGGAGCCGAATGTATGGCCTGAACCGCGCGGATGCGGACGCGCTCTTTTCCCGCCTTGTGGATACCATAGAATGGCTCCCGGGTTATTCGGAAGAACTGTTTTCCGGGGATGAGGCCGTTTGCATATACCCGGCTGACGGCGGTGCAGCGCTTGGGGATGAGGTGGAGCTCATCATGCGCCGCGCCAACCCCAATGATGAATGGAAGGATCTGAAGCGCGAATACATGACCTTCAAGGTGGTTGGCCTGCATGGAATGAACGCGGGCGGCAATCGGTATAACGTCTATTGTCCGCTCGATAGCCTCCGGCAAAAACTCAGCGACCCAAAGTGGAAATTTGCGATCCGGAGCTTCTCGTTCACGGTGCAGAACAGCCAGGAGCTTGATGGGTTTAAGGAGTTCCTTGTTGGGCTTGGTTTGCACGAAAACGAGAATATCCGTGCGGTGCTTGATGACCGCATCCTGACGGGAACGGTCGCACCGATTCAAAAGAACATTGACCTTTTGAAAAATCTGTATGTTTTTCTGTATGGGCTGGTAGCGCTGATGGGCTTTTTCCTTTGCTTCCTGCTGGCACGAGGACGCAAGCAGGAATATGCTGTGATGCGCATGCTCGGTGAAAGCAGGCTCGGCATTACGGCAAAAGCGATTTTGGGACAGGTGCTTCTCTGCGCGTTTGGGATCGCCATTGGCCTTGCGGCAATGCTGCTGTTGCCAAACAAGCAGGAAGGCTGGTTCAACGCACAGGCCGCTGGCCTTGTTGCGGCATGTTACTGCGCGGGCGCAGCGGTGGCGGTGCTCCTCACCGTACGCGTGGATGTTATGACGATTTTGCGGGATAAGGAATAGAAAGGCGGGGTCAACATGGCGATTCTTCAGGCGAACGAAGTGCATTATACCTACAAAAGCAAGTACCAGGCCGTGCATGCGGTGCAGGGCATCTCCCATTCTTTCGCGGAGGGGAAGTTTTACGCGATCGTGGGCAAAAGCGGTTGCGGGAAAACGACCTTTCTTTCCATGCTGGCGGGACTGAGCCTCCCGACGGAAGGCACGGTGTGCTATGACGGGAAAAGCACGGCAGAACTGAACCGGGACAAGTATCGCCGGGATGATATTGCGCTCATCTGCCAGAGCTATAACCTGTTCCCGCTTTTGACGGTGCAGGAAAACGTGATGTACCCAATGCAGCTTAGAAATGTTCCGGCGCGCAGGGCAAAGGAGACTGCGACGGAAAAGCTGCGGGATGTGGGGCTGGACGAAAGCTATTTCAAACGCCTGCCTGCGATGCTTTCCGGAGGCGAACAGCAGCGCGTGGCGATCGCCCGGGCGCTTGCAAGCGATGCGCGCATCATTCTTGCGGACGAACCCACGGGTAACCTCGATACGGAGAACAGCGGGAACATCATCGCTATTCTGCACCGCCTTGCGCATGATAATGGCTACTGCGTGATCGTCGTTACGCATGATCCCGGAATTGCCGCAGCGGCGGACGAGGTGCTGCACTTAAAAGACGGAAGGCTTGTGGAGGAGTGAGCCGGGCAGAGGGAGGATGCATCATGCCCGAACCATGCAATAACAATACAGCCGAGCGCGTTTCGCGTTCGGCTGTTTGCTTTAATGAGGCTTGCGTTTTCGGACAGCATTCGGGCTGCTTATGGATGCACCGCCGTCTTTGTACCTGCATCACGGGGCTTTTCGGCGGACTTTGCAGGGGATGCTTTGTGCCGGAGATGCTGCAGCTGTTTGGAAAAAACTGCAAGGCAGACGCCATCAAGCAGGCATTTTAAGCCGTTAAAGGGAATGATATAGATCATCTGCGCCCAGATAGCTTCTGCGGTAGATCCGTACTGGAGCTGCAAAATGATCAGGTTGATCGGAATTGCAGCTGCCATGCGAACCAGTGCTCCTGCCGTGATGCCTGCAAGCAGCCATTTGGGAGATACCCTGCCGCAAATGACGAGTGAGAACACCAGCAAAAAAACTCCGCAGGCAAGGAAATCTGCTGCAAGACCAAAAGGATTTGTACCAAACAGCAGGAGCGAAAGGAACTCTTTGAGCAACAAGGCTGCCAATCCGTCCCAAGTGGAAAGAATGCAGGCGGTGATCACAAGCGGAATTTCGCCGGCATCCATTTTCAGGAAGGGAGCCGCAGGAAAGATCGGGAACTTCAACGTTTTCGCAAGGATGACAGATGCTGCTGCCATCAGCGAAATAATGACCATTCTCCTGATTTTTCGATTTTGGCGTTCCATGATGCTCTCCACCGGCGGTTAAACGACGTATTTTTCGTGCGGCGCTTCAGAAAGATAACGATCCCGGCGGTCTACGATGGTAGTCACAACATTTTTGCCGGGGCCGAGGCGTTTTGCGATCTCCAGAGCGATGAGTACGTTTGCACCGGAGGACATGCCGCAGAAAATGCCTTCTTCCTCGCACAAACGGTTGGCCATGGCGCGTGCATCCTCATCGGATACGAGGAAGCATTTGTCCGGGTAACCGGCTGCTACCATCTTGTGAATGATGGATTCCTCTGTGACCCACTTGTTCAGCCCCATAGCTGCAGCGACTTTATGACGCGCATCGGATACTTTGTATTCGCCGTAGTCACATTCGTTCTTTGGCAGGCTCAGATAGCATTCGCTGCCGCTTGGTACGACACCGAAAGTGACTTCCGGGCGGACTCCCAACTCCTCAAGACCGCTGCAAAGGCCATACAGCGTACCGCCTGCTGCCACTGAGCAACCGATCGCATCGATTTTGCCGTCCAATTGTTCATAAATCTCGCGCGCCATAGCTTTTTGGCCATCGAGATTCGCCATATTATAGATCTGATCCACCCAAACCGTTTTGGAGTCGGCATCTTCCATTTTCTGGCAATCCATTTTTGCGGCGATCACGTGCGGGATGTCGGGCTCGTCTTTGGACAGTTCAGTAAGCTGTTCCGGAGTCAGATAGTCCCCCGGGTCGCTTGATACGGTAACTTCCGGGCCAAATGCCTGCGTGATCTGCATGCGGGAGTTCGTTGCGCCCTCGAATTGATAACGATAGAGGACGAAACGGGCGCGCAGACCCTGCGCGGCGCAAACGAGCGCGAGCGCGGGAGCGGTGTTGCCGGCGGAAGCTTCCACGACGACGCCGTCTTCGGGAAGCGTTTTGCCATTCCAGGTTTCACCGCGCTTAGCTGCTTCCACCATGGCAAGCGCCATGCGGTCTTTATAGCTTCCGCTGGGGTTAAGGTGCTCAAGTTTTACGAAAACGTTTGCACCAACGTCCTTTGCAACACGGTTGAGCTTGAGCAACGGGGTATTGCCGATTGCTTCTGTAATGTTGTTGATATAGTTCATGGTAAAACCTCCTTAAGCAATTGCTTCAAACATGAAGAATATGACGGTCGAGCATATCGATCAGCGTCAACGGCGATACGCCAGGCAGCTCAAATGCGATGGGCATATCAACGCCTGCGGCATTGATTGCGCGGAGCTTATCCCTGCAATAAGCGGGAGTGCCTGCGATCGCAAGGCGATCTACGATGTCATCGGTAACAAGAGGAATCACGCTTGCAGGTGTACCATTGATGCAGGCTTCCCGGAAGGGGCGAATGACATCTTCGGTAAGCCCTGCTTCGAACATGATCGGATGGTAACCGTGAATTCCGATAAACTTCGCAAGGTAGGGGCGTACCATATCGCGCGCTTCTTTTTCGTTGTCGCTTACGGCAGTGGGGAAATAGGCCGCGATTTTCAGCGAAGAGGGGTCGCGGCCTGCCGCTTCCGCGCCCGCAGCGATATGCTGCTTGGCAAAGTGGATATACGGGATGGATGTGCAGGAGGAAAGCACCACGCCGTCCGCGATCTGGCCAGCCTTAAAGAGTGCCTTTGGCCCTTTTACGCCGAGGTAAACAGGCATATCGGACCGATAGGTTTCAAACTCCAACTCAATATCACCAGTTTTAAACACGGTACCATCGTATTTGACATGACGGGTGTTGACGAGCTGATGGATGATCTCCACGGCTTCCGCTGCTGCCTGAATGGGTTTTTCAAAAGGAATGCCTGCTTTGTCCTGAATCCAGCCTTTGTTGCTGCCGCCCATGCCGAGGATCAGACGCCCATGGGAGAGCGCATCCAACGATGCGGCTTCCATTGCAGAAAGAACTGGATGACGTGTAAACGGATTGATTACTCCGATGGCGATTTTGATGCGCTCGGTATTGAGCGCACAGGCAGTAGCGGTCGTGAAAGCGCCGCCATAAAAATAATCTTCAAATATCCAGCATGCGGACAGGCCGACTGCTTCAGCTTTGCGAGCGAGAGCAATGGTGTCCTCCAACGTATGGCCTCCAAAGATCCCAAAGCTTAACCCATAATTGTTACTCATACCTACCTCCGTTTGTTTTTTTGCAGGGCGGACAGGAATACATCCTGTTGTGGTGCGCGAAGAAGATCTGCGGCAGTGTCGTTGCCCGGAAGATCCAGCCCCCGGATGATCGCAAGCGGGCGGCCTTCGCTGCCCTGCCCCATCATCAGCGTTGCGGCACACGCCAATTCATCGCCAACGGCCTCGACCGAACTACGCATAATTCGGCCTTCCCGGTCGGGCAGACCGACGTAGCTGTTGAGCAGACGCACACCGCTTGCGCCGATCACTGTGCCGCAAGCTCCTTTGCGGAAAGGCTTTCCGTGCGTATCGCAGATGATGACGCCGAGGCGGCAGCCGGCGGTGGCTTCAAGCGCGCTGCGGATGCGCGCTGCGGATGCGTCCGGATCCTTTGGCAGCTGGATCGCCATGCCGTTCCCGGCATTGGAACAATCCACGGCCGCATTGGCGCAGACAAAGCCTAACCTGTGCTTTGCGATAAGCAGGCCGTTTGGCGCTGCCCAAAGGATCTCCGCGCTTTCCTGCAGAATGAGCTCCACAAGCGCGGGATCTTTTCCAGTCGTTTTTGCAAGCGCTAAAGCACCGGGGGTGGGGACGATATCTGATAGTTTCGTCAGGCGCCCCTCTGCTTTGGAGACGATTTTATGGGCAAGCACAAGGATGTCTCCGCTTTGAAGCTGGATTTGCTCCCGCATCAGGTTGGCGGAAATAACGCTTGCCAAATTGTCGCCGGGGACGATTTCGGGGATCTGCTCCGGCACGATGATCTGCATGCTTTGCATAGGCTTAGAACCCTGTCAGACGGAATCCGATATGCTTGCTGCCATAACGCTTGTTCATGCCGATCAGCATAGGAGTCTGGCTTTCAAGAGAACACGCAAGGTTCAGCGTACCCGCATCATATGCGGTGATGCCGATATCCTTTCCGAGGGCGATGACCTGCTCCTTGAGAGCAGCATCGTTGCCGATAACCAATGCATCCACGTCGAGCGCCGTATCGAGATCTGCAAGCAGCACCGCAGAAACTGTGTGGAACCCGGCTGCAACGCGGCAGCCTTCACCGAGGATGGCTGCGGTTTCCTGTGCATTGGAACCCTCGGCCGGCGGCGCGTAGCGCAGGGGCTTGAATGCCATGGGTACCGTGATATCCAGCACGGGTTTAGCGGCAAGCTCCGCTTTCAGGCATTTTACTGTGGCGCGGTGCCCTGCCGAAGGGACGGAAAGAATGACGAGGTCGGCAGAACGGACGGCTGATTCATTGTCGGTGCCGCAGATATTGGCGCATCCGGTTGCCTGCCGTGCTGTTTCCGCTGCGCTTTCGGCACGTTCTGCACTGCGTGACCCGATGATCACGGTATGATTGGCTCTTGCAAGACGAAGCCCCAGAGCGTATCCCATGTCTCCGGTCCCGCCGATGATCGCAATTTTCATTTTCTGTTGCTCCTTTCTTAATTCGTGAAGTAATGTCTGCACGTTAAACCGGGATCACAATCAGCGCGGTATTGCCGCTGTCCAGGAAGGTGAATCCGGTTTCTGTAACCGCTACGGTGTTTTCGACCTGAACGCCGCCCCAACCGATTCGATAATATGGCGTTTCAATGCAGAGAACCATGTTCTTTTCGATCATGTCCGAAACGCCTGGGGCGATGGAGGGCACATCGTATCCTTCAAGGCCGATACCGTGGCCGCAATGGCTGCGTGCATAATCGGGCAGGCCGGCAGCCCGGGTGGCTGCAACGGCGGCTTCGAAAATCTCGGAGGCCATGGCGCCAGGACGAAGCTTTGCGAAAGCGGCTTGTGCGCCTGCTTCTACTGCGCGATAAGCTGTTTCGACTTCCGGTGTGGCATGCCCCATAACTGCCGTGCGTGCAAGATCGGAATAGATGCCATCTTTGATGCAGCCGAAGTCGAAACGGATCATGTCGCCCTCCTGGATGGGGAGTGCGGTGTTGTGTGCATCTACAAAGGCTGCACGGTGCGCGGTGGTGGCAACAAAGAAATATGGATTGGCGCCGCGGCGGATGACGGCTTGCTGGTAGCGCAGCTGAAGCTCAGCTTCCGTGATGCCGGGCTTTATGCCATCGAGAGCTTCGAGCAGAGCGGCTTCGGCGATTCTGGCGCTTTCCTGAAGTATACGGATCTCATCGGGGTGCTTGATGCGCCGTGCTTCGCGGAAAGCGGCGGACGCAGCGGGGAGTGCCGGGAGGGAAAGCAATCCGGCGATCCGCTCCGCAAGGGCGAAATTGATGTGTGTTTCATCAAAACCGGGATGGATGCCGGCGTCATGTACGGCAGCGCAAAGAGCTTCTTCTGCAGTTTTATAACGCTGCTCGCAAATGCGCATTGCTGCGAGCGTGAAAGGAGTTTGATCCGGCTCGAACTCAAAATGAAATGGCCCATATGCATATATGATCGCATCTGTGCCTGCAAACTCAAGAACGTTCGGCACATCCGCGACGGATATCACATAGGATATCTTCCCCGTAGCGAATGATTGCACCGCGTAGATTTGTGTGGAGGCGGAAACGGACTGCCCAATGCTACGATATCCGCCAGTCATATAAGCGATGTTCTGCGCCGAAGATGCGACAAGACAGTCAAAACCATGTGAACGCCCCGCTTCCCGGAGCCGATTAAGACGATAATCCTGCATAGGTTAGTTCCTCCAGGCTCAGTTGTTATTTGTTATAATGTGCGATCACTGTTTCGGAGAAGAATTGCATGTCCTCCCGCGTATCTTCGATCGTGTTGTTGGCGAAGATCATGGCAGAGAACGTAGTGACGCCGGCAGCGCGATACGCTTCGATGCGCTCGATGATTTCATCCGGCGAACCGACCAGGTTCCGCTCGGTGTAATCGGAAGCTTTCTTGCCCTTGAGCGTGGATTGCTCGAGCGAGATTGTGTGCTTGTACACCTGAGACTGTTCAAACTTTTTGCAGGCCTCTTCGTGAGTGCGGCCGATGGAAATGCAGAACTGCGGCGCAACATCAATGTCGTACTCACGTCCTGCAGCTTCGCATTTTTCACGAAGCTTTGTGACACCTGCGGCGATCTCATCAACGGTGAGGTCGAAAGGAAGCCAACCGCGACCATAGCGAACGGTGCGATCCAGGCCCTTTTCGGAGTTTCCGCCGAAATAGAAGGGGAAGAAAGATTGAACCGGCTTCGGGAAGGATTGGATGTTTTTGAGGTCAAAGTATGTGCCGGTCTGAGAAACCTTCTCTTCGGTAAAAATACGGTGTATCATGGAGATGCTTTCGTCAAACAGCTTGCCGCGCACCATGTCCTTTGCCTTGTCGCCGAATTCTGCTTCAAATTCCTCCCGGTATGCGCCAAGGCCGACGCCGACGAGAAGACGCCCGTTGGAAAGATGGTCCAGCGTGGAGAGCTCTTTGGCAACGATGGCAGGGTTGCGGAAGGGGATGACCAGCAAGGCGGTAGCGAGCTTAAGGGTCGTAGTGTGCTCTGCAATGGCAGCGAGGGTCAGCAACGGAGCATAATAACGCGGTTGCTGGCCGAACTCGTCGTAAACATATTGTTGAGTGGTGATATGATCGTTTCCCCAAACGGAATCAAACCCCAGTTTTTCCGCGAGGATCGATATGTCAACGACCTCGCGCACACTGGCATAGGGGATGGGATACATCAGACCTTCTGTACCAGTTGCGATGCCAAGACCAAAATTCACTTTTTTCTCCATGATGATCACTCCTGCTTGTTTTTGTGGTTGTGTGTTGAATCGTGAGCGATACTTCTAAAAAACGAGACTTTGTTCCGCGTCCGTTAACAACGCCTGCGGCATGGCACAAAAGCAGCTACGCCGCGGAGAAGCTGGGCGTGAACAATGAAAGCACCACTCAAATATATAATAATTTATTCTCAATTAGATGTCAAGCTGTTTCAATAAGAATATAGCGTGAACTTATGGAATAATGGAAAAAACATGCGAACACGGAATATGTGTCGCATGAAATGCAGAAAACAACAAAAGAGAAATGCAAACAGTGTTGACAAACTTATGTCATTGATGTAAAGTGGCAGTGAGAACTAACAAATTTTTATCGATTGTGAACTGAAAACCACTGCTGTGAAGAGGGGGGATCTTTGCTTTTTTATAAATGGAAGATGGCAGATAATAAATAAGTGTCAAAGACAAAAGAAGCATTGAAAGGAGATCTAAAATGGAGAAAAACAAGTCTTCCCAAGTTTCCCAGGGACTCGTGAGTGATTACACAACATCGGCCGTCCCGGAAAAAGCGAAAAAGTCTTTTGTGAACAATGCTGCGGTTTGGTTTGGCTTTACTGTCAGCATCAGCGCATTTCTTACCGGCGGTACGCTCGGTGGCGGCATGGCGGCCGGCAAAGGCATTGCTGCCGTATTGATTGGCAACGGCGTGCTGATCCTGATCGCATCCCTTCTTGGCATTATCGGACAACGTACCGGTCTTACTACCGCATCCCTTGGCCGCATCGTTTTCGGCAAAAAAGGTTCTATCATTTCCTCGTTTGTGCTTGGCGTGTTGGGCATGTGCCTGATCGGCGTTCTGATGAACAGCTTCGGCAGCTCCATTGCTGCGCTGCTTCCCGGATTCCCCGCTATCGTTGCAATCCTTCTCTTTGCAGTCTGCATCACCTCAAGCTCGATCTTTGGCTACAAAGGCCTGACGATCATCAGTTACATTGCGGTTCCCAGCCTGCTGGTGCTTCTTGTGATCGGCCTTGCGGCAACCGGTAAACTTGCTGGCGGCCTTGGCCAGGTGTTCGACATCGTTCCTGCTGGCGAAATGACGCTGGCGGCTGGTATTTCCTCCGTAATTGCCACATGGGCAAACGGTGCATGCCTTTCCGCTGATATCTCTCGCTATTCTCGCAAACCCAGCCACGTGATCGGCGGCAGCATCTTCGGATTTCTTGTTGGCACCTCCGTGTTTGAAGGTTGCGCTGTTCTCATGTCTGTTGCGACTGGCGGCACCGATTTCACCAGCATCTTCAAGGCGCTTGGCCTCCTCGTTCCCGGGCTGATTATCCTTCTCCTGGCACTTTGGACGACCACGGACAACAACGTTTATTCTTCCTCTCTTGCATTTACGAATCTGAGCGACCTCGTCGGCATCAAAATCCCCAAGTGGGGCTGGACGATCATCTGCGTTGCGATCGCCGTTCTTGCTTCTACCTTCGGCTTTGCTAAGAACTTCGGTACCTGGCTGGGTTACCTCGGCGCATTCACCACGCCGTTTGCCGGCATTCTGATCGCGCACTTCTGGGTCATGAATTCGCCCAAGGCAAATAGCTATCGTATGCCTGCTGGTTTCCGCCTTTCTGCCTTCATCGCATGGGTGTGCGGTTTCATTATTTGCCGTATTGTTGTAGCGAACCAGGCGGCTGTCCCGCTGCCCTCCAGCGTGTGCGGCATGATTGCGGGCTTCGTTCTCTACATTGTGCTCTCCAAGCTGATGGATAAGGAAAAGGACAGCGACGAAGTCTTTGCGATCGAGCAGAAATAAGTTTTGCGTTTAGGTTTACCCAAAGTATTTTGGCGTGAACGGCGAAAATGAAAGAGCATGGCTCACCTCTCTCCTTCTTGGTGGGCCATGCGCGATTCATGGTGACAAAAAGCGTCTTGCTATTGTATCACAGAGCTTTTTGTATCACAGAGCTTTTGTGAGACTCCGGCAAGACGTATTTAGAAAAATGTTATTCGTTCGATGTGCTTTCGGATTGAAGTGGTATTTTGTCCGAAACAGCATCCTTTTGGCTGCGAAGATAGCGATAGGCAGTAGGTTCTGAAATGCAAAGTTTCTTCGCAACGGCGCTGACAGCCCCCTTTAGTGCGAAAATGCTACGGGCATGCAGGTAGGAAATGATGCGGAGCTTCTCCTCCTTTTTCAGCTTCTGCGGATCTGTATAGCCATAGTGCTCCATGGCTTCTGCCAAGGTGTTTTCAATAAGAGATGTTGTGGAAGTTGCAAGCGCCTGCGGCAGGGCATCCGTAATGGGCAAACTGGAATCCTGGCTCATGAACAGTTCCCGCGATGCAATGCGACGGAGCTCCAGCATATCCGTAACATCCACGTTGGTGTTGAGCAGGCCGATCAGTTGGCCTTTTGCGTTGCGGATGTAATAGGTGGAGAAGCGGAAAACCCGGTTGCCGATAGAGCTTTTGCCGGCATAGTTTACTAAATACGGGCGCTGGATATATTCGGGCTTAAACAAAGTGTGCAGGTCGAAATCGAACAGTGTATCGCCCACCTTGCGCCCTGTCAGATGGCCGTTTTCAATTGCGATAATGGAATGATCCAGATCCGCAAGATAATGAACAGCAACTTCGCAGCGGGGGCCGGACATTGCGGCGATGAACTTGGCAATCGGGATATAGGATTCTACGATTTCGCGGTCAGTGATAGGATTCACCCCTTTGATATTTTAGGTATGCAGCGCATTGGGAATGCGCAATCCTTTTAGCAATGGTAATTTGCTTTCAAGTATTTGTCAAGAGTTTGATGAAGAGGAATATTCCGGCGGGATGGATCAGAGAAAGAGCATCGCACAAATACCTGCACATATGGCGCAGATGCCGGACTTTCCGACAGGTGATACAATATAGCAGAAAAAAGCGTGCTGCGGAAACAGCTGCAGCTGCGCATGAGCATAGAAACACCACGTAATGCTGTAAGTCATTGGGAAAGGGCGGATTACACGTGCAATTCAAAATTAACATCAACGGAAGATCGACCATCTGCGAGGCGCAGCCGGAGGATTCCCTTCTGGAAGTGCTGCGCAGGATTGGCATTTACAGTGTGCGTTCCGGGTGCGAAACCGGAAACTGTGGCGTATGTACGGTCTGGCTGAACGGAACGCCAGTGCTTTCCTGTTCGGTGCCGGTCGCGCGGGCGGAAGGACAATGTGTGACAACTGTAGAAGGCGTCTCTGAGGAAGCAGCGGCGCTGGTAGAGGCGCTCTCTGAGGAGGGCGCGGATCAGTGCGGTTATTGCGCTCCGGGTCTTATCATGGCGGTGCTTGCCATGAAACGGGAACTATCGATGCCCGATGAGGAAGGCATTGCGCATTACCTCAACGGAAATCTTTGCCGATGTTCAGGCTATAGAGCGCAGATGCGGGCGATCAGGAAGTTCCTCTGCGCTGAAAAATAAAGGAGAAAGCAATGTATCGAGTCAATAAATACGAGCGGCCTGAAACCGTGGAAGCGTGTGCTGAGCTTCTTCGATCGTCCCCGAGGAGCATGCTGATCGCCGGGAACATGTTCCTTCGCATGTCGAACATCAACATCCCTCTGGCGATAGACCTTTCTGCCTGCGGCCTTGACTATGTGCGGAAAGAAGAGGATGGTACGATCCGCATTGGCGCCATGTGTTCACTGCGCGAGCTTGAGGTCAACCCGCTGCTCCGCGGCTACTGCACCGGGCTGATCAGTCAGGCTGCTGGCGAGATCATTGGCGTTCAGTTCCGGAATCTTGCTACGGCCGGAGCTTCGGTGTTTTCAAAGTATGGCTTTTCTGATGTGATCACGCCGCTGCTTGCGGTGGACGCGCGCATCAATCTGTTTGAACAGGGAGAAGTCTCACTGGAAGAGTTTCTCCGGCAGCCGCTGCGGCGCGACCTGCTCACGGAGATCATTCTTCCGCCCTGCGAAGGCGCAGGCAAGTTCATAAGCTTCCGTAATTCTGCCGGAGACTTTTCGATCCTGAATGTGGCGGTGTCCAGTGCTGGCGGCAGAGTGCGGATTGCAGTCGGCGCAAGGCCGGCTCGTGCCGCATTGGCATATGAGGCGATGAAACTGGCGGATGCAGGTGCAAGGCAGGAAGAAGTTGCCGCTGCTGCAGCGGCAGAACTCAGCTTCGGCACGAATATGCGCGGCAGCGCCGAATACCGCAGAGCGCTTTGCAGTGTGCTTGTGGAACGTACCCTGACAGCGATCGGTGAGGTGGAGTAAAATGAAAAACATTGGTGTCTCTGTTCCGAAAGTTGATACTGCAGCGCTTGCTACGGGTGCCCCTGTTTATGTGGACGATTATCCGAAGTTGCCTGGAACGCTGTATGTGAAAGTTCTGCGAAGCCCCTATGCGCATGCGCGAATCTCTGCTATTGACACGACTCGTGCGAAAGCCGTGCCCGGCGTGGCGGCAGTGCTTACTTATAAAGATGCGCCGGATATCCGTTACAGCTCCTGTGGAGGTTCTTATCCGGAATCTTCCCCTTATGACCGGAAAATACTGGAGCAGACTGTGCGCTATGTGGGGGATGAAGTTGCCCTTGTAGCTGCAGAAACGGAAAAAGCTGCAGAACGGGCTTCGCGCTTGATCAAAGTTGAATATGAATTGCTTCCAGCTGTATTTGAACCGGAAGAAAGCGAAGAAAGCGGCATCGTGATCCACGACGAGTCAGATATCTTTGTTCCTGCGCAGCCGGCAGGGTATGCCCCGGAAAAGAACCAGATTTCCTGTTTTAAGGTCAATGTGGGGGATGTGGAAGCAGAACTTGCGAAAGCGGAAGTCGTGCATACGGCCATGTATGAAACGCAGGCGCAGGCCCATGCGATGATGGAGACGCTCCGCAGCTATACCTATCTGGCGCCTGATGGCCGCCTGACGGTCATTGCGACGACACAGGCGCCCTATCACCTTCGCCGGCAGGTCGCTTACAGCCTTGGACTTCCCATCGGAAAAGTCCGCGTCATCAAAATGCGCGTGGGCGGCGGATTTGGTGGCAAAAAGGTGGCGGTCACAGAGCCGCTTGCGGGGCTTGTTACCTTAAAGACCGGCCGGCCGGCTTGCCTGATCCTGGATCGGCAGGAAAACTTTAGTGCCACAACTACACGGCATGCCATGCGGATGCAGGTTACGCTTGGGGCTGACCGGGACGGTACGTTGAAAGCGATCCGCATTGACAATTACAGCAACACAGGCGCTTACGGCGAGGAAGGGCCGGCGGTCACGATGGTGGCTGCCAACAACATCCTGCCGAGTTATAACCGGGCAAATGCGATCTCCTATTGCGGCCGCACCATTTACACGAATATTGTTCCCGGAGGTGCTTTGCGTGGCTATGGCGCAACGCAGGGCGGCTTTGCACTGGAGTGCGCGATCAGCGAGCTGGCTGCAAAACTCGGTATGGATTCCTATGAATTCCGACTGAAAAACATGGCCCGTCTTGGGGACGTTGGAGGAGTGCTGCACAGTGAGATTAAAAGCTGTGCTTTGGAGCGCTGCATGGAAATGGGCCGAAGGATGATTGGATGGGATTCCAAAAGCCGCTGCAAAGTCGTGGATCAGGATCATGTGCGGGCTTTGGGCGTCGCGCTTACAACGCACCGTACCAGCATACCGAATGCGGATAAAGCGACTGTGACGATCCGGTTGGAACGGGATGGAAGCTACTTGCTGTTGACAGGTGCAGCGGATCTTGGCACGGGTTCGGACACCGTGTTGGCGCAAATCGCGGCAGAAGCTTTGGATACCTCAGCGGAGCGCGTTTGCGTGCGCAGTGGTGATACGGATTATGGTACATATGATACGGGTGCATTTGCATCTTCTACAACCTATGTTGCGGGGAACGCCATCCTGAAGGCGGCGGAAAAGCTGAAGGCTATGATGGTGCAGTCCGGTGCGGCCAAGCTGAAATGCAGTGAAGAAGAAGCTGTGTTTGATGGAACGAAAGTGTTCGTTGAAAAATCTCCGGAACAGTTTGTTTCTCTGGAGCAGTTGGGCAGTATTTCTGAAGGAGGGGCAGCGGATCAGTTGATCGCTTCCGCTACTTACAGCAGCATGCTTGCTCCGCTTACCTTCATGTCCGGCTTTGCCGAGATCGAGCTTGACATCAGAACAGGGAAGATCAAGCTGCTGCGCTTTGTTTCCGTTGCGGATTGCGGCAAGGTGATCAACCCGGCGCTTGCGAGGGTGCAGGCAGAGGGCGGTATCATGATGGGGATCGGCATGGCGCTCTTTGAAGAGGTCCACCGTTCTGAGACTGGCAGGCTGGAAACGGATTCCTTTATGCAGTATAAGATCCCCTGCCGGGAAGATGTGCCGCCAGATTGCATTCAGGTGGAGTTTGTGGAAAGCGAAGAACCTTCCGGCCCTTATGGAGCAAAATCCATTGGAGAAGCATCAGTGCATACGGTTGCTCCCGCAATTGCCGACGCGGTTTATCAAGCGGCAGGTATACATCTCCGCACTTTGCCTTTTACGCCGGAAAGAGTGCTTCGGGCGCTGAGAGAACGGAAACATGAAAACTGAGTGAAACGCATAAGAACGGAGCCGCTTTATTGCTCTCCTTGGAATGATGAGAAAGCGGATGGGTCGTACCGGGAAGGGGGATAGCTCCCCCTTCCCATCTTGTTTCAACCGCCCAAAACAGGTATAATACAGGCATCATCGATTTATAAAAAGAGGTATTTTCCATGGCTACACGCCGCCGCAGAAGGCGCAGAAGAATCACTCCGAAATTCCTGATCATCCTGATCCTGCTTATTATAGCCATACTGATGGGCATCCTTGCGCTCTCTTCCCTCACGAGCGGAGGCGTTTCCGTTCCGGAGCAGTCCCCGGCAAATTCGGCCGAACCGGCTGCGGATCAACCCGCAACGACACCCGGTGGCGAAGCGTCCCTGCCCGAGCAGGAGCCGACGCCGTCGCCTACGCCTGAGCCCACGCCGACGCCGATCCCGGACCCGGCGAGCGTGGCGACGGACACGGTGGATACGACCGGCGCAAAATGGGGCTTCCATTCCGAAATTGAAGTGGATGGCGCGCAGGTGGAACAGTACGCAGCTGCGGAAGGGGATAAAGTCTATTTCGGCAGCGGCGCGGATTATGCGCAACTCCCTGGCGTGGTGACCTTCCGCGGCACGAATTACCGCGAGAACCCGTATTACGGCACGGCGGAAAACGTTGTGGAAAAGAAGCTTGAGGCCGTATGGTATCAGGGTACGGGCAGCCTTGGCAAGGGCGAAGGCGGAAGCTATTCCGGCACGTGGACGGGCAGCGGATGGTCCGGCCAGCCCATTATTATACAATGGCCGGAATCCACCAAAAAGATCATGAACCTGTACGATTCCGCAAAGAACAAGGCGGGGCTCGTGGAGGTCATCTATGCCACGATGGATGGCAAGATCTATTTCCTCGATCTTGAAACCGGTGAAAAAACGCGCGATCCCATCAACATCGGCGTGCCGTTCAAGGGTGCGGGTTCGCTCGATCCGCGCGGCATTCCGGTGCTCTACCTAGGTTCCGGCGACCATTACCGAGAAGCCGGGAAAGAATCCCGCGCGATGGCCGTGAGCCTTGTGACGGGCAAGGTGCTCTTCTCCTTCGGCAACAAGCCGGACAGCTTTGCCGACCGTTCCTGGCACGCTTACGACAGCTCCGCCCTCGTGTGCGCCGAAAGCGATGTGCTGCTCTACCCGGGCGAAAACGGCCTGCTTTACCGTGTGAAGCTGAACACGCAATACGATGAAGCGGCGGGTACGCTCACGATGAATCCCTCCCGCCCCGTAAAATACCGTTATGGCGCAACGCGCACCGGCGAGAACGATTACTGGGTCGGCTATGAAGGCAGCGCGGTGGGCTGGCGGGAATACCTGTTCCTGACCGAGAACGCGGGGCTTATGCACTGCGTGAACGTCAACACCATGGAGACCGTTTGGGTGCAGGATATCTGGGATGATACGAACGCCACCGCCGCCTTTGAGGAGGACATCGCAAACAGCCGCGCCTACCTTTATGTCGGTTCCACGCTCGATAACAAGGCGGACAGCAACGGCTACGGCCCCGTTGCGTTCTTCAAGATCGATGCGACGAGCGGTGAGATCGTCTGGCAGAGGGAGTTCAAAGTGTATACCACCAAGAACGTGACGGGCGGCATCATGTCGAGTGCCGTACTCGGCAAGGGGAACGTGGAAGGCATGCTCTTTACGACCGTCGCAAGCTACGGCGGGGACGACCGTGGCGTGATTTATGCGCTTGATACTCAAACGGGCGATACGGTCTGGGAGTACGATATGGGCAACTATGCCTGGAGCTCCCCGGTGATGCTCTATGACGCGGCGGGCAACGGCTATCTTGTGCAGTGCAACCGCAAGGGCAATGTCTATCTGCTCGATGGGAAAACCGGCACGGTGCTTGATACGATCAACATCGAAAGCAACATCGAAGCTTCGCCCGCAGCATATGACAACATGATCGTCGTCGGCACACGCGGCCAGCGCATTTATGGAATCAAACTGAAGTAATCCGCATGAAGCGACGCACCCCCGCATAAAACACAGCGGGGGTGCTTTTATGTTGGATGAAACCTTGAACCTGGCCGTGGCGCTGCTGCTCATCGCTATGGGCGCTTACATGCTGTTTTTAACGCGGCTGCTCCCGCTGCGCGTTCGCACCGTATGCCGGGGGCTTTTGCACCTGTTCCGCCCGAAAAAAGGCGGCGGGAAAGGTGAGATCAGCCCCTTTGAGGCGCTTTCCGCCGCGCTCGGCGGTTCCGTCGGCACGGGAAACATCGCGGGGGTGGCTTCCGCCATCGCCATTGGCGGCGCGGGCGCGATCTTCTGGATGTGGGTCAGCGGCGTGATCGGCATGGCGACGAAGTATGCGGAGGTGCTTCTTGCCATGCGATACCGTAAACGCGGTGCGGATGGCGCGCCTGTGGGCGGCACGATGTACTGCATCCTCCTCGGCATGGGGAAGGGGGCTGCGCCGCTTGCGGCACTGTTTGCAGCGTTCACGCTGCTTGCTTCGCTCGGCTGCGGCAACATGGTGCAGGTGAATACCATCGCTTCTGCCGTTGCGGAGGCCGCCGGAACGGTATCGCCTGCGGCGGATACGCGCCTGCTTGCACTCGTCACGGGAGCGGTTACTGCAGCGGCGCTTGGTGCAGTGCTCCTTGGCGGGGCAAAACGCGTCTGCCGCGCAAGCGCGTATGTGGTTCCATTGATGAGCGCACTCTATATCGGGGCAACCGTTTGGGTGATCCTCCGCTTTTCGGAGCGCCTGCCGGAGGTTTTTCGGATGATCTTCTCCGGCGCGTTTGGGGTCCGGCCGGCTGTGGGAGGCGCCGTGGGGTTCACACTCTCTCGCGCGCTCCGCGTCGGCATGACGCGGGGTGTGTTTTCCAACGAGGCGGGCATCGGGGCGGCACCCATGGCGTATGCCTCCGCCCGGTGTGACGACCCCGTGGAGCAGGCGATGATGGGCATCTTTGAGGTGTTTGTGGATACGATCCTCATCTGCACGCTGACCGCATTGATGGTGCTTGTTTCGGGTATCCATATTCCATACGGAAATGCGGATGCTTCCGGCATGGCGATCGCGCTCGATGCGCTTGCAACGGTCGTGCCGAGGCGCGAAGCGGGCGTGTTCCTCGCGGTCTGTGTGGCGCTGTTCGCGTTTTCCTCCATGCTTGGCTGGTCGCTCTACGGCGTGCGCGCGGCGGAGTTCCTGCTGGGCGTGAAAGGGGTGCGGGCGTACCGCATCCTGTTCCTGATCTGTGCCCTTGTGGGCGCGGTGATGGAGATCGCACCGGTGTGGCGGCTGGGCGAAGCGTTCAATTCGTTCATGGCCATCCCGAACCTCATCATGCTCCTTGCGCTTGCGCCCCATGTGCGGCAGGATACGGCGGAATTTATTGCGCGCGGGCATCTGTCCAAATGCAGGCTTCTATGATAAAATACAGCAGGATAAAATACAGCAGGAATACAGCAGGAAAACGAGGTGAACGCATGAAAAAACAGGTGAACGGCAACATCGAAGGCATCCGCGCGACGGTGCTTGAACGCATCGCGGCGGTATACGACATAAAGATGGCGGCCGGCGAGTTCGCTTCGCACGAGCTTGTGGGTGAGCTTTCTGCGCTGACCGGCCTCATCCGGCGGGAAATCTCCGTTTACATCGGCAGGGACGGTACGGTGGAGGATGTTTCCATCGGCGATTCCGGCAAGGTCAACATGCCCAACATGCGCCTTGTGCGCAATGCGGACAGGCTCTGCGGCGTGCGCTGCCTGCATACCCATCCCAGCGGGGACGGCAGGCTTTCCGGCGTGGATCTCGGGACGCTGCGCAGCATGCGGCTTGACGCGATGGCCGCGCTCGGCGTGAACGAGGCGGGCGAGGCGACGAGCTTTTATGCGGCATTCCTGGGCGAGATGCAGGAGGAAGAGCGGGAGGTGCTCATCGCAGGGCCACTCCGGCCATATCGCCTGCCGCAGCGCCAGCTGATGGAGGAGATCCGCATTGCGGACGACCGGCTGAGAAGCAGCACGAAGGAGACGGCCGAAGCGCGGCCGGAGCGGGCGATCCTCGTCGGCATCGAAAATTCGGAGGGATATGACACGCTGGCGGAGCTGGCCGAGCTTGCAAAGACGGCGGGCGCAAACGTCGTTGCGCGGGAGCAGCAGCGCAGGCGGCCCGTGGACAACGCCACCTACATCGGCAGCGGCAAAGCGGAAGAGCTTGCGCTCCTTGGCAGCGAGCTGGAAGCCGACCTGTTCATTTTCGATGACGAGCTTTCCCCCATGCAGCAGCGCAACCTTGAAACCACGCTCGGCGTGCGCGTGATCGACCGCACGGCGCTGATCCTCGATATTTTCGCACAGCGTGCGCAATCGCGCGAAGGCAAGCTCCAGGTGGAACTTGCGCAGCTGAAATACGGCATGACGCGCCTTGCCGGGCAGGGTGTGGCGCTTTCGCAGCAGGGCGGCGGCATCGGCACGCGCGGCCCGGGCGAAAAAAAGCTCGAGGTGGACAAACGGCGCATCCGCCGCCGCATTTACGAGCTGGGTGAGGAGCTGAAAGATGTTGAAAAGCAGCGCTCTCTCCGGCGGGACAGGCGGGAGAAAAACCCGCTGCCGCTCATTGCGCTCGTGGGGTACACCAATGCGGGCAAATCCACGCTCCTTAACGCCGTTTCCGATGCGGGCGTCCTTGCGGAGGACAAGCTGTTTGCGACGCTGGACCCGGTGGTGCGGCAGGTGACGCTCCCGGGCGGTACACAGGCGCTCGTATCCGACACGGTCGGCTTCATCAACAAGCTCCCGCACGACCTTGTGGAGGCATTCAAGTCAACGCTCGATGAAGTTGCGCTTGCGGACCTGATCCTGCATGTGGTGGACGTGGCAAGCCCCTATTACGACAGCCAGATGGCGGTCGTGGAGGATGTGATCGCAAGCCTTGGCGCAGCCGAAACGCCGCGCATCAACGTGTACAACAAAATAGACAAGCTTTCGGAACGGCCCGCGGCAAAGGGGGAGGCGGCTCTGATCTCCGCGGCAACGGGCGAAGGGATCGAAGCGCTGCTTGCGCGCGCGGAGCACATGCTCGGCGCGGGGCGCACCACGGCGGAGCTGCTGATCCCCTATGATAAATACGAGGCTGTGGCGATCATCCGTGCGGAGGGCCGCATCCTTTCGGAGGAGCACGAGGCGGAGGGCACACGCATCCGCGCGCAGCTTCCGCAGAGCGCCATGCATAAACTCAAACGGATCCTTGGAGGAAACGATGGAAATGATGCAGAAGAAGCGGAATAGCCAAACGGAGGGAATGCTGCTTGCGCTGATGGCGGCTTTGCTCTGGAGCACCAATGCGCCGCTCATCAAGAGCCTTTCCATGGATGCAACGCTTGTGGCAGGCATGCGTGCGTTGATCGCAGGCGTGGTGCTCCTGCCCTTTCTCCGGCCGAAAAAGATCAAGTGGGGCTGGCCGATGCTTGCGATGATGGTGTTCTTTACGCTGCAAAGCCTGTTCATCGTGATTGCGCTGCAAAAGACCAGCGCAGCCATCGCCGTGGGTATGCAGTACACCGCTCCCGTCTGGCTTTACCTGATCGCCTGGCTGAAAGGTGAGGCGGTTTCGAGAAACCGCCTGATCCCGCTTGGTGTGCTGATGGTGGGTGTGGTGGTCTCCATGTGCTCCCGCTCGGGCGAGGTGACGTTCCTCGGGAATGTCATCGCCCTTTCATCGGGCGTCTGGTTTGCGCTCCTGACGTTCTCCATGCAGAACGTGGGCGGCGGGAACCCGCTTGGCATCGTGAGCCTGAACAACATTTTTATGGCGGCGGTGCTCCTTACCCTCTGCGCTGTGCAGGGCAAGCTCGGCGCGCTCCTGACGCTGAACGCTTCCGAGTGGGTCATCCTCCTGATCCTCGGCGTGTTCCAGTTTGGCGGCGGTTATGTTTGCTATAACCTGTGCCTGCGGAGGATCAGCGGTACGCGCGCGTCGATGATCACGCCGCTTGAGATGGTGCTCGGCCCGTTGTGGGTTGCGATCTTTTTGCACCAGTACCCGGATACGATCGGCTTCATCGGCTTTCTCATCATCACGGCTGGCGTCCTGATCGAGGTGATTTATACGCATCAGCGGGAGAAGAGCGCGCTGCGGCAGATGGAGTTATAAACAAGCAATAAAACAGCAGAAATAAAGGCCATGCGCTTTTTCAGCGTATGGCCTTTATCTGTCTTAACTATAAACTTAAATATAAAACTCAGATGTCCACATTGTAGATGGGCTTTACATGGTTGCGCCCGCGGTACATGATGAGGATCGCCGCCGTGATGGAAACTGCATTCATCACGACCACGATAGGCCGGATGGGCAGGATGTCGCCAAGGGCACCCGCAAGCAGCTGGCCGAAGATCGCGCCGGCGGTGGTCAGCATCTGGAAGGTGCCGTTGAAGCGGCCGCGCATTTCGTTGGGCACATAGTTCTGCGTGGAGGAGATGCGGATGTTGAAACTCGTGACGCAGATAAGGCCGCTGATGAACTGCAGGAGCATCATGAGCAGCACCGGCGTAAACAGATAGCTTGCGTCGATCAGCGCGGACATGATGTAAACGAAAAACGCAATGGCAAACTTCTTTGCCGTGGGGTAGCGGAACCGGTAATGTACGATGCCGCCTACGAGCCGGCCAAACACGGAGCAGCCCATTACCCAGGTGTAGGTCATTACGCCGAGGCTTTCCTGGGATTTGAAGTAGGGGAGGATCAGCGTGCTGACGCCGTTGCCCACCATCGTGGAAACCACGAAATACGCCGTGATGACAAGAAGACCCTTTTCCTGCTTGAGATACGAGATGCCCTGCTTGAAATCATCCCTGTAGCGGGAAAGGGAATACCGTTCCTGGGTGGAAGAAACCTGCGTCTCCTTCAGGCGGATCTGCGTTTCAAACGTGGCGGCGATCGCAAACGTGGCCGCGTTGAACAGGAACAGCGGCGTGAGGCCAACATGTTCATAGCACCAGGAGGCGACAGGCACCATCAGCGCCGAAAGCGGGTAAATCATGCTGGAGATGGAATAAGCCTTTGCATAGTTTCCTTCGCTGATGAGCATGGGGTAGAGGCTGTCGTAGGCCACAAGGTATACGCTGTCGATCGTGCCGATGATGATGCAGAGGAAGAGCAGCAGCGCGTAATTGAACACCCCGCCCTGCAGCAGGAAGAATATGATGAGGTATAGCCCTGCCGAGAGATAATCCAGGCTCCAGATGACCTTCGTGCGGGAAAAACGATCCAGGTATGGCCCTGCGATGGAGGGCATGATGATCTTGGGCAGATTGTATACCACCATGAAAATGGCATAAAGCAGTGTGGAACCCGTGTAATCAAGGATCAGGAGGCTCAGGGCAAAGCCGGAGATGGCGTTGCCGAGCATCGAGATGACCGTGCCTAAGGTCAGGATCGTGAAATTGCGCGTCCAAAGGGGCTGCCGTTCCATAAAACGGAAATCCTCCCGTGAGATTGATTATTTGCAGAATTCAAGCTTGATGGCGCCGTTCACCGTTTCGGCCCGCACGGAGTTTTCCGCGCTGTTCGAAATGCGTACTTCCTTGCGGTGCTTTTCACCATCGAGATATACGCCGCCGGAAACGGTCCGAAGATCGAGGTCATAGGCGGTAATGGGCAGCGCCGTGGCAATGCGGATGCTGCCGTTCACGGTCTCGGCATGCGTTTTGCCGCGCAGTTCGCCATCGAACGCTACGCCGCCGTTCACGCTTTCGCAGTGCATGCGCTGATGCGCATAGCAGGAAGCAAGGCTGATCCCGCCGTTGACGGTCTCGCAGTGCAGGCGGTCCGCGGTCAGGCCGGTGAGGGTGATCCCGCCGTTGACGGTCTCACAATGCACATCTTCGACTGCGAGCGCAGGCAGCGTGATGGCGCCGTTGACGGTCTCGATGTGGAACGACTCGAAGGAAACGGCTTTTTCGGCAGGAACCGTGATGCGGATCTGCCCGCCCTTCCAGCTGCGGAAGGAGAAAAGGCGGAATCTCTGCGGCCGCTTCTGGTCTTCGATGCAGAGCGTCTGCCCGCGCATCTCCACGTTTGGCACAGGCGCATCGTCCGGATACTCGATCTGCACATGGTAGCTGCTGCCGGCAAGGAACGTCACGGCGGCGTTGACAACGTCGATCTGCACGGAACGGAATTCCGGCCATGCGGATGGATCCGCCGGTGCGGCAGCAGCGGCAGAGGCTTTCGGCGCATCCTCGCACGCTTCGGCGATGATCTCCCGCGCGAGAGCTTCCGGGTCGTTGAGCTCGGCGGGCACGGGATCTTCCGGCGCGATGCCTGCATCATCCAGATATTCTTCATAGTAGCGCAGCGCGGAAGCGCACTCCGCTTCGGGGAGGTACTTCCCGCCTGCAAGCGGGAACGCATACAGGGCGCGGGTCAGGGCGCGCATAAATTCTGTTCGCGTCATCAGTTCCACCTCCTGAGCGCCTGGGCATAGTCATAATAGAGTAGTGCAATATATGCCGGGTTTTCTGAGCGGAACTTTGCCTCATCATGCGTCAATTCGGGGCTGCGGCTTTCCTGCCGCCGGTTAAACGGTATTCTGTTATTCTTCATTGTATCCTCCAAACAACATGCTTTCAACCTGTTTTTTGTAAATATCCCATTCCGTGCGGTAATGCGCGAGTGCCGTGCGCCCGGTATCGGTGATGGCATAATACCGCCTGAGCCTGCCGGAGCAGGGCTGATCGTAGGTCGTGAGCCAGCCTTCTTTTTGCAGGCGCCGCAAAACGGGGTAGAGCGTGGATTCGCTGATCTCCACCACTTCCTTGACGCTCTGTGTGAGCATGTAGCCGTAAGCGTCCGTCCGGCTGAGGACGGCGAGCACACAGGCATCGAGCAGGGCGGAACCCAATTGAAACGTCAATGCGCATCACTCCTTTCCTGGACAATATTATATTTTGTATAATATTGTTTGTCAATGGCGAAATTCGTTCCGATAAGAAAAAATGAATTTTGCATGTGCGGATTTTGTGGTACGATATTATCATTCCTAAAAAAGGTGCATATTTGAATGAAAAAAACCAGGATCATCGCAATCGAAGGAATCGACGGCAGCGGCAAGGGCGTGCAGTATCGCCTGCTGCGCGACGCGCTGCTTGCGCGCGGCTATACGGTCGAAACGCGTGACTTCCCGGCATATGAGAGCTTTTTCGGGCGGGAGATCGGCAAGCTGCTTTCCGGCGCGGAGGGCACCCGGGCGGACGAGGTGGACGGCAAGAGCATGGCGCTCTGGTTTGCGCTCGACCGCATGGAAAGCTTCCGCGATTATCGGGACGGTGCGGCGGATATCCTCATCCTCAACCGCTATGTGCTCTCCAACGCGGTCTATCAAAGCATCCGGGATATCGACCTTGGCAAGCCGGACATTGCGGACTGGGTGTTCGATCTGGAATATAACCATTTGGGGCTGCCAAGGCCGGATGTAAACCTTGTTTTTTCCGTCGCGCCTGCGGCGGCTGAAGCAAACGTGGGCAAAAAGGGCTACCGGGATTATGTTGGTACAGGGCGCGATGTTTACGAATCCTCCCATGACATTCAATCCCGTGCGATGGCGCAGTACCTGGCCTATGCCGCGCGGTACAACGATATTGCCGTGATCCCCTGCATGGCGGAGGACGGCCTCCTGTCTGTGGAAACGATCGGCGCAGCTGTGCTCCGGGCGCTGTGCGAGCGGGGAATCATCGAATAAGCCAAAGAGAATGTAAAACACGAGTTTTGTTTTATAAAATATTGCGAAGGAGAAACCCTATGAGAAAAATCGGAATCCTTACGGGCGGCGGAGACTGCCCCGGCCTGAACGCGGTGATCCGCGGCGTTGTTGCGCGTTGCCTGCAGGAGGGCATCGAAGTATTTGGCTTTTATGCCGGCTGGCGCGGCGTGTTGGAAGAGGAAGGCCGCTGGCTGACCCGCGCGGATGTGGAAGGCATCCAGACTTTGGGCGGCACCATCCTTGGCAGCTCCCGCACCAATGTGATGAAGTTTGAGAACGGCCCGGAGATCGTGCGCAGCGCGATGGAGCGGCTGGGGCTCGAAGGGCTTGTTGCCGTCGGCGGGGACGATACCCTCGGCGTGGCGAACACGCTGCGTAAGCTCGGCATGAACATGATCGGCGTGCCGAAAACAATCGATAACGACCTTTCCTGCACAGACTGGACGTTCGGCTTTGATACGGCCTCCAACATCGCCATGGAGGAGATCGACCGCCTGCACACCACGGCGGAATCCCACGAGCGCTGCTTCGTTGTGGAGTGCATGGGCAGGCATACGGGATGGATCACCCTGCAGGCAGGCGTTGCAGCCAATGCGCACCTGG
This sequence comes from bacterium, assembly GCA_022778545.1. Classification (GTDB taxonomy): domain Bacteria; phylum Bacillota; class Clostridia; order Christensenellales; family CAG-138; genus UBA1685. The sequence goes on along the minus strand of JALFDW010000039.1, from coordinate 81,606 downwards.
TGCTGATCCCGGAATTCCCGATGTCCTTTGACGAGATTTATAAGCTGGTGCGCGACCGGTATCTGCGCGGTGAGCGCTATACCATCATCGCCGTGGCGGAAGGGTTTGAGTTTACGGGCGAGAAGGTGGAGGATCTTGAGCGCGATATGTTCGGCAACGTCCTGCTGCTGCACCGCGAGCTTGCGCGCCACTTGGCGGACCGCATTGAAAAGGCCATCCGCAGTGATGAAACGCTGGATAAGCGCCGGGCGCATTTTGAAGCGCGTTCCGTGGTGCTCGGACATCTGCAGCGCGGCGGCGCGCCGAGCGCATTCGACCGCATGCTTGGCACGCGTATGGGCGTGAAGGCGGGCGACCTTGTGGTGAGCGGGGAATACGGCAACATGGTTTCCCTGCGCGGTACGGAGATCGCCGTGGCGGACCTTGACCGCGCGGTAACGGAACGCAAGAAGGTCGGCAAAGACCTTTACGACGTGGCTACCCTGTTTTATTAAGAATTGTGCCGAAGGGAGAACGAGGCGTGGATCTCCACAAAACCATGCGAGAGGCTGTGCTTCTCGCGGCGCGCGCGGCAAAAGCAGCCGGGCTTTGCACGGGCGGAACGGGAAACTGCAGCATGATCGACCGGGCGGCAGGCATTGTCGCCATGACGCCGCATGATTCCGACCGCGTGGCAAAAACCTGGCGTGAGATCGTGCTGATGGACCTTGCGGGGCAGGTGCTCGATGCGCCGGCAGGCGTGGAACCGACCTCCGAGGCGGCGTTTCACCTGGCGGTCTACCGGGCCCGGCCGGATGTTTCCGGCATCTGCCACACGCATGCGCCGTATGCTACGGTGTTTGCCGCGCTTGGCCGGGAGATCCTGCCCGTTACAACGGAGGCGCTGCTTTACGGCGGGCGCTGCCCGCTTGCGCCGTATGCGCCGCCGGGCACGGAGGCGCTTGCGGAAAGCATCGTGAAAACGCTGGGAGAGAGCGGTCTTGCCGCTGTACTGGAACGGCATGGTATGATCGCCGTTTCGCCCCGGGATGTGGACGATGCGTTCCGCATGGCCGTCCATGTGGAAGAAACAGCCAAGGCGTATTACCGCATGGCGTCGCTCATCGGGCTAGAACAGGTGAAGGCGGAAGTATAGGGCAGGCAGCCTCAGTCTGCTACTTCAGGTTGCGCACAGGCTCAAAATAGAAACCAAAACTTGGTGTATTTCTGTGGAGAAAACCGGTATCATGGAATGGCCGGATCCGGCACCGGGAGGCAAAGGACGGCCTTCCGCAAAACTTGCTCAATTATAAAAGAAAAAGGTTGACACCGGCGGAAACAGGGTGGTAATATGTACGAAATTATTCAAATGCGTTGAAGAAACCAAGTAGGCGGGAGAAAGCATCCCAAGAGAGCTGCCGGGTGGTGCGAGGCAGTGGACGCGCTTTCGCTGAATACCTTTCGGAGCGGCATGCTGAACTGTGAAGTAGGCAATGACGGGAGCGCCCGTTACAGCGCGGGGATATGTCAGTATCCTGCTGAGGCTGCTTTTGGCAGCAAATTGAGGTGGTACCACGGGTCAACTCGTCCTCTGCATTTTGCAGAGGACTTTTTTTATCCGCGTACAGGAAAAGGAGAAGGAGAAAACAATGGTAATCACGGAATTGTTGGAAAGAAATGCCCGGCTCTACGGGGGTGAGGTCAGCCTCGTTGAGATCAACCCGTCCGAAGAACGGGACAGAGCTGTTACCTGGCGTGAAGCGCAGCTCATCGAAAGCGCGCAGCCCAACGCGCCCTACCGCCGGGAGATGACCTGGGCGGATTTTGACCGCCGAGCCAACCGTTTCGCCAACCTGCTGCTGAGCCGCGGCGTGCAGCGGGAGACAAAAGTGGGCATTTTGATGATGAACTGCCTTGAGTGGCTGCCTATTTACTTTGGAATCCTGAAGGCCGGCTGCATCGCCGTGCCGATGAATTTCCGCTATTCCAGCGATGAGATCAAATACTGCCTGGAGCTCGCGGATGTGGAAGTACTGGTGTTCGGGCCGGAATTCGTGAGCCGGATGGATGTCATCGCCGGCGATCTGCCCTCGGTGCGCATGATGTTCTTCGTGGGCACGGACGGCCCGAGCTATACGGAGGACTGCATGCGGCTTATGAGCTTCTGTTCCTCCAGCGCGCCGCCGGTGGCGCTTGCGGAGACGGACTATGCCGCGATCTATTTTTCCTCCGGCACCACCGGCTTCCCGAAGGCGATCCTGCACAATCACCGCGCCCTGTTCTCCTCCTGCGAGACGGAGCAGCATCACCATGGGCAGACCCGTGAGGATGTGTTCCTGTGCATCCCGCCGCTGTACCACACCGGCGCCAAGATGCACTGGTTCGGCTCCCTCCTTTCCGGGAGCAAGGCCGTTCTGCTGCGGGGCGTGAAGCCGGAGTGGATCCTCAGGGCTATCACCGAGGAACGCTGCACCATCGTGTGGCTGCTTGTTCCCTGGTGCCAGGATCTGCTCGATGCCATTGAGGCAGGCAAGGTGGACCTCAACAATTACCTCCTGGATCAGTGGCGGCTGATGCACATCGGCGCCCAGCCGGTGCCCCCGAGCCTGATCCACCGGTGGATGAAGATCTTTCCGCACCATCAGTACGACACCAACTATGGCCTCAGCGAATCCATCGGCCCCGGCTGCGTCCATTTGGGCGTGGAGAATATCCACAAGGTGGGAGCGATCGGCAAAGCCGGTTACCAGTGGGAAGCAAAAATCGTGGATGAGAATGGCTGTGAGGTGCGCGAGGGCGACATCGGCGAGCTGACCGTCCGCGGCCCCGGCGTGATGCTCTGCTACTACAAAAATCCGGAGGCTACTGCGGAGATCCTGAAGGATGGCTGGCTTTATACAGGCGACATGGCGCGGATGGATGAAGACGGCTTCATCTACCTCGTGGACCGCAAGAAGGACGTGGTCATTTCCGGAGGCGAGAACCTGTATCCGGTGCAGATCGAGGATTTCCTGCGCAAGTTCGACAAGATCAAGGATGTGGCCGTTATCGGCCTGCCCGACCCGCGCCTTGGCGAGATCGCTGCGGCCATCATCGAACTCAAGGAGGTCCTCACCTGCACCGAGGAGGAGATCAACGAGTTCTGCAAGGAGCTGCCCCGGTACAAGCGCCCCCGGAAGGTCATCTTCGATAAGGTGCCGCGCAACCCCACCGGCAAGATCGAAAAGCCCGTTCTGCGGCAGAAATACTGCCATGGCAGGCTTGTGGAAGCTCAGATCAGCAACTGAGCATAAAAGCGATAATTCATAATTGAATTTAAATATTTAAGAATTATGGAGGAAAAATCATTATGACTGACCTGATCATCAAGCTGGCGATGCTGATCGTCTTCTTCGGTGTTATGGTGGGCATCGGCCTCTACTGCCGCCGCCATGCCACCGACGTGAACGGCTTCGTTCTGGGCGGGCGCAGCGTTGGCCCGTGGCTTACTGCGTTTGCCTACGGCACCAGCTACTTCTCCGCGGTGGTCTTTGTGGGCTATGCAGGGCAGTTCGGCTGGAAATACGGCATCGCCGCCACCTGGGCGGGCCTGGGCAACGCCTTTTTGGGCTCCCTGCTGGCCTGGGCTGTGCTGGGCCGCCGCACCAGGGTTATGACGCAGCATCTGGACAGTGCCACCATGCCGGAGTTTTTCGGCAAACGCTTTGGAAGCAAGGCGCTGAAGCTCTGCGCTTCCGTCATCATCTTTATTTTCCTTATCCCGTATACGGCTTCGCTGTATAACGGCCTGAGCCGCCTCTTTGCCATGGCCTTTGATATCGACTATTCCGTCTGCGTCATCGTCATGGCGGTGCTTACCGGCATCTATGTCATCGCCGGCGGTTACATGGCTACTGCGATCAACGACTTCATTCAGGGCATCATCATGATTTTCGGCATTTCCGCTGTCATCTTGGCGGTGTTGAAAGGCCAGGGCGGTTTCCTGCAGGCGCTCCAAAACCTCGCGCAGGTCAGCGATGAGACGGTGTCCTCCGCTCCCGGCGTGTTTGCTTCCTTCTTCGGTCCTGACCCTGTGGGGCTGCTGGGCGTCGTCCTGCTGACGAGCCTCGGCACATGGGGCCTGCCGCAGATGGTGCAGAAATTCTATGCCATCAAGAGTGAATCCGCCATCAACAAGGGGATGATCATCTCCACCATTTTTGCCGTCATCGTGGCTGGCGGGTGCTACTTCCTCGGCGGCTTCGGCCGGCTTTTCAGCGACAAGATCGACATCGCTGCGGGCGGTTATGATTCCGTGATCCCCACCATGCTTTCGGGCCTGCCCACCCTCCTCATCGCCGTGGTGGTGATCCTGGTGCTTTCGGCTTCCATGTCGACGCTGTCCTCCCTCGTTCTGGCTTCCAGTTCGACCTTGACCTTGGACTTTATTAAGGATAATATGATAAAGAACATGGACGAGAAACGGCAGGTACGGTGGATGCGGAGCCTCGTCGTGGTATTCATCGTGATTTCCGTGGTGCTGGCACTCATCCAGTACAAGTCCAGCGTCACCTTCATCGCTCAGCTTATGGGCGTGTCCTGGGGCGCGCTGGCGGGAGCGTTCCTGGCGCCCTTCCTGTACGGTCTGTACTGGAAGCGGACCACCAAGGCTGCCTGCGCCGTGAGCTTCCTTTTCTCCACCGTGGTGATGCTGGCCAACATCTTTGCCCGCGCCAGCTTCCCCGCCCTGCTCCAGTCCCCCATCAACTGCGGTGCGTTCTGCATGATTGCGGGGCTCGTCATCGTCCCGGTGGTCAGCCTTATTACGAAAGCGCCCGCCAGTGAGCGGGTAGAGAAGGTCTTTTCCTGCTACAACAGGCAGGTTACCGTCTCTGTGAAGGATTCCATCGGCGAACAAACTAACTGACAGGAGGAATGAACCTATGAAAACACTTATGCTTGGCAACGAAGCGGTTGCCAGGGGCCTGTATGAGGCAGGCTGCTCGGTTCTTTCCAGCTACCCTGGTACGCCCAGCACGGAGATCAGCGAAGCTGCAGCCAAGTATCCGGAGATTTATGCCGAGTGGGCGCCCAACGAAAAGGTTGGCATGGAAACGGCCTTCGGCGCTGCTTTAGCCGGCAAGCGGAGCTTTTGCGGCATGAAGCACGTGGGGCTCAACGTTGCCGCTGACCCGTTGTTCACCATCTCTTATACCGGCATCAACGCCGGGATGATCATCGGCGTGGCGGATGACGCCGGCATGCACAGCTCCCAAAACGAGCAGGATTCCCGCCATTATGCCAAGGCGGCGAAGCTCCCGATGCTCGAGCCTGCGGACAGCGCCGAGGCGCTCGAATTTACCAAACTGGCCTATGAGCTTTCCGAGCGGTTTGACACGCCCGTGCTGCTCAAGATGTGCACCCGGGTGGCCCATTCCCAAAGCGCTGTAGAGACCGGGGAACGGCAGGAGCCGGCTCCCAGGCCTTATGAAAAGGACCCGAAGAAGTATATCATGATGCCGGGCAATGCGAAGCTGCGCCACCCGATCGTGGAAGCGCGCCTTGCGGCGCTGGCCGAATATGCGGAAACCGCTCCCTGCAACCGGGTTGAAGCAGGGGAGGATCATTCCATCGGCATCATTACCCACAGCACCAGCTATCAATATGTAAAAGAAGCCTGCGGCGACCGTTTCCCGGTGCTGAAGCTGGGCATGGCCTGGCCGATGCCGGAGAAGCTCATCCGCGATTTTGCCGCCTCCGTATCGCAGCTCGTCGTTGTGGAGGAGCTGGACGGCTTCATTGAGGATCATTGCCGGAACCTGGGGCTTGTCCCGGAAGGCAAGACGCGTTTCTCCCCCCTCGGGGAGCTTTCCCAGAACATCGTGGCGGAAAAACTGGGCCTCGAAGCGCATAAAGGTACGGCGCTTGACGTATCCATTCCGCCGCGCCCGCCGGTCATGTGCGCCGGCTGCCCCCACAGAGGCCTGTTCTACACGCTGGCCAAGGGGAAATACACCGTCATCGGCGATATCGGCTGCTACACGCTCGGTGCGGTGGCTCCGCTCAATGCTATTGACGCGGTGGTCTGCATGGGCGCCTCTATCCCGGGGCTTCATGGCTTCAGCAAGGCGGGCGGTTCCGAAGGGAGAAAGACTGTGGCCGTCATCGGCGATTCCACGTTTATGCATTCGGGCATGACGGGCCTTGTGAACGTGGCGTATAACAACTCAAACAGCACCATCATCATTTTGGATAACTCCATCACCGGGATGACGGGCCATCAGCAGAACCCCACCACGGGCTATAACCTTAAGGGTGATCCTGCTTCCAAGGTGGATCTTGAGGCGCTGTGCCATGCCGTCGGCATCCGGCGCGTCCGCGTGATCGATCCTTACGACCTTGCGGCGTGTGAAACGGCCATCCGGGAGGAAACGGAGGCGGACGAGCCTTCCGTCATCATCTCCCGGCGTCCCTGCGCGCTGCTGAAATATGTGAAGCATAAAGCGCCGCTCAAGGTGGATGCTACGGCCTGCAAGAGCTGCAAAATGTGCATGAAGATCGGCTGCCCGGCCATCAGCATGGAAGGAGGCAAGGCGCGGATCGATGCGACCCTTTGCACAGGCTGTGGCGTTTGCTCCGAGCTTTGCAAATTCGGCGCACTTTGCGCCGGGGAGGAGGCCTGAAAATGGAAACCAGGAACATCATGATCGTAGGCGTTGGCGGCCAGGGTTCCCTGCTTGCCAGCAAGCTGTTGGGCCGGCTTCTGCTGGGCAGGGGCTATGACATCAAGGTGTCCGAGGTGCATGGCATGAGCCAGCGCGGAGGCTCCGTTGTGACATATGTGCGCTATGGGGAAAAGGTATATTCTCCTATCATCGATAAAGGGGAAGCGGACTATATCCTCTCCTTTGAACTGTTGGAGGCTGCCCGTTGGACGGAGTATCTCAAGCCCGGCGGCAAGATCATCACCAACACCCAGCGCATCAACCCCATGCCCGTGATCACCGGTGCGGCTTCTTATCCGGACGGGCTGGAGGATAAGATGCGGGAAAAGGGCATTGACGTGGATGCGTTTGACGCACTCTCCCTGGCGGAGCAGGCGGGTTCCTCCAAAGCGGTGAACCTGGTCCTTCTGGGCAGGCTTTCCAAATCTGCCGACTTCACCGAAGCGGAATGGATGCAGGCCATTGAAGCGAGCGTGCCGCCCAAATTCCTTGCGCTGAACCAGAAGGCCTTTGCCCTGGGCCGCGATTCCTGAGCCGCGCAAAGGGCGTTATTACGAAACATTTATTTTTGCCATAAGAAAGGAACACCATGGAACGCTATTATCAACCCGAGATCGAGTGTGCCAGCAGGGAGCAGATCCTCGCCTGGCAGAACGAACGCCTGGTGAACCAGGTGCAGAACGTGTGGGACAACGTGCCATACTACCGCAAAAAGATGGAGGAGAAAGGCCTTACGCCCAAGGACATCAAGGGTGTAGAGGACCTGCACAAGCTCCCCTTCCTCACGAAGGACGACCTGCGCGAGGCGTATCCCTATGGCCTGCTGGCCCGCCCGCTGAAGGACTGCGTGCGCGTCCAGTCCACCTCCGGCACCACGGGAAAGCGCGTTATCGCCTTCTATACCCAGCATGACCTGGATCTTTGGGAGGATTGCTGCGCGCGCGCCATCGTTGCAACGGGCGGCACGAACGAGGATGTTTGCCACGTCAGCTACGGCTACGGCCTTTTCACCGGCGGCCCTGGCCTCAACGGCGGCAGCCACAGGGTGGGTTGCCTGACCCTGCCCATGTCCTCCGGCAATACGGAGCGGCAGCTCCAGTTCATGGTGGACCTTGGTTCCACGATCCTTTGCTGCACGCCTTCCTATGCGGCATACCTGGCTGAATCCGCGGCGGAGCGCGGCATCCGGGACAAGCTCAAGCTGCGCGCCGGCATCTTTGGCGCAGAGGCCTGGAGCGAGGAAATGCGCCATGAGATCGAGAAAGGGCTCGGCATCAAAGCCTACGACATCTATGGCCTCACGGAGATCAGCGGCCCCGGCGTGAGCTTTGAATGCTCCGAGCAGAACGGCATGCACATCAACGAGGATCACTTCATCGCGGAGATCATCGATCCCAACACCGGCGAAGTGCTGCCCGAAGGCGAAAAAGGCGAGCTGGTGTTCACTTCCATCACGAAAGAAGCGTTCCCGTTGCTGCGCTACCGCACGCGCGATATCTGCGTGCTGAGCCGCAAACCCTGTTCCTGCGGCCGCACCCATGTGAGAATGTCCAAGCCCATGGGCCGCAGCGACGATATGCTCATCATCAAAGGCGTCAACGTGTTCCCCTCCCAGATCGAGACCGTGCTTCTGGAGCAGGGCTATGCCGCGAATTACCAGATCATCGTGGATCGGGTCAACAATTCCGATACGCTGGAGATTCAGGTGGAGATGACGCCGGAGATGTTCTCCGATCAGCTGAGCCATGTGGCGGAGCAGGAGAAGCAGCTGGTCAACGCGCTGAAGGCCATGCTTGGTATTTACGCCAAAGTGCGCCTTGTGGCTCCGAAGTCCATTGCGCGCAGCGAAGGAAAGGCTGTCCGCCTGATCGATAAGCGAAAGATTTAAGGAGGAAACCACAATGACAATTCATCAGATATCCGTGTTTCTGGAAAACCGGGCGGGCCAGTTGGCAGAGATCACAGGCATCCTCTCGGAGCGCCACATTAACCTGCGCGCGCTGAACATTGCGGAAACCACCGATTACGGCGTTTTGCGGCTGATCGTTGACCAGCCGGAAACTGCGGCTTCCATCCTGCTCGGCCAGGGCGTCATCCTTTCCATGACGCCGGTGGTCGCTGTCGGCGTTCCCGATCAGCCCGGCGGATTGGCCAAAGTGCTGCATTTGATCTCCGAGGCGGGCATCGATGTGGAGTATATGTATTCCGTGTTTGGGCAGGGAAATGGAAAAGCGTATATGATCTTCCGTGTGACGGATATGGACAAGTTCATTGCCGTGCTGAATGAAAACGGTATTTCTCCCGCCACCGGGGAAGAGCTGGGCATCCATTAAACCCATGCGTTCCAAACAGAAGGAATTCAGATAAATTTGTTTGAAAGAAGGATATACCGTGCAAGAAGTCAGCAGAAAAACACAAATGTTCACCGATTCCGTCATCCGGCGGATGACCCGCATTTCCATCGAGTGCGGAGCCATCAACCTGGCGCAGGGCTTCCCGGATTTTGACCCGCCCAAAGCTCTGACCGACCGTTTGGATGAGATCAGCGCTCTGGGGCCGCATCAGTACCCCATCACCATGGGCGCGCCGAACTTCCGGCAGGCTCTGGCCCGCAAGTGTGGCCGTTTCATGGGGCGTACCCTGGATCCGGAGACGGAGATTGTGGTCACGATCGGTTCCACCGAGGCTATGGTGGATACCATATTCGCCCTGACGAACCCCGGGGATAAGATCGTGATGTTCTCCCCTTATTTTGAGAACTACCGGGCGCAGGCCATCATGGCGGACTGTGAGCCCATCTTCGTGCCGTTGGTGCCGCCCACGTTCCACTTTGACCCCAACGTGCTGGAGGACGCTTTTAAGCAGCATCCCAAAGCTATCCTCATCTGCAACCCCTCCAACCCGAGCGGCAAGGTGTTTACCGAAGCGGAACTCAAGCTCATTGCGGATCTGGCAATCCGGTATGACGTTTATGTTATTATGGATGAGGTGTATGAGCACATCGTTTATGCGCCCCACCGCCATATTTACATGAACAGCCTGCCCGGCATGTGGGAGCGGACGATTTCCTGCAGCTCACTCTCCAAGACCTATTCCATCACGGGATGGAGGTTGGGCTATGCCATCGCGCCCAAGCACCTGATGGACCGCATCAAGCAGTTCCATGATTTCAACACCGTGGGCGCGCCTTCCGTGCTCATGGAAGCCGCTATCGCCGGCCTTGACATGCCGGACAGCTACTATGCGGAATTCGGCGCCCATTATGCGCACATGAAGGAGCTTTTCACGAAGGGCCTTGATTCCATCGGCATCCCGTACACGGACCCGCAGGGCGCGTATTTTGTGCTTGCAAACATCGGCCCGTTCCTTAAGAAGGGGCAGACGGATGTGGAATTCTGCGAGGAGATGGCCTGCAAGGTTGGCGTAGCCTGCGTGCCCGGAACCTCTTTCTTCATGGAGGATGTAAACGATATCGTGCGCGTGCATTTCGCCAAGAAGGATGAGACGCTGCTCACCGCTTTGGAGCGTTTGGCGGACATCAAGAGCAAGATGGGCTAAGACTGCCGAATAAGTGGAAGATTCAGTGCTTCAATAACTGAAAAAGGACGCATGGAAAAATGCGTCCTTTTGCTTACCTGTAAGCTTTGGAGAGCGTATGCGTTCTGATTTTTGCTGCCCGAAAGCGCAGCTTAAAGCTTTTCCCGCTTGAGCGGCATGGACATGCAGCGCGGGCCGCCGCGGCCGCGGCAAAGTTCGCCGCCCGGGACGGTTTCCACCTTGATACCGGCGCGCATGAGCAGGTCGTTGGTGACCTCGTTGCGGTCATAGGTGATGATGTGGCCTGGGGAGAGCGTGAGTGAGTTGCTGCCCATGTTCCAGTGCTCCCGTGCGGCAATGATCGGGTCGCCGCCGCCCATCTCGATGAAACGCACGGCGGGGAGGCCAAGCGCACGGGCAAAAATCTTGTTCACCGGGTCGGTGGTGAGGGAAAGGTTCAGGTGGTTCGGGCTGCCGGTCAGCTCATAAACGTCAAACTGTTTTTCGTAGACGCAGGGATGCGTCAGGAACGTGTCCCGATCCACCATGGTGCAGAGCACGTCGAGGTGCATGAATGTGCGGGAACGCGGGTTGTTGAATATGAGGATGCGCTCGTAGCCATGGGCAAACAGGCGGTTTGCGAGGCATTCCACCGCCGCGATGCTCGTGCGCTCACCGCAGCCGATGGCAAGCACCTTGTCGGAGAGCACGAGCACGTCGCCGCCCTCGATGCCATAACCGAGCGATGCATCCGACCAAAGCGGGATATCCTGGGCCTGGAAGAGCGGGTGATGATCGTGGATATAGCGTATGAACAGCGTTTCACGCTCGCGGGAATGCATGCTCATGGTGCTGATGAGAAGTCCCGTGCCGATGCTGATGGCCACATCGCGCGTGAAATACATGTTGGGCATGGGGTCGACCACGAACGGGTAAGGGTCTTTCATCAGAAGGGGGATGGGAGTCGGCTTGAAAAACGCAAGGTCGCGCCGGACGATCCCGCGGGAAACAGCGCGGAAGAGCGCAAGCGGCTCGAGCGGCTGAAGGTACTCCCGCACGGCCTGCTTCACCGTTTCACCCTTGATGCCGCTTGCGGCGATATAGTCTTCGATGTAGGCATAGCGCACCGATTTTTCCGCAATCGATTCGCAGAACAGGTCGCTCAGATAAAGCACATTTGCGCCGTTCCTGCGCATCGTTTCCGCAAAAACGTCATGGTCGGCCTGTGCGAGAGGCACATGAGGCATGTCGTCCAGCAGCATCTCATCGAAAAAGTCCGGCATGATCTGCGCGATTTCAACATCCGGCCTGTGTACCAGAACGGTTTGCAGCGGTCCGATTTCAGAGTATTGTTCTACGAGCCTGTCCATGAGTCTACCTCCTGCTGATTTATAATTAAAGTGAATATAAACTATGTATATACAATTTGATTATACATTATGATGCCCGATCTGTCCATAGCTAATTCGGGAGTTAATATAATGTTAATTCGTTACCATTTTTCATAGAATTTCCTTCCTTAGGGATTGCTTTTCCTTGCGGAGACAAGGTATAATTGGTTATAGATGGGAGGATGCGCAAGCCTTTGCCAGCACATCGCCGCATCAAAAAAATAACAGCTGAAAGAACAGGAGAATTCGTAATGCTTTACAACAGGATCTACAATTTCTCTGCCGGCCCGTCCATGCTTCCTCTGGAAGTGCTCGAAAGCGCGCGGGACAATCTCGTCAACTTTGAAGGCAGCGGCATGTCTGTCATGGAAATGAGCCACCGCTCCAAAGTGTTTGATAATATCATCGTGCAGGCCGAAGCGCAGCTGCGCAAGGTCATGGATATCCCGGACAACTACAAGGTCATCTTCATGCAGGGCGGCGCAACGCTGCAGTTTGCCGCGATCCCGCTCAACCTCATGAACAAGAACCACAAGGCTGACTATGTCGTGACCGGCAACTTCTCCGGCAAGGCTGCGAAGGAAGCCGAGAAATACGGTGAAGTCAACATCGCATGGACGGGCAAGAGCGAAAACTTCTGCCGCATCCCGCGTCAGGAAGAACTCAACCTGAGCCCGGATGCGGACTATGTCCACATCTGCTTCAACAACACCATCTACGGCTCCTGCTGGGATTATATCCCGGATACGGGGGATGTGCCGCTCGTGGCGGACCTTTCCTCCTGCATCCTCTCCCGGCCGATCGATGTTTCCAAATTCGCCATGATCTATGCCGGCGCGCAGAAGAACGTTGCGCCCGCAGGCCTTACGATCGTCATCATTCGCGAGGACCTTCTGCACAACGTGAACCCGATCTGCCCCACGATGTGCGATTACACCATCAATGCGGAAGCAAAGTCCATGCACAACACGCCGCCGTGCTGGTCGATCTACATCTGCAAGCTCGTGATGGACTGGCTGCTTTCCATCGGCGGCCTGGAGGAGATGGAGCGCCGCAACGTCAAAAAGGCTGCGCTGCTGTATGACTATCTTGACTCCACTGATTTCTACACCGCAGGTATTTCCAAGGAAAGCCGTTCCATCATGAACGTCCGCTTCAACACGCCGAACGAGGAGCTTGACGCGAAGTTCGTGAAGGAGAGCGTCGCGGCCGGCATGACGAACCTCAAGGCCCACCGTTCCACGGGCGGCCTCCGTGCTTCCATCTACAACTGCATGCCTTATGAAGGCGTAGAATGCCTTGTGAACTTCATGAAGAAGTTCGAAGCAGAGAACAAGTAAAACGACAGAAATCAGGAGGAAGACCATGCGTATTCTTGCATCCGACGGAATGGACAAATCCGCGATCGCGGCGCTTCAGGCGGAAGGCCACGAGGTCGTCGAACAGTTCTATGAGCCCGCTGAGCTGGCGGAGCAGGTCAAACAGTACGATGTGCTCGTCGTGCGCAGCGCCACCAAGGTGCGCGTACCGATCATCGATGCGGCGAAGGAAACGGGCAGGCTGAAGCTCGTCATCCGCGGCGGCGTCGGCGTGGACAATATCGACGTGAAATACGCCGAGGAGAACGGTATCGCCGTGCGCAACACGCCCCGCGCGTCCAGCAACACCGTGGCGGAGCTTGCTCTTGCGCACATGTTCTCCGTGGCGCGCTACATCTCCGCTGCCGGCCACACCATGCGCGAAGGCAAGTGGGAGAAGAAGGCGTACAAGGGCATCGAGCTTTCCGGCCGCACCCTTGGCGTCATCGGCTATGGCCGCATCGGCCAGGCGCTCGGCCAGAAGGCGCAGGCACTTGGCATGAAGGTGCTCGCTTACGACATCTTCAAGGTGGAAGGGCTGGAGAACGAGAACATGAAGTACGTTGAAATGGATGAACTGCTCGCCAATTCCGACTTCATCTCCCTCCACACGCCGAGCATCGACGGCAAGCCCCTCATCAACGAGGAGACTATCGCCAAGATGAAGGATGGCGCGGTGCTCATCAACACCTCCCGCGGCAACAACGTGGACGAGGCTGCTCTGCTTGCGGCGCTCAAGTCCGGCAAGCTGCGCGGCGCGGGCCTTGACGTGTTCGCCGAGGAGCCGCCGAAGAACAGCGAACTGCTCAACTTCCCGACCGTCTCCTGCACGCCGCACATCGGTGCGCAGACTGCGGAAGCGCAGAAGCGTGTTGGCGCGGAGATCGTGGACATCATCAAGAACTTCAAGTTCTAAGGAAAACACTAAAACATATGGGGCGCGCCTTTCGGCGCGCCCCATCTTTGATGTTTATGCTTTTTGAAAAGCCGCTTACTCCATGACCCACTGGCCGTTCACAAGGCGGAATGTGGCTTCCTCGGCAAGCTGCGTGCCGTAGAGGCTCGTGATGCCCGTCTTGACCAGAATGGTATCGCCTTCGGCAAAGTAAACATCCTCATCGAGCACGATGCGCAATGTGTTCTCATTGTCTACGCGGAAGGTATAGACGCGGTCCTGCGCCTTGGGCGCACCGCTTGCATCGAACACAGCAACGTAATCATCGGGGATGTTGTCCGGCTCTTCGCAGTCGAGGAAGTACTTGTTGTTGCCCTCATAGCCGATGCTGATCGGGCCGGAGAAGGTGATGCCCACGGCATAGCCGTTGTCCTCGCCAGCGGCGGACAGCGGTGCGAAATCGCCGCCTGCGTTGGGGTCAAACTTGCTCGGACCGTTTGCGATGGTGACCTGGAGCCCGGCTACGGTGGTCTGCAGGAAGCTGCCGAAATACTTCGGGTTCGGGAAGAGCTCGGTGGAAGCATAGCACTTCGTGTCGGCGGTCTTCTCGAACGTGAAGGTGTACAGATTTCCGGAAAGGAAGGGCTGCGTCATGGTATTTGCGACTTCCGCGGAAACGCTTTGCGCGGCGCTGTGCGCGAAGGAGAGGATCGTCGTGCCGGTTTCATCCGTGCCGAAAAGATCCTCGGTGATGTACGGTTCGCCCGTCGGAACGATCTCGGTTTTGCCCTCCGCGGGGATGACCGTGCCGGTGGAGAAATCGTAGCGGTCGCCCACAGTCAGGTAATGGAGGACGAGCCCTGTCACGCTGAAAGCGCCTTCCGTTCCGGCTTCGCCCCAAACGGCGTTTGCAGCATCGATGATATACACGCCGCTCGAACCGAATGCGGTGCCGGTCTTTGTGCTGCCGTCGATGCGGATGCCTGCGGTCTCGTCAATGCCGATGGCAAGGCCCGTGGGGTTCGTGTCCCGCAGGCCGGCGATCAACCTTCCGATGCGGCCGCGTGCGTCCACGTGGGTGTCAAGAAGGATATCCTGGCCGAGCACGGGCGCAACAAAGCCGATGCTCTTATAGACCATGTTGTTGCCTTCGTTTACGGTATCGTTGTCGGCTACCGTTTCGGAGGTATAGGAGCAGACGTCAACAGTCTCGGCCTGGTTCCAGTACAGCGGCTGATAGGAGCCGCTCGCGCCGTTTGTGAGCACCATGCCGGACATTGCGGCTGCGCCTGCGCTGCTTCCGCCCAGCGTGCCGCCGTTTTCAAGGACGTCCACGATCGCTTCCGCAACGAGGGAGAGCGTGCCGTTCGGGTTGGCGAGCGCAAGGCCATAATAAGCCTGGTCGCCGCCCGTAAAGAACACGATGTGGCAGCTGCGGATCAGGTCGGCAAAGTATTTCGTGTTCTGCACATGCTGGTAGTTGTCGATGCCGAGCGGGATGTAGACCGGTTCCATGCCGCGGGCGCGCAGCGTGTCGGAAAAGGAGGCATAGTCCCCATCCGGCAGGAACATGTCGTTGTACATCTCATCTTCCGTGCCCACGGTGGTCTCAATCACCGCAACGCGGGGCGTTTCAACGCCGGCTTCGCGTGCGCCCTGAACCAGCGCATCCACATAACCGGGGGAGTAGCTGGAGGATTCTGCGAACATCGAAGTCGCGCCGCCCGCGGGGACGATCGCTCCAATTTCGGAAGCGCTGTACTGCGCAAGTGCTTCCGGGCCATCTTTCGGAGTGAGGAAGCGGGCAGCCTTTTCAACTTCAATGCCTTCATTGCCCGCATAGGCAGCGTAGATATAATAGAACACGTCCTTTTCTTCCGGGTTGAAGGCGTGCCCTTCCAGGCTGACGAGCTCTGCGCTCAGCGGGTGGAAACCGTCATTGGTGCGGATCTTCAGCGCCTTGCCTTCAGCGGAGAGCGCTTCAAGCCCTGCCGCATCGAGCGCGGAGAGCGTCTCCTGCACATGAACCAATCCGAGCTCAGAATAGAAGACATAGGCATCACGGTCAGCAAAATTGTTGAGCGCTACGGAATAATCGGTCAGCACATCGCCGGTTGCGGTGTTCATGTTCACATAAACGCCATACTGGTATTTTGAAGGCACTTCTTCATAGAGCATATGGCCTTCGTCCTCCACTTCCGGTTCGGGCGTGGGAGCCGGTGTTGAGGTATCCGGCGAAACGGCGGGTGTTTCCGGAGCGGCCGGGGTCGCTGCGCATGCTGAAAACACCAAAAGCAGTGCAAGCAGCAAGGCCAGCATAGATGATCTTCGATACATGGCTTTTCCTCCGTGATAGATTGATGCTTTCATTATAATGGATAAACACAGGGGAGTAAAGCAAAACAGCACAAAAAACGAGCAAATAACGGATGATATCGCAGAATAATAAAGTATTTGCTTTAAAATTGACATGTGAGCCAGATGGAAAATGCTCCCTAATAAAAAAGAAGCAGGACAAGAGCCTGCCTCCATAATGGATAAAGGGTCGTTGTATTGCTCCTCAAAAGCAGAAAGCTGACCGGCTGTGCGCCTTACTTTGCTTCGTCATGAGGGGGGTCCGGTTGGCCTTGGCGCTGCTTGTTCGGGAAAAGCAGCTCGTTTTTCGGAGAATAAGGGTTTTTATTTTCCTGCGGCGGCCGCGGAGCTTCCGCACCGGCGATGCAGGAAAAAATGAGGGTGCTCACGAGCGTAGCGATGAGCCAAAGCGCAAGCCCTCCGTAAAAATACCAGAGGGAAAGGCCGAAGATGAAGTGGAGCACCAAAAGGATCCATGCGGGGATGGACCATTCAAAGTTCAGGAACAGATTCAGCAGGAGGCAGAGCAGGAAGGAACCGCCTCCGCGTTTTGTGCGCCGCATTATCTTTCTTGCCATTATACTTTAATCAGCATTTATACCTGAATCAGCATCGCGAGCGTGCCCGCAACGATGAAGAGAAGTCCCAGCGCGGCTTTTTTGGAGAGCCGTTCATGCAGCGCAAAATAGGAGAACGCGATCGTAACGAGGATGCTCAGCTTGTCGATGGGCACGACAATGCTTGCAAGCCCGTCCTGCAGCGCTTTGTAATAGCAAAGCCAGGAAGCGCCCGTTGCGATGCCGGAAAGGCAGATGAAACCAAGCTCGTTCCGGGGAACTTCCCGGAGGGAGCTGCCCTTCCCCTTTGCGAATACGACGACCCACGCCATGAGGAGCACAACGCCGGTGCGCAGCGCCGTGCCGAGGTTGGATTCCACCTCTGCAATGCCGAGCTTGCCGAGGATCGCCGTGAGGCTTGCGAAGATGGCGGAAAGCGCGGCGTAAAGGAACCAGCCCTTCTTTTCGGTTTTCTGCTCCGCGTTTTCCTTTTTCTGGATCATGAGCCAGGTTCCCACGGCAATAGCTACGACGCCTATTGCCTTTGGCCAGGTGATCCCTTCATGCAGCAGAAGAAACGCAAGCAGGATGGTCAGCACGGTGGAGGACTTGTCCACCGGGACGACCTTGTTTACATCGCCAAGCTGGAGTGCCCTGAAATAGCAAAGCCAGGAGGCGCCTGTGGCAAGGCCGGAGAGCACGAGGAAAAGCACGGTTTTCCCGGTCAGCGCAGGGAGCGTTGTCTGCGAGCCGACGAGAAACACCATCACCCAGGAAAAAAGCAGCACTACGATGGTGCGGATGGCGGTTGCGACATCGGAATCCGTTTTGCGTATGCCGCATTTTGCAAGGATGGAAGTGACACCCGCGAAGAATGCCGAGGCGAACGCATATGCGATCCACATACAAATACATCTCACTTTCTTAACGCAATCATAGCACAGCTCCAGCAGTACTGCAATCGCCGCATAGCGCGTTTTGCGGCCGCATAAACATGAAACATGGAAATTATGAGGAAAAACGCGCAAAATGCGCAAAAAAACCGCCGGGCGGCAGCCGCAATGCTCTGCCTTGCTTCGCTGTTTCTGTTCCTTTTGACCAATCGCGGCAGCAGTGGGGGCGGGGCACTGCCCGCTGCTGCCGTGAACGAAAACGGGCCGTTGCTTGCGCTCACGTTTGATGATGGACCATAC
The DNA here is from genome assembly GCA_022778545.1 of bacterium. GTDB lineage: Bacteria > Bacillota > Clostridia > Christensenellales > CAG-138 > UBA1685. The sequence continues at coordinate 63,637 of JALFDW010000039.1, read as the reverse complement.
CCGAAGGTCACTACACACATTCTGGATGTGCTGGAAAAGCATGGCGTCTGTGCCACGTTCTTTGTGCTTGGCAGCCGCGTGGAGGGGCGGGAGGAGGTGCTCCTGCGCATGGAAGCGCTCGGCTGCGAGATCGGGAACCACACGTTCACCCATGCGGACCTGACGCGCCTTTCTGCGGCGCAGTGCGCGGAGGAGATCAGCAAAACGAATGCGGAGTTTGAACGCGTGCTGGGACATCCTGCTGCGATCGTGCGGCCGCCTTACGGGTTTTACAATACGGCCGTTCGGAAAAATGTGCCGTATCCGCTCGTGCTCTGGACGGTCGACACCAACGATTGGAAGCCGCGCAACGCGGCGGAGCTTGCACAAGCTGTTGTCCGGGAGGCGGAGGATGGCTGCGTCATCCTCATGCACGATCAGCAAGCCTCCACGGCCGAGGCGATGGACGCGATCATCCCTGCGCTTGTTGCAAAAGGGTTCCGCTTTGTGACGGTTTCCGAACTGATCGCGGCGACGGACGGCGCATGCAAAGCCGTAAAGATGCCGGGAGATGGTTGAGCGGCGGCGGATTCCGAAGTATAATAACAAAATAAAATACGTTGGAGAAACGAGGAACAAAAGATGGCAAAGCTTACGATGGAGCAGGCGAAGACGATCCTTGCAAAGCATGTTCAGGAGCCGCATCTGTTGACCCACGCCCTTGCGGTGTCCGCCGCGATGGGCGCAATGGCGGAACATTTTGGCGCGGACCGCGCGCACTGGGAAGCGGTGGGATATCTGCACGATGTGGATTATGAAAAGTATCCGGAGGAGCATTTGCAGCACACGCGCGAGCTGCTTGAGCCGGAAGGGGTGGACGAAGCGGACATTCGCGCGATTCTTGCCCACGGCTATGGCCTTTGCTGTGATGTTGAGCCGCTGACGGAATTGGAAAAGAGCCTTTTCACCGTGGACGAGCTGACGGGCATCGTGCAGGCCGCGTCGCTGATGCGCCCCACGGGCATTTCCGACCTCGAAGTAAAGAGCCTCAAAAAGAAGTTCAAGGATAAGAAATTTGCCGCAAAATGCAGCCGCGAGGTCATCGAGCAGGGCTGCGCCATGCTTCAGATGGAGCTTACGGACGTGATGGAGCTTGTGATCCATGGCATGCAGCGCGAGATGGACGCGCTCGGGATCGGTCCGCGCGAATAACGCGGATTTTGCTGAAAAATAAAGGGAATAACAGGATAATAAACCGATATATGGTAAACCGGAAATGAAGGGTGAAAACACGCTGGAAGCCGGATGGAACCCCTGGCATGGCTGCCACAAGCTTTCCCCGGGCTGCCTGAACTGCTATGTATACCGCATGGATGCGCGGCATGAACGGGATGCTTCCATCGTAAGAAAAACGGGCGACTTTTCCCTGCCTCTGCGCCGTGCGCGCGGCGGGGCATATAAGCTTGCGCCCGGCACGATGGTATACACCTGCTTCACGTCGGATTTTCTTCTTGAGGATGCGGACGCGTGGCGGCCGGAGGCATGGGCGATGATGCGTGAGCGGAGCGACCTCATGTTCCTGTTTATCACAAAGCGCATCGAGCGCCTTTCTGCATGTGTTCCGCCGGACTGGGAGGACGGCTATCCGAACGTTGTCGTCGGCTGCACGGTAGAAAACCAGGCCATGGCGGATCGGCGAATCCCGGTCTTTCGGGAAGCGCCCATCCGGCATAAATTCATTGCCTGTGAACCGCTGCTTGAGGAAATTACGCTTGCGCCGTACCTTGGGCCGTGGGCGGAGCAGGTGGTCGTGGGCGGGGAATCGGGCAGTGCGGCGCGCCTCTGCGATTACGAATGGATTCTTGCGCTGCGCGCCCAATGCGTGGCGGCAGGGATCGCGTTCCGCTTCCGGCAGACGGGCGCAAACTTCCGCAAGGATGGAAGGATCTACCGCATTGAACGTCGGTTTCAGCACGTGCAGGCGCGCCGTGCCGGGATCGATTTTGATCCTGAGAAGGATGCGTGCGCCGCGGTGGAATTCAGCGGCGGCATATGATACAATAAAATAATCAGACACAACAAAAAATGAAACACGAAGGAGAGCAGGCGCATATGGCAAAGAAAAAAACAAACCAGGCGATCGAAGCCGAAAATGATCCGGTGCTGTGGCACGATAGAAAACGAATCCTCGGCATGCCGCTGAGCTTTACGGTATATGAGGTCACGAACGACCGCTTCATCCTGCGCAGAGGCTTCTTCCGCACGGAGACGGACGAGATCCTGCTTTACCGCATTCTTGATATTAAAATGGTGCGCACGCTTGGGCAAAAGCTCTTCGGCGTGGGCACGATCACGCTCTTCAGCGCGGATCAGAGCCACCACACGGTGGAGCTGCAAAGCATCAAGCATCCGGAAAAGGTGCGCCGCTTCCTTTCCAACATCGTGGAGCGCGAGCGCACGCAGAAGGGGCTTGCCGGCAAGGAAATCTACGGCATGGCAGGCGCAGGCATGAACCATGACGGCTGCGACCATGAACCCGGCGATGTGCCGCAGTTCGTGGATATGGACGGCGACGGAATACCGGATTGACGACATGCTGACGACAGAAACAAAGAACCCGCGCACGGGGGCGATCGACCCGAACGATACGCCTGCCCTGCTGCGCCTGATGAACGAGGAGGACAGGCTGGTGCCCCTTGCGGTGGAGGCGGAACTTCCGCGCATTGCGGAAACGGTGGAGCTTGCCGTGAACGCGCTTGCCCACAACGGCCGCGTGATCTATGTCGGCGCGGGCACATCCGGCCGGCTTGGCGTGCTGGATGCAAGCGAATGTCCGCCGACTTTCGGCGTCTCGCCCAAACTGGTGCAGGGATTCATCGCCGGGGGAGATGTTGCGCTGCGCAGCGCCGTGGAGGGCGCGGAGGACGATCCCGAGGCGGGTGCTGCACTGATGGATGAGCTTGGCATCGGGGAAGATGACCTTGTGATCGGCATCAGCGCGAGCGGTTCCGCGCGCTTTGTAATCGGCGCGGTGACGCGGGCAAAGGCCCTTGGCGCTGCCACTGCGGCGATCGTAAACAACGCGGGCACGCGGCTTGGCGCATGTGTGGATGTGTGCATTGCGCCCATCGTAGGGCCGGAAGTCATCGCGGGCTCCACGCGCATGAAGAGCGGCACGGCGCAGAAACTCGTCCTCAACATGATCTCCACGGCGACGATGGTGCGCCTTGGCTATGCAAAGGGCGGCGTGATGACGAGCCTTGCGGCAACGAACGAAAAGCTGCGCGGCCGCGCGGTGCGCATCCTGTGCGAAACGGCCGGCGTGAGCGAAGCTGCGGCGGAGGACGCGCTTGTGCGTTCGGACATGCGCGTAGACCGGGCTTTGGAGCTTTTGTGCACCGCGGCGGAACGGAAGGGTTAACATGGAATTTGTTGCGGGTGTTGACGGCGGCGGAACGAAAACGGAATGCGTGCTGATGGATCTTTCGGGCAACATCATCGGCAGGCGGTTATTCGGTTCGCTGAACAGGAACAGCAGGCCCGCGGAAGAAGTTGCCGAAAGCATGCGCGGCGTGGTGGAGATGGTGCTTGCGCAAAGCGGGGATTGCCGTATGCTCTCCATCGGCTGTGCCGGCGTCAGCAATGCCGCGTTTTATTCTGCATTGGAGCAGATGATCCGTTCATGCGGCTATGAGGGCCCATACAGGCTCGTGGGCGATCAGGCTGCCGCCCTCTATGCGGCGCATGGCGCAGCGGCGGGTGCCGTGCTCATTTCCGGCACGGGCTCCATCTGCTTTGGCCGGAATGCGGAGGGTATGACCGCGCGCGCGGGCGGAAGAGGCTATAAGATTGACGATGAGGGCAGCGGGTATGCCATCGGCAGGGATATTCTTTCCGCAGTGGCGCGCGCGCAGGATGGCCGCGCCCAACAAACGCTGCTGACGGAGCTTGTGTTTGCGCAGGCTGGAATTCATGAGATTGATGAACTGATCCGCGTGCTGTATACGCCGGGGGATGCGCGGGGAACTCTCTCCGCTTATGCCGCTCTCCTGCCGGAAGCGGTAGAGCGCGGCGACGTTGCCGCGTGCGCCATATGCGAAAAGGCCGTGGAAGAGCTTTGCCTGCTTGCTTCCGCGGTGCTGGAGCAGCTTGGTCTGAAAGCGGAGCGCATTGCTCTTTCCGGCGGCGTGCTCAAAAACATGGCCTGCGTGGCGGGCGGTGTGAAGACGCGGCTCAAAGCGCGGTATCCGGAATTGCGGGTCTTCCCTTTGGAAACATCCGCTGCGGAGGGTGCGGCGCGCATGGCGCTTGACGCCCTGCGGAAAAACGCCTGAACCGGTGGAACAGGCGGAAAACAAAGAACAAGCCTCCGAACGAATCGGAGGCTTTTGTCATGCATAAAGGGCATCCATTCAGCAACGGCTGACCTTGACGTTTTGCCCATTTCGGTCAGGCTCTTTGTGAGCCGCTTGATGAGCATCTCCTTGGAATCAAAGCCGATGTCCAGTTCCTCATGCGCCTGGTTCATGGCCTGCCCCTGGAAGATCGTGATGTCCGTCGCCTGCTCGAACAGGAGCGAAGCAAGCCGGGACACGCCATCCGTCTTTTCACTGATGGAAAGGGAGATGCGGTTATTTGAAGCATATTTTTCCGCAAGCTCTGCAACCTGCTGGAGCGTGATCACACCCTCTGTCACAAGGTCCACGCCCTCGATGGAAGCAATCGCGGGGACGGTATCGGTCCCGCTGTCGGCAATGGGGACGATGGGCTTTTTCAAATACCGGCTCACGGTGTGCGCCGTTGTGCCGCCGCAGACCACATGCAGGCCTTCCTTGGCGAAGAAGAGACGAAGCACGCGCTCATCGTCCTTCGGGTCGGCCGGTGGCCCGATGATTACGTTCACGGCCTTCCGCTGGCGCACCTTGAACACAAGCGCAGTAATGTCGTCATCCGGGGACTCCAGGCAAAGGGAAAGCGCAGCGTTCACAAGCATTGCCGCAAGGTGCTGCGGAGAAATATCCGGCGTGTACCAACGCTCCAGGCATTCGATCACGTCCTTGCGGGGCCAGCCCTCCGGCATCACCTTGCCGATGCCGGCGTTCGTGACGCCGTCCGTCATCAGGATGAGAAGATCGTTTTCCTGCGGGTACAGCGTGCTTTCGTGAATCTCTTTTTCCCCGATGAAGCGGACAGTTGTGCTGTAATCCACGTTCTTGCCGTTGCGCAGCAGGATTGCGCGCGGATTGTCGTACTGGATCAGGCGGGCCTGCGTGCTTTCCACCTGCAGCATGGTGAAGGTGGAATAGGCAAGCTTGCGCTCCTTGCACATGGGCAGCGTGGACGCAACGGTCTCGATGCACTCATCCACGGGGAGCTTGCGGGACATCAGCGTGGAAAGAATGGTGGAAGTCAGCGTGGAAAGGATGTTGGCTTTCACGCCGCTCCCCAACCCGTCGGAAAGGACGACGGTCAGCTTGCCGTTTTCCTTTGTGATGTGATAGGAGTCGCCGCAGAGCGATTCATCATGCTTGTTGACGCTTGCGTGCCCGCTCTCGATGAAAAGGCTTTCCATGGGCTTATTGCTCCTCGCTTTCCATCATGACGGCATCCTTGAGCTCCGAGATGGCGAGCTTCGTTTCCGCGGCGGATTCGCCGAGGAGCGAGGCGATCTCATGCACGATGCGCAGCTGCTTTTCCACAATGTCGTCCGCGAGGCTGGCGACCTGTGTCTTGTGGCGCATGAGCTGGTTCTGCTTCTGCTTTTCCTTCGTGATGTTCTTCATGATACAGATGATGATGCCGCTTGCCGCATCATAGAAGAACGACTGCTTCAGGTAAAGGTTATATTCCGCGAGGAAAGAATACTTTTCAGAGCGCGTGTTCCCGCTTGCGATGAGGTCTACAAAATCGAACTCATCGATGAGGCGGCTCACGGGCTGACCGAGGATATCCTGCGGCTCAACGGAGAAGATCTGGCAGGCAGCCTGGTTGATCTGCTGCACCCGAAGGTCGAGATCCACCGCGAGGATCGCATCCGGCGTGATGCTCAGGATCTTGTCCGAGAAGGATTCCGCACGCTTTTTCATGTATGGCATGCACATGGTGATCTCCGCGCGCCCCATGAGCACGGCGATCGCCTTGTCCCGGCAGGAGGGATAGCCGCACATGCCGCAGTTGAGCTCATCCGCCGGGCTTTCCTTGCCCATCTTTTTGAATACCGCCGCGATTTGCTTTTCTGTTGGCGTGGCATAGCAGGTCTGTTCATCGCGGAACACGGCGCTGAGGTTGCCGGGCTTTTCAAACGCATAATCGGGGGCGCCTTGCTCTGCCGCATCGCTTTCGACCGCGTCCCGCGCAACGCGGAGCGTGGAGGCAGCGAGAGAAAGCTCGCGCTTGCGGAAGGCGGGGCCGCCCACGCAGGAGCCTGTGCAGAAGTTCATTTCAATGAAGCAGTTCGGGAGCTTCCCTGCGGCAGCGTCATGCAGCGCACGCATGCAGTTCTCCGGGCCGTCCACGGCGATGTAGCTGTAATCCGTGGTTTTTTCCATGGTTTTCAGGATGCCGCCCGCAACGGGGAAGAAGCGGGAAAGGCGGCGCTCCGAAGCGGAAACGGGCTCGATCTCCACGTTGACGTCGCGCATCCACTCGGCAAGGTCGCCAAAGGTGACGGCATAAGCGAGATCCGAAGCATCTTCCAGGCATTCCGCCTTCTTGGAGATGCAGGGGCCGACGAACACGATTACCGCCTCCGGATCCTCCGCATGGATGAGCCGGGCATGCGCCTGCATGGGAGTGAGCACAGGCGCAAGGAAGGGGATCGCCTCCGGGCAATGCTTGCGCACATAAGCGTTTACCGTAGCGCAGCAGGAGGAGATCACGGTACTCATGCGCTTCTCGCGCAGAATGGTTTCATACTCCGTTTTTACGAGGTACGCGCCCTCCGCAGTTTCGCGCACATCCGCGAAACCGAGCTTCTGCAGCGCGGCGCGGAACGCAGGCAGGCCGCAGCTGCCGAAGTATGCGGCATAGGAGGGGGCGACGCTTGCAACGACTTTGCGCCCTTCCCGGATCAGCCCGCGGATGTTCGCGACGTCGTTTATGTCGTGCTTGGTGTTCTGCGGGCAGACAACTGTGCAGTTGCCGCAGAGGATGCAGTCCCGCTCCACGACCATGGCGCGGTGGTTTTTCACCTCGATGGATTTTACCGGGCAAACGCCGATGCATTTGCAGCAGTCCTTGCAGTTAACGCTTTCAAATTGCAGGATGCCCATCGCCATTGCCTCCTTCAGCCCAGCTTGGGCAGGACATACTGGTCGAATACGTTTTCGACGGCTTCTTCGGTCATGCCGAGGAAGAGCTTGTCATCCACCTTCACAGAAACGCCGTTCTTGCATTCGCCAAGGCAGAATGTCGGAGCAATGGTGACTTTGTCGGAAACGCCCTTCTCGGCGGCAAGCGCTTTGAAACGGTTGAGGATGGCATAGGAGCCGCGCTTGTGGCATGCACTGCCGATGCATACGGAAATCGTCGTCATACTGGGAACCTCCTGTTAGTGGTTTTCTGTTTCATTCAGCCGCAAAACGCTGATGGCATCCGAAATGGTCTGCTCCATGGAGGAACGGCCATACGCATCCACCTGCGCGGCATTTTTGGAGCTGTGGCTCAGGCAGGCCGGGCCGCCGATGCAGCCGCCCTCGCATGCCATGCCTTCGATGAAGTTCTCTTGAAGCACGCCCTTCTGCGCCTTCAGAAGCGCCGTGCGGCATTCGGTGATGCCGTTGCAGGAAACGCCCTTGAGCTTGAATTGCTCTTCGGTCACGCCCTGCTCGCGCAGCGCCTGCTCCACGGCGGTGGCAAGGCCGCCGCAGCGTGCAAAGATGCGCCCGAAGAAGGATGCGTTGTCAAGCTCCGCCTTTTCCATTTTGGTGACGTCGATGCCGCGGGCGGAGAACATGGCCTGCATTTCTTCAAAGGTGAGCGTGTAATCCACGAATTCCTTCGTTTTGGTGTATTTCGTTTCGGCCTTTTTCGCGATGCAGGGCCCGATGAACACCACGTGGCAGCTTGGGTCGGTCTCATGCAGCCACTTGGCGATCTGCGCCATGGGCGAAAGGTTGTGGGACACGTTCGGCGCAAGCGTGGGGAAGTTCTTTTCGACGTAGCTCACGAACGCCGGGCAGCAGGAGGAGGTAAGGAAGCCCTTTTCCGCGAGCTCCTGCGCTTCAAGCCAGGCGACCATGTCCGCACCCCAGGCAGCTTCAACAACGGCGTGGAAGCCGAGCTTGCGGATGCCGGCAACGACCTGCTCCGGCACGGCGTTTGGATACTGGCTGGCCATGGAAGGGGCGACGACGGCATATACATGGTAATCCGTGTTTTCATGCGAATTGCGGATCAGCGAGATGACCTGCGTGATGCTGGATTTGTCGGTGATCGCGCCGAAGGGGCACTGATAGACGCAGGCGCCGCAGGAGATGCACTTTTCCTTGTTGATGATGGCCTTCTGCGTTTCGGGATCGATGTGGATCGCCTTGGGCTTGCAGGCGTTTACGCAGGGGCGCGTATGCTTGACGATGGCGGAATACGGGCAGACTGACATGCAGCGGCCGCACTCCACGCATTTTTCCTTGTCGATCACCGCATGGTGATCCACGATGGAGATGGCGTCCTTGGGGCAGTTATCCTTGCAGCGGTGGGCCAAACAGCCGCGGCACGCCGCGGAGACCTGGATTCCGTCCACCGGGCATTCATCGCATGCTATGGGGAGCACGCCGATGACCGTGCCATCTTCTTCGCCGCCAAGCGCCATGCTGACACGCTCATTGATGATCGCGCGTTCTTTGTAAATACAGCAGCGGAACATGGGCTTGCCATCCGGGATGATGATTTTTGCAACGTCCATCAGCTTTGCGCTGGTTAGTTCGTCGTTATAAGCGAGCTTGGCGACTTCGCGCAGCACGTTGTATTTCATTTTTTGCACATGGGTATCAAACAACAGCGCCATAAGTTTCTCCTTTTTAACGCCCTTACGCAGCGCGTGCAAGGGCGAATAATACACAAATATATTATAATATGTACTTGTAAACCCGTCAACGACAACTCTGTTCTCATAAGAGACAGTTATGAAGTTGTGCAGGAATACGGGGGCCTTTACCTGAAAAAGGGCTGCCGGAAGAAGCTCCGGACAGCCCAAATGAAAGGGACAAAATCAGTTGCGCGCGGCCTTTGCCTTGCGCAGTGCGAGGATGCGCTGCATCTCGTTGTAAACGATCATGTAGCCTTCATCAACACCCATGCCGGGCTTTGCGAGGATCTGATCCGGGCGGGTCGCCATGGCGCACTGCACGCAGACCTGTGCGGAACGGTCGGTCTCGTTGCAGGTGCCGCCCTGGTACGCGCCGATGCCAAGGCGCTTGCAGTACAGCACGGCTTCTACGGTGTTGTTGATGCCGCCGAGGTCCGGAGTCTTGATCTGCACCATGTGGCCGGCCTTGTTGTCCGCGAAGTACTTGATGTCCTCAAGGGTGTTGCACCATTCGTCCGCGACGATCTCCACGTTGATGCCGCGGGCGTCAAGCTCTGCAGTGAGCGCCTTGAGCGCGAGCATCTGCTTTTCGCGATCCTCAACATCCATGGGGCCTTCGATGCGGAGGTGGAAGGGCGCTGCGATCTTCTCAAGCTCAGCGATATAATCCGCCATGCCCTTGTAGTTGTCGTTGCCGAATGCTGCGCCGATGGTGCCGTATACGTCGATGTGGAACACGGGGGTGTAGCTTTCATCCTGGCGGAGCTTCAGAACGCGGTCGCGCAGCCAGCCGACATACTCGGCAAGGAGCTCGCCATGCTCGCCCAGCTTGGTCTTGACGTTGTTGATGAGCGCGTGGGGCAGAACCTGTGCACCCTTGATGATCATCTTGTCTGCGTTGGAGTAACGGTCGTCGCCGGACTGGGTGAAGATGTTGAGCGGCTGATCGGTCACGGTGCAGCCGTATTCATCGGCCACGACTTCGCACATCATGCGGCCGGTGGCGCGGGCAACGGCGTCGAGGATGGCCTGGGTCACGCCGTAGCGGATGGCGGTGTGCAGGCGCTTGCCGTCCACAGTGATGGCTTCCACCATCTCGGAAAGGTTCTTGAAGCTGTCCGCTTCGCGGCCGACGAGCTTAGGCTTAATGTTGTTTTCGATCACGGGGATGAAGTCTTTCGCGAGGAAGAGAGGGTCACGTCCGCCCGCACCGCTGTACTGCACGGCTGCGCAGTCGCCGTAGGCGACTTGGCCGTCTTCGAGCACGAGCATCACGGAGATGGACTCGCCCGCCTGGCGCACGGCGGAGAAGCCGGAGGTCACAGGGGCGCCGACGTAGGTGAACCCGTCATGATCCGCACCGGCCTTGATGGCGCGCTGATCGTCAAAGTAGAAGCCGGTACGGCCGGCGGAGCAAACAACATCAATGATCTTCATTGTGAAACCGTCCTTTCTGAACTATCTGATAATGAGCTTTATTCGCTGCCGGCGGCATGTGCGCCGGCAGCGTGAGAATCCTTGTTTTCTTCCCGGAAACCTTTTTCGGAAGTGAAATCCGAAAAAGGAACGCTTAGCGCATGCCCTGCGGCCTGCCGACGAGGCGGCCCTTGCTGATGGCGTAGATGTCGTCGATGACCATCTGGAAGGAAGCCTTGCGCTTTTCGTACTTGGCGCGCTCCTCGATCATGCCGCGGTTGAAATCCATCATGTCCTTGGTGAGCGGCATGTTGCCGGGCTCAAGGATGCGGATCGCGCCGGTGTTGTCGCGCGCAGGGAGCATCTTGCCCGCGTTGAAGCGGGAGGGTGCGAACGGGATATCGAGCACACCAGCCTGCACGGCGCGGACGGCGCCCACAGCGATGTCGCCGTTGCCAAGCTCGAAGCACTTATCGAGGATGGCGCGCGTTTCGCAGCGGATGACTTCCTTTTCCTGCTCCAGGTTCGCGGCGGTGCAGGTCTGGTCGGCCAGCATGCTGATCACCTGCTTGGTGCAGCGCAGGCCCTGCGCGTTTGCTTCCATGGTGGGGACGCCGGCGGCCTCATGCGGGGTCTTGACGATGACCTTTGTGGCCTTGGAGAGCGCGGCGGTGGCGCTGCCCCAGGAGATGACGCCGAAGGCCTTCGCTTCATCCTGCGGGAAGCCGCCCATCCACTGGTGGAACACGGTGGTGACGATTACGTCGCCATGGCCGCTCTTTTCGAGGTATTCGTCCGTAAGCTCTTCCAGCGTGCGGATAGCTGCGACGTCCTGTACAAGGTTGCCGCACTGGCCGTAGCCGACGGTGATGTTCTTTACGCCCTGCTCCGCCGCAAGCAGCGCTTCGATGATGGCGACCGCATGGGAAACGCAGGGAGGCACGAGGGTGCCGGTGAGCGGGCCGTAGGGCTCGCGGTTGATGGAAACGCCCGCTTCTTCATAGAGGCCGGTCAGACGATCCACATACTGCCAGTCGCGGATGGTGCGCTCCATGGGGACGTTTTTCGCATACGGCAGGTTGTAGGAGATGCCGCCGCCTTCATAGCTCGTGAAGCCGCCCGCGTAGGCGATCTCAGTGAGAAGACGCGCATCCGGAGTCCCGTGGCGCACCTGGATGGGCGTGTCGAGGCTGTCGATCAGCTGGCGGCAGCCGGCAACGCCGTGGTTGACGGCCGGGAAGCCGTTGAGCATGGAGCGGCCTTCCTTGAAGGATTCGCGGATGCCCGTCTCCGCCTCTTCGTAGCGGTTCTGGCGGGTGTAGCTGTCAATCGTGGTGGGCAGGAGATCCGCTTCACCCTTGTTCTGCAGGTAGGTGAGCAACTCAATCTGATCTTTGATGAGCGCAACGCCCGCGCGCGGCTGGATCAGCGTCACGCCGCGGTTCTTTGCGTCGATCAGCTTCTTGGAGAACACCTTCTTGTCGGGCAGGGATTTGTGGTAAGCGATGGCTTCCTCAAGGTCTACGGCCTTGCCGGTCGGCCACTGCTGCAGTACTTCTTCGCGAATTTTGTAAAACTCCTGGTCGGGGATGCGTTTATTCTGCAAGTCCATCGTTTTCAAGCTCCTTCTTCATGATGGTCAGCGCCGCTTCGGGGTAATACTTGCTCAAAAGACCCATTGCGGCAAGGATGTATTTCCGGTCCACCAGCAGCTCGGCTTTGCGCGGCTTGAGCGAGGTGGGGTCCTTGGGATCATACAGGGCGTAGGAAGCGATCTTCCCGGTGTTCTTTGTATGGATGAGCGAACCGCCCGTGACAACGAGACGTTCCACGTTCATGAGGTTCTTGCCGGTCTGCGCGTAGGCAAGGCCCATCATGGTGTAGGATTCCTCGATGCGGCCCGCGTGGCGCGTGACGGCAGTCCGGATGGCGTAGCTCGCGAGCGCCTCATCAAGGGCTTCAAGCTCCGGGGTGGTGGGGAGCACATCCGTGTGCGTGCCGAGATAGTCCACAAGCTCCTGCGCGCGGGCGGGAGCGATGCCCGAAGCGGAAGCGATGGCATCAAGCCCTGCCGCATCCACGATGCCGTGGATGCTGTAACGCATGCCGACGTCGCCTTCCACCGTGCGCTTCACATAAGGTTCAGGCAGCCCTTTGAGGATCGTGCCGGGGTGATCCGGCATGCCGGCGGAGATGGAGTAGACATCCGTCGTCGCGCCGCCTACGTCCACGGCGATGAGTTCGCCGATGCCGCTTTGCTCCTTTGTGCCGTCCGCAAGCAGCTGCATGGCTGCAAGGAAGGCGGAGGGTGTGGGCATCATGATGCCGGAGATGAGCTCGCTTGCCTTCGTGAGCCCCTTGGCGCGCACGATGCGGCTCAGGAAGATGTCGCGGATGCGCTGCTGCGTGGGTTCGATGTTCAGTACGCCGAACTTGGGCATCACGTTTTCGCAGACGTAAACCTCCCGCCCGGCGAGGATGCGTTCACATTCCCGCGCGGCGTTGCGGTTGCCGGCGATCACGATGGGGAAGTCCCCGCCCGCTTCCGCGAGCATGTGCGCGTTGTTTAGGATGCAGGCCTTGTTGCCGCCGTCCGTCCCGCCAACGAGCAGGAAGATGTCCGGCTTTTCGGCAACGATCTCCGCGGCGTCGTCCTCGGTCAGCTCGAAGGAGTAGGTTCTTATGACCTTTGCACCTGCGCCGAGGCTTGCGCATTTTGCCGCTTCCGCCGTGAGTTCCGGCACGAGGCCGCTTGCGATCATCCGGAGGCCGCCTGCGGCGCTCGAGCAGGCGTAGCGCTCCGCAAAATCGAGCTTGCCCGTCTGCTTTTCAAGCAGGGCAACGGCGTTTGCAAGGCCGTCGTTCACGTCCGTCTGCACGGTGGTGTACGCGGCGGCGGAGCCTAAAAGCTGCGCATGATCCGCATCCACCGCAGTCACCTTGGTGTAGGTGCTGCCAAAGTCGATCAACAGGATGGGTTTCATCATTGTCCCCCTGCGGCTCAGTCTTCTACGTGCAGGTCTTCCTTGAGCGCTTCGATGGTGGTCTCCGGCGGGGTGCCCGGCGGGAAGGCGCGGTTAAAGCCCATAGCTTTGAAACGCTTTTCGACTTCATCAAACGGCTGTTTGCCGATCACGATGTTGCCGCCAACGTAAAGCAGGATGCCTTCAAGGCCCGCTTCATCGCACTTTTCGCGCATGCCGCGGCAGTCCAGCTCGCCCTGGCCATACAGCGAGGAGATGACGATCGCATCCGCGTTGGATTCGATCGCGGCCGCGATGTATTCTTCCTGGGAAACCATTACGCCGAGGTTGATGACCTCGAACCCTGCGTCCGTGAACGCATGGTAAAGGATCTTGTTGCCGACAGCGTGTACATCCGCGCCGATTACGCCGATGACAAGCTTTTTCTGGTTGCTCATTTTTTCGTCCTCACAATTCCTATTTTCTGTTTCATAAATAGTGCCTTGTTCTAATTCAATATACTATATTGTATTATGCCATTTGTCAATATGTATGCTTGTATACATGCGGATCAATAAAAAACGCGCCGACAGGCGCGTCAGTATGGCAGAAACCGTGCGAAACCGGAAAAACGTTCAGATCATCCCGCGGCGGCGCTGGGTTTGCAGGCGGGTGACAGCCTCGCGGACGTTCAGCATGGAGCCGTTGTCGATCCGGTGCAGATGCTCATGCAGCGGATGTGCGGCGGAATAGGCACTGAGCACCTCCACAGCCTGCGGGGAAAACAGCCGCTCAAAGCCTGCGGGCACAAAGACTGCCTCCATGCTGGAGAGAGCACCGGCGGAAAGCTCATCTGCAAGCAGGCACAAAGGGCGCACTTCCGGCGCAAAATCCCGGAAGCTCTTTCGCATCAGGTCAAGGTATTCCTCGCTTTTTGCAATGGCGGCAGCAGCGCAGCCCGGTACAAGGCGGGCAAGGCGCGCCACGGTTTCCGGTGTGATGGAGACTGCGGCGCGGAGAAACATGCCGCTTCCTTCCTCGGGGTGCATCATGTGCCAGCCTGCGCGCAGCACGGTGAGATCCACGCTGCCGTCCGCGGGGAGCGCATCTTCATATTGATATACGTTCACGCCGCCCAGTTCATAAAGCTGATCCGCCATGACGGAAAGCAGCTCCGCCGGGCCGCCTGCAACGGCTACGCGCACATCGCAATCCCGGCTGGTGAGCTGCCGCAGCTTCAAATCAAAAAAGATGGACATTTCCGCCGGGGTGAACGAAAGCGATTCGAGCGTGGTGATCAGCGTGTCGATGGCCTGCATGGCGCGCTCCTTGCGGCTGTCAGCCTGTTCCGCCCGGTAGCAAACGAAGGTGCCTTTGCCCTGCGTCATCTCGATCATGCCGAGCTTGCCCAGCTCGTCGTAAGCGCGTTTGATCGTGCCGCGCGCAAGGCCGAGCTCATCTGCGAGCGCGCGCACGGTCGGAAGCTGCGCGCCATAGGACAGGCGCCCGGCGCGGATGTCCGCGCACATGGCGTTCACGATCTGCTGGTAGATCGCAACGTCGCTTTTTGTGTCAACAGCAAAAAACATGTGGTTCACCTCGTCATACAAGCTTGTACCATAGTACAATTATGACAAAATGAACCACATGTGTCAACAGCGGGATCCCGGTTTACTTTTGCGAAGCGAGATATGCCTTCCGGCCGGTTTCATAGAGGTTGTTGCCTTCACAGTCGATGACGACGGTCAGAGGCAGATTCTCCACAGTGAGCCTGCGCACGGCTTCCGCGCCCAAGTCATCATAGGCGATGACCTCTGCCGAACGCACGCATTTGGAAAGCAGAGCGCCCGCGCCGCCGATGGCGCCGAAGTAGACCGCGCCATGCTGCTTCATGGCTTCCACTACGGCGGGGCCGCGCTTACCCTTGCCGATCATGCCGCGCTGGCCGCGGGCGATGAGCGCGGGGGAGTATGCGTCCATGCGGTAGCTCGTCGTCGGCCCTGCGGAGCCGATGGCCTGGCCCGGCCTCGCGGGCGTTGGGCCGACATAATAGATCACGGCGTTTTCCGGGTCAAAGGGAAGGGGTTCGCCTTTTTCCATCGCTTCCACGATACGCTTGTGCGCCGCATCGCGGGCCGTATAGATCGTGCCGGAAAGCAGCACGCTGTCCCCGCTCCTGAGCGCGCGGGCCTTCTCCTCCGTGAGGGGCGTTTCAATTCGTTTTGCCGCCATAATTAAAGCACCTCGCTTTTATGCCGCGTAACGTGGCAGTTGATGTTCACCGCAACGGGGAGCCCGGCGATGTGCGTCGGGGCCGTTTCGATGTTCACGGCAAGCGCCGTCGTTTTTCCTCCGAAACCCTGCGGCCCTACGCCAAGGGCGTTGATGCGCGCAAGCAGCTCCGCTTCGAGCGCGGCGTAATAGGGGGCGGGATTGCGCTCGCCTGTGCTGCGCATGAGCGCCTTCTTTGCAAGCAGGGCGCATTTGTCGAACGTGCCGCCGATGCCGACGCCGACCACGATGGGCGGGCAGGGGTTGGGGCCTGCTTCTTCCACCACGCGGACGATGAACTCCTTCGCGCCTTCCACGCCGTCGGAGGGCTTGAGCATTTTGAGTTGGCTCATGTTCTCGCTGCCGAATCCCTTGGGGGCGACGGTGATGCGGAGCGCGTCGCCGGGCACAAGGTCGTAATAGATCATGGCGGGCGTATTGTCGCCGGTGTTCACGCGGTTGAGCGGGTCGCGCACGACGGATTTGCGCAGGTAGCCTTCCGCATATCCCTGCCGGACGCCCTCGTTCACGGCATCTTCAATGCTGCCGGAAACGTGGACTTCCTGCCCGATTTCAAGGAACACACAGGCCACGCCGGTGTCCTGGCAGATGGGGACGTTCCGTTCGTCCGCTATGGTGTAGTTTTCGATGATCCTGTCCAGAATCTCGCATGCGCCGGGCCAGTTTTCCGCGGCGCGCGCCTCCGTGATGCGTTCCTGCATGTCTTTGGGCAGGTGGCAGTTCGCCTCAATGCAGAGGCGCTTTACAACTTCCGTGATGGCGGAAGCCTGGATCTCTCTCATGGCAAATCTCCTCTTATTCCATTGCGGGCACGTTCTTAATCTCATCGAGCGGCGTGCCGTCGCGGTAGATGACTTTTGCGACCGTGCGCTCTCCGCGCGCGGGCTTTCCGGGAACGCCGCTGATGCGTTCCGCAAGCGCCTTGAGCTCGTGGATATCCTTCACGTTCACGCCGGCATCCACAAGGCGCTGGCGAAGCTCCGGCTTTGCAGGGTTCACGGCGACGCCCTTCTGCGTCACGAGCACGTCGATCGTGCTGCCGGGGGTGGAAACGCAGGTGACGTGATCCGTCACGATGGGCAGGCGTGCGCGGGAAAGCGGCGCGATAATCATCGCGAGCTTTGCGCCTGCGGCGGTATCGCTGTGGCCGCCGCTGCCGCCCATGATGGAGCCGGAGGAATCCGTATGCACGTTCACGTTGAAGTCCGTGTCGACTTCTGTTGCGCCGAGGATGACGACATCAAGGTTGTCCACAACGGCGCTCTTTGCATCGGGCGAGGCGTAATGCGTGGCGGAGATCTCCTGGTGGCGCGGGTTGTCACGGATGGATTCCACAGCCTTCAGGTCGAAGCACTGCACATCCATGAGCGATTCGAAGCAGCCCTCGTTGAGCATATCCACAAGGTAACCGGTGATGCCGCCGAGGCCAAAGCTGCCATGGATGTTTTCCTTTAACATAACGTCTTTCAGGAACTTTGCGGCGGCAAGGGATGCGCCGCCCGCGCCAGTCTGGAAGGAGAAGCCGTCCTTGAGAAGTCCGGAGGCGCGGATGACGCGTACCGCTTCGTTTGCCATGGCAAGGCCGACGGGGTCGCGCGTGATCTTCGTTGTGCCGGAAACGATGCCCTTCGGGTCTCCGATGGAATCGACGACGACCACCTGATCCACCTGCGTCTCGGGGATGGACCAGTCGATGAGCGGGTAGGGATGGAGATCATCCGTGATGACGATCACATGCTTTGCATGCATGGCGTCGGGCACGGCATAGCCGAGCGAACCGCAGGCCGAGCGGCCAAGCTTGCCGGAGCAGTTGCCCATCGGGTCGCTGGCAGGGGCCGCGATGAACGCCACGTCGATGGGGGTGATGCCTGCTGCGACGTCCCGCGGGCGGCCGCCATGGGTGCGGAATTCGACGGGCTCTTCCATGTTGCCTTCGGAGATGAAGCGGCCAAGCGCGCCGGACATGTAGTTCGTCTGCAGCTTGCGCACAACGCCGCGGCGGATGTGCTCCGCGAGCGGGGCGTGCACATCAAAGAGGGAGCTTGCGTTCACCGTGAGCCCCTCGATGCCGAGGGCGGCGATCTCTGCCATCACCATGTTGAGCACATGGTCACCGTTGCGCAGGTGATGGTGGAAGGAAACGGTCATGCCGCTCTGAAGGCCGCTGTTGCGGATGGCTTCGGAAAGAGAAGAAGTAAGCTTGTTCATTGTTGTTCCTCCTTATTGGGCAAGCCCGAGCTGGCGTGCCGCTTCAAGCGTCTGCCGTGCGCGTTCCACGATGGGGGCGTCGATCATCTTGCCGCGCAGGGAGATTGCGCCGCGTCCCTGAAGCTTTGCCTGTTCGATGGCGGCAAAGACCTCGGTCGCATATTCGATTTCGTCCGCCGTGGGGCTGAAGGCCTCGTTGATGAGCGGCACATGCCGCGGGGAGATCGCAGCCTTTCCGGAGAAACCGAGGCTCTTTGCGAACTGCGCGTCCGCAAGTGCCCCTTCATCGTCGTTCACGTCGGTAAACGGCGTGTCGTATACGTCGATGCCGGCTGCGCGCGCCGCCATCACCATCCGGCCGCGGGCGTAGCGGATCTCTTCGCCGCCTTTGGTGCGCTTGCAGCGCAGGTCCGCGCTCAGGTCCTCGCCGCCTAAAAACAGCGCGGTCACACGCGGGCTTGCGGAGGCGATGGAAAAGGCGTTTTCCACGCCGAGCGCGGTTTCGATGAGCGGGATCAGCTTCACGGTGTTGCGCTCCATGCCGTGCTTGTCCTCAAGGGCGGAAATATAAGCGTCGAGCGTCTCAATGTCGGCGGCGCGGCTCACCTTCGCAGGCATGATCATATCCGGGCGAAGGGGAATGATCGCATCAAGATCATCCTTCCAGTAGGCGGTATCGAGCGAATTGATGCGCACGGTCACCTCGCATCCTTCAAAGCCCATCTCGCCGATGGCATTGCAGACGAGCAGACGCGCGGCGTCCTTCTGATCGGGCGCAACGGCGTCCTCCAAGTCGAGTATGATGCAGTCAGCGCCCAGTGCATCGCCGTTGATGATGATGTTCGGCGTGTTGCCGGGCAGGAACAGCATGGATCTCCTCATAAACGTTTCTCCTTTCGCAAAGCCGCGGTAAAGCGCGTCAAAAATGCGGGCACACAAAACAACGCCCCGCGGCGTCTCTTTCATGCCTATTATATACCCTGTGAAATGCCGTTTCAACCGCTGCCGGGCGCAAAAACGGAAAGTATACAGGTATATCCATAGAAGCAATATATTTCTTCGCCTCGTAAAACTGTTTGAGGGATTGTGAGCATTCATTGCCGACTTAATTATTTTTATTAACATTTTAGTTACAATATAAAGATAGAATTAATTATATAATAAAGATGGAATTAATTATATAATATAGAAAAATACTCTATTAATGAATACGCCGGATACGTCAAAGACACATAAAATGAAAACGCTGCAGAAAGAAAGAAAAAACACAATGCCGCGAAAGTGGAAAATCGTTTTTGTGCTGGCTGCCGTTGCTGCCGTTGCATGTGCGATCGTATTCTTCATGCCGAAGGAGCTTTGTGCGCTCATCTCGCCTGACGCGGATGAATTCAGCATTTCATCCGCAATTGTGGAGGTCAGCGGGGAAACGAACGCGGATGCCGTGACGATTACCGACGCTGCGGTGCTGAACGAGCTGGCGCAAGCGCTCCGGACGGCAAATGTGACTTATGTCGGCTTGTCGCATTCCATAGTGTTGGATGGCATCACCCTATACAGCGTTTATCCAAACGACCCAGGCGCGAACAAACTCCGTGCCTTCGGCGTGGGCAGCAACGGGCATGTGTATCTGGATGGTAAGGAGTACCGGCTTACCGCAGGTTGCAGGGATTCGTTCGTCTCATTCTTTTCGACGCACTTTGGCGGCGAAGACGGTGCGGCCTGATTCAGCTTCCAAACGTATTCGGGGCGCCCCGTGCAGCAGCTTCACAGGCATGCATATGGGGCGCTCTATTTGGGCATGGCATTCCCTGTTTTTCATGTTCCAAGCGGAACAATGCTTTTGCATGGCTGCGGGATGTGATATACTTTCCAATATAATATAAAACAATTTAGTTTCGCCGGAGGTGCGTATGTCCTATTCCGCAAGAATGCTTAACAATCACCTGTACAGCGTGTTCTTTGCGCCCCGCGGGCGCGACCGCATTTACGATCTGGGCATTCAGATCGCGCAGATGTATTTAAGCCCGTTCGATAAGCTCATCGGCATCATCGGCGAATCGGGCTCCGGCAAAAGCATGCTCATCAAGGGCATGTTCCCCGGCCTTGAGCTCACGAATGACGATGGCGGGGTGAACATGCGCCCACTGCCGATCCTCGATCAGGACAGCGAGGGCGGCTTCTTCACCGCGCACACCTATCATCTTGATATCCGTTTTGAAGCGGCGTTCACGCAGATGCACGTTCTTGCGGATGCGATTCTTCATGCCGTGCAGCAGGGGAAGCGCGTCATCGTGGAGCATTTCGACATGATTTATCCCTTCCTGCGGGTGAACGCGCATCTTCTCATCGGTATGGGCGAGGAAGTCATCATCACGCGCCCGACGGTCTTCGGCCCGCAGCCGCAGGAGATCTACAACATCGTCTCCAAATCCGTCCGCTATCGCCGCATGGCGCACACGGCGGAGGACCTTTGCGAGTTCTATATGCCGCCGGAGGATTGCCGCCGCTGCTACCACAGCGATGTAAAGCACGGCTTCGTGCTGGCCTTTGAAGGAAAAATGCCGGAGTTTGACATCGACGCGCTGGAGCAGCGTGTGCGCGAGGCCATTGCGGAGGATATGCCTATTTCCTATGTGGATGAGGAGCATATTTCCATCGGCGAGCATATGCATGAGTGCACGGGGCCGCGCACGCATGTGCCGAGCACGGGCTGCGTGGAGAATTTCCGGCTCATTAAGAAGTATTTTTACGACCCCATCAACGACCGCTATCTGCTGGCCGGGCGCGTGGGAGAAGTGGCTTCCAAAGAAGAAGCAAACGATTTCAACGATATGTCGCTCTGATTGCAAAGCGGAGGGGGATATGGAGGACGGCCCTTCACCCCCCTCTTTTTTTACCGGCCTATAAAACAAAAAACCAGGCAAAAACCTGGTTTCTTGTTTGGTACACCCTCAGGGGCTCGAACCCTGGACACCCTGATTAAGAGTCAGGTGCTCTACCAACTGAGCTAAGGGTGCATATTGGAGCGGGAGACGGGGCTCGAACCCGCCACCTCCGCCTTGGCAAGGCGGCGCTCTACCAAATGAGCTACTCCCGCATTCCTTTGGGGGGGCTGTCCGCGCGTTCTCCGCCGGACACTTGCATATTCTAGCGCATTCAAAGCGGGTTGTCAATACATAATTCCAAATTTTTTGGAAGCCTTCGGGAAGCATCCTTCGGCCTTGACGATTCCCTGTACGGCGGTTACGATAATAAACAGGCACATCAGCGCACAAAGGAGGAACCTTATGGACATTCTGGAAGGCTTGAACGCGGAACAATGCAGCGCCGTCATGGCCACGGAAGGCTATGTGCGCGTCATCGCGGGGGCGGGCAGCGGAAAAACGCGCGCGCTTGCGCACCGCTTTGCGTACCTTGTGAACGAGGTGGGTATCCTGCCTGCGAACATCCTCTCCGTGACATTTACCAACAAGGCCGCAAACGAGATGCGCCAGCGCATCCACCTGCTCACGGGCGACAACGACACCGGCTACGTCTGCACGTTCCACAGCTTCTGCGTTTCCGTTTTGCAGGAGGACAGCCATGCTGTGCAATATCCGAAGAACTTCCTTGTACTCGATAATTCCGATATTGACGCCATGCTCAAGATCATCTATGAGGAGCGCGGCCTCACGCTCCGGCACATGACCTTCTCCAACGCGCGGGATATGATCGAGATCCGCAAGACCGTCGAAAACCCCGATTATTATGAGGACATGATCGCCATGCCGCTCGACGGCCTGCGGGCGAAATACCTCGCTGCGGATGCGCCTCGGGACATCATCTTTTACGGTTATCTGTATCAGCAGAAGAAGTGCTTCGGCCTTGACTACAACGACCTCATCAAATACACGCTCTACATCTTTGAAAACGATGCGGAGATCCGCGAAAAATGGCAGAGGCGCCTGGAATACATCATGGTGGATGAATTTCAGGACATCGATGCACTGCAATACAGGCTTATGGAAGCGCTTTGCGCACACCATAAAAATCTCTTCATCGTCGGCGACCCGGATCAGACGATCTACACCTGGCGCGGCGCGAACGTGCGCTACCTTCTCGACTTTGACAAGAACTTCCCCGGCACGGAAACGATCCTCATGATGCGGAACTACCGCTCCACGCCGGAGATCCTCGCCGCGGCCAACTCGCTCATTGCGAAGAACCGTAGCCGCATTGAAAAAGAACTCATTCCCACGCTGCCTGCGGGCGCTCCCGTGGTTTGGCACCATGCGAAAACGGCGGAGGCGGAAGCGCTCTGGATCGCGGGGCGGATCAAAGCCCTTTCCGCGGAGGGCGTTCCGCTCCGGAATATCGCCATCCTCTACCGCGCGCACCACATCAGCCGCACGCTGGAGGAAGTCTTTTTAAAGGAGGAGATCCCATACACGATTTTCAGCGGCGTGCAGTTTTTCAATCGCATGGAGATCAAGGATGCGCTTTCCTATCTGCGGCTTGTGGCCTATCGGGATGACCTCTCCTTCCTGCGCGTGGCGAACGTGCCCAAAAGGAACATCGGCGAGCGGCGCATGCGCTTTCTGCAGGAATATGCCGAAGCGAACGGCTGCACGCTGTACGCGGCGCTTGTGCAGAATCTGGAGCACGAACTGCTGAAAAAAACGCAGGCGCATAAACTCGTGGACCTGGTGGAACGTTTTGGCGCGCCCAGCCCGGAGACGCCCGTGTCCGAGCTTTTGAGCGCGATCCTCGACGAAAGCGGATATGAAACGATGCTCCGCACCGAGGGCGCGCAGGATCGGCTCGACAACCTTGCGGAACTCAAGCAGGCGATCTACGAATTCGAGACGACCTGCGGCGAGGAAGCGACCCTGGAAGGGTATCTTGCGCGCGTTGCGCTCCTTACCAACACGGATGCGGCGCAGGATGGTGAGCGCGTGCGCATGATGACCGTCCACACCGCAAAGGGGCTGGAGTTCCCGCATGTGTTCCTCGCGGGGATGGAGGAGGGGGTGTTTCCTTCGAAAAAAACCTCCACCATCGAGGCGATGGAGGAGGAAAGGCGGCTTGCGTTCGTGGCGTTCACGCGGGCACAGCGTTCGCTGTCGCTGAGCGAGTCCGAAGGGCGGAATTTTGACGGCTCGTTCCGCTATCCTTCGCGCTTCCTGTTCAATGTGGATGAGCCGCTGCTTGTGCGGGAGGGCATGGAGGATACGCGCCTTCTTCGGGATGCGTTTCGCCACATTGAGGCGAGCGAACGCCTGCTTGCACCCGCTTCGGAGCAGGCGCAATTCCAGCCGGGCGACCGCATACGCCATGCGATCATGGGTGATGGCGTGATCGTGGAAGTGGACCTTGCTGCAAGCGCATATGTCGTGCAGTTCGATATTCTGCCCACGCAGCGGCGCATCAGCTTCCGCGCGAAGCTTGTGAAAGCATAGCGGACTTAGTTTTCCGCTGCGGTTTCTTCCGCCCGCAGCACGAAATCGCACTGTTCCCGGATGCGGAAGGCTTCAAAATAGCGGTTTTCCATGGGGATCCATATCGTTTCAAAGCGCCTGAGCATTTCTGCGCCGTTGCGCCGGAGAATGCGCGCGCGCTGTGTTTCTGCCGTTGCGGAAAGGAAGATGCGCAGGTCGTACGGCGCGCCGAAATACGGGTGCATGCTGTATGCGCCCTCGATGATGGAAAGTGCTGCCGGTTCTGCAGCGACGCTGTGCGTTATTGCCATCACGCTGCAATCGAACACGCCGTAGGAAAACGGGGCGTTTGCGGCGATCCCTGCAAGCACCTCGCTCCGGAAACGCTCGTAATGCACGTTGCCGCCCGGTTCGCCGAGGCGCTCCGGCGTGCGGAGGGCAGGCGGCAGGAAAAAATCATCCATATGGAACACGTTTACGCTGCATTGCGGCGCAAAATGTTCCGCGATCTGTGCGGCAAGGGTGGTTTTTCCGGAGGCGGCGTTGCCGTCGATGGCTACGACCGCATGGCCATGCGCTGTAATGCGTTGTTTGAGTTCCGCCAGCAGGGCGGCTTCTGTTTCAGTCCGTTTCATGGGTTTGAATATAGCATGAAGGGTTCGTTGTGTCAATCGGAGCATTTCCAGATCGATTCCAAAAGTTCCCTTTACATTTTACCGGCAATATGTTACACTCTCATATGGTTGCGAACGCAACTGTTGAATACGCAACTGTTTTGCTCCGCCCTTTGGCGGCAATTCTGTTCTGATTTTGACTTTTTTGACTTTATTGAAAGGAAAACGAAATGCCAAACATCAGCCGCTATATCATGATGATCGCCCGGTGCAGCAACCAGTTCCGTTCGGAACGCCTCCGGGATACCGGCCTCTGCGGGCAGCACTGCGCCTATATCCTGCGCGTCTGCCGGGAACCGGGCACGACGCAGGACGCGATCGCACGGGAGATCTATGTAAACAAGAGCAACGTGACCCGCCAGCTTGCCACACTTGAGCAAAACGGGTTTGTGGAACGCCGCCCCTGCGAGACGGACTCCCGCGCCATGGAGGTCTACCCGACGGAAAAGGCGCTTGCAGTGCTGCCGGAGGTGCGCGAGGTGCTGCACGCATGGAATGAAGCCATCACGGCGGATTTCACCGAGGAAGAAAAGAAACAGTTCATGGATCTGCTGTCGCGCGCCGCGGACTGCGCCCGGCGGTGTGTGGACGAAATGAAGAAGGAGTGAGGGCAGCAAAATGAAAACCGTTCTCCGATATCTAAAACCGCAGTATGCGCGCCTCGCGTTGCAGCTTACGATCAAGTTTATCGGCACGATCACGGAGCTGTTCATTCCGTGGATGCTTTCGCATATTCTCGATGATATCGTTCCCCTTCGGGATATGGTGCAGGTTTACCTCTGGGGCGCGCTCATGCTGCTTGCCGCTGCGGTGGCGCTCTTTGGCAACGTGTGCGCGAACCGCATGTCCACCCGCATCTCGCGCCGTTTCACGGAGAAGCTTCGGCATGATGCGTTTGCGCGGGTCTCCTATCTTTCCAGCCGCCAGGTGGACGGCTTCACGCTTTCCTCGCTGATCTCCCGCCTCACGAGCGACACCTACAACGTTCACCAGATGGTGGACCGTATGCAGCGCCTCGGCGTGCGCGCGCCGATCCTTCTGCTCGGCGGCATCTGCGTCACGTTCACGCTGGAGCCGGTGCTTACGCTCGTGCTCGTATGCACGCTGCCGCTGCTTGGCGTGGTGGTGTTCGGCGTGTCCCGCCGGGGCGTGCCGCTTTATGTGCGTGTGCAGGAGGCTGTGGACGGCATGGTGCGCAAGGTGCAGGAAAACATGACGGGAGTGCGCGTCATCAAGGCGCTCTCCAAAACGGAATATGAAAAAGAACGTTTTGATGAAGTGAACCGGGAGGTCGTCCGTCGGGATCAGCATGCGGGCGCGGTCATGGCAACGACAAACCCCGTGATGAGTCTGCTTTTGAACCTGGGCCTTACGGCGGTGGTGGTCGTGGGTGCGTTTCGCGTGAACGCGGGCGTTTCCAAGGCGGGGAAGATCATCGCCTTCCTGAGCTATTTCACCATCATCCTCAATGCCATGATGATGATATCGCGCCTGTTCATGATCTATTCCAAAGGCGCGGCAAGCGCAAAACGCATCGAAGAAGTTCTGGAGACGCCCGTGGAACCCGTCCCCGGCGATCCTGCGCCGCGCACGAGCGAATACCATGTGGAATTCCAGAACGTGAGCTTCTCCTACAACAAGGCGGAAGGGAAAACGCGGGATGATCTTTCGGGAGTCAGCTTTGCGCTTCGCCGCGGGCAGACGCTCGGCATCATCGGCCCGACGGGCAGCGGCAAGTCCACCATCGTGAGCCTGCTCATGCGCTTTTATGACGTGGACGCGGGGGAGATCCGCATCGGCGGGCGGCGCATCGAGGGCATCCCGGAGGAGGAGCTACACACGATGTTTGGCGTGGTGTTCCAGAACGATTTCATCCTTGCGGACAGCATCCGCGAGAATATCGACTTTGGCCGGGGCCTTTCGGATGAAACGCTCCTGCTTGCGGCAAAGCTTGCGCAGGCGGAGTTCATCGAAGAAAAGGAGGGCGGGCTTTCGCACATGCTTACCGCAAAGGGAGCAAACCTTTCCGGCGGGCAGAAGCAGCGCCTGCTGATCGCCCGCGCGCTTGCGGGGAAACCGGAGATCCTTGTGCTGGATGACGCATCCTCCGCGCTCGATTATAAGACCGACCAGGCGCTGCGCAGCGCCCTGCACCATAATTTCAGCGATACGACGACCATCATCATCGCGCAGCGCATCAGTTCCATCCTGAATGCGGACCACATCCTCGTATTGGATGGCGGGCGTGTGATCGGCGCGGGCACGCATGAGGAACTGCTTGCCTCCTGTGCGGATTACCGCGAGATCTATGAAGTGCAGATGGGCGAAGCGGAATAAGGGGGAGGGGGAACGGCATGGAAAAGAAACAAACCGCAAACCCGCCCGCAACGGCGATGCAGTCGCTGCACGGCGCGGAGCAAAAGCTGAAAAAAACATATATTTTGCGCCGGCTTTGGGGATATTTCCGGGAATATAAATGGATGCTCGCGCTGGCGATCGTCCTTACGATCGCAGGGAACGCGCTTGCGCTTGTCGGGCCGAAGCTTTCGGGCTTTGCCATCGACGCCATTGAGCCCGGGCCGGGGAAGGTCGATTTTGCCACGGTGTTCCGTTATGCGGGCTATATGGCGATCTGCTATGCGCTGTCCGCCGGGATGAGCTATGGCCTCGCGCGGCTGATGATCCGTCTGAGCCGCAACATTGTCTACCGCATGCGAAGGGACATCTTTGAAAAGCTCGTTTCGCTGCCCGTGGGCTTCTTTGACCGGCACCAGACGGGCGATATCATCAGCATCATCTCCTATGATGTGGATACCATCAACGCCTCGCTTTCCAACGATATCGTGCAGATCTGCACGAGCTTTATCACGGTGCTGGGTTCCCTTGTGATGATGCTTTCCATCTCGCCTGTGCTCATCCTCGTGTTCGTGGTGACGATCCCCGTTTCCGTGCTCATCACGCGGTATCGGGCAAAGAAGGTGCGCCCGTTGTTCCGCCTGCGCTCGAAAAAGCTCGGCGAGCTCAACGGCTTTGTGGAGGAGGTCACGAGCGGCCAGCGCACCACAAAAGCGTATCACCGGGAGGAAGTCATGATCGGCCGGTTCGATCAGAAGAACAAGGAAGCGGTGGACGCATACTGCAACGCGGATTATTATGCCTGCGTGATGGGGCCTTCCGTGAACTTTGTGAACAACTTCTCGCTTGCGCTCATCAGCGTGTTCGGTGCGCTGCTTTACATGGGCGGCGCGATCTCGCTGGGCAACATTTCCTCCTTCGTGCTGTATTCCCGCAAGTTCTCCGGGCCGATCAACGAGTTCGCAAACCTGCTTGCGGAAATGCAGAGCGCATTCTCCGCGGCGGAGCGCGTGTTCCGCCTGCTGGATGAGGAGCCGGAGCCTGCGGACGCGCCCGGCGCGACGGAGCTTGCGCATGTGAAGGGGGACGTTGCGCTCAAAAACGTGCGCTTCGGCTATGAGCCGGGCAAGGTCATCCTTTCCGACCTGAACCTGGATGCGCCGCGCGGCTCTGTCACTGCCATCGTAGGGCCGACGGGCGCGGGAAAGACGACCATCATCAACCTGCTGATGCGCTTTTACGACGCGGACAGCGGGGCGATCACGATCGATGGGCAGAATATCTGCAGCGTGACGCGCAGGAGCCTGCGGCTTGCCTACACCATGGTGCTTCAGGATACCTGGCTGTTCCACGGCACGGTGTTTGAGAACATCGCCTATGGCCGGGAGGATGCAACGATGGAAAAAGTGGTCGCCGCGGCAAAGGCCGCGCGGATCCACGATACCATCATGTCCCTGCCCAACGGCTACGATACCGTGCTGACGGACAATGGTTCCAACATTTCAAAGGGGCAGAAGCAGCTTCTCACCATTGCGCGGGCAATGCTCCTTGATTCGCCGATGCTCATCCTCGACGAAGCGACCTCCAACGTGGATACACAGACTGAGCGCCGTATTCAGGATGCCATGCTGCGCCTGATGGAAGGGCGCACCTGCTTTGTCATCGCCCACCGGCTCTCCACCATTCAGAATGCGGATCGCATCCTTGTGGTGAAGGCGGGCGACATCGTGGAGCAGGGCACGCACCGGGAGCTGATGGCGAAAAACGGCTTCTATGCGGAGCTTTACCATTCGCAGTTTGAAACGGTATAGAACCGGAACATAATAACGTAATAAAGGAGAAAACATGGACGCGACATTTCATAAGGTCGACCTTGAAACCTGGGAGCGCCGGGAGGAATACGAGTATTTCAGCCGCGGCGGCTGCGGGTTTACGATGACGGCGGAGCTCGACATCACGCATCTCAGACGCTATGCAAAGGAACATGGCGCGAAGCTTTATCCCATGCTTGTTGCGGTGGCGGCGCAGGCGGTGAACGCGCACCCCGAATTCCGTTACGGCTGGAGCGAGGAGGACGAGTTCGTCTGCTACAACACCATGCATCCGCTGTTTTTTGACGTGATGGAAAACGGCAACGTAAAGTGCCTTGTGGCGGAATACATTCCGGATGCGCTGCGCCAGGTGGAGGAAATCGAGCGGGTGCGCGCAGAGTATGCGGACGTCAACAAATACAATCCGCAGGGAGCCTTCCCGCTCAATTCGGTGAACATCTCCGCCGTGCCGTGGATCAAAACCACGAATATTTCGTTCTGCCTGCAATACTGCGCAACGTTTTATCCGCCGATCCTCACCTTCGGCAAATTCGAGGAGCGGGACGGAAAAACCGTCATCCCGCTTTCGGTCTACTGCAACCATGCGGTGAACGACGGCTATCACTGCGCGATGCTCTTTCAGGACTTTCAGCGGCGGGCGGACGGGCTGGAATAAGCGCATCTGGAAAAATGTATTAAGAAAGCGGGGAGGAGCACCTCTCCGCTTTTGCCTGAACTTTGAAGTTCCTGCCTTCCCACCGCTTAATCCTTTTTCCGATACAGCAGCATCACAATGATCATCATCACCATGGACAGCAGCGAAACCACGGTAGTCAGCCGGTTCAGCGGGTTCCCGCCGGTCATGATGTCGATGATGCTTATGATCGAGGAAGGTATGGATACGATACCGAAGATGGTGATGAGCCCCATTATGGTGTCGTTGCGCGAAGCCTGAATTGCATCCTGATGCTCGGCCAGCACGCTAAGCGTAACGCTTATGTTGTCTACCGCCTCCGGGATGGAGTTGGTGTCGAGAACATGCTTATATATCTGCTTGATGTTATGCCAGCGGGAGATGTTCGCAGGGGCAATCGTGCCGAAAGCCTGGAAGTCCAGCATCTGCCGCTTCAGCTGCTTCAGCCTTTTGAGCTTTTTCTTATCCACGATGGAAAGCAGCTCCCTGAAACGCAGGCAGGTGTATTTCTGGTAAAGCGCGAGCAGCACGACGGGGAGACCGTTTTCGGCCTGGTCAGCCATTTCACCGTCGATGTCCATGGCGCTGTTTGCCACGATGTATGAAATCGTCTGGCTCGTAATGCAGCAGCCCCAGCGGTAGGTGGCAAGCGTCTGATTCTTCACCGCGTATACGTAATTGATGTCTTCCTCCGCCTCGTCCTCCCAGAGAGTGTCAGGATCCACCATCAGGTGCAGGTTGAAAACGATCTGCCGCATTGTATCAAGCTCCTCAAAGCGTTTTTCTACGACGGCAGTGGTGTATACATACCCTTCAAGAAATATGGAGCAACCGCTCTTAAAGAACGGCACGATGTTGGATTGTGCGCACATCCGAATGAGGCCGCCTTCAAAGTCAAACCGGACCGGCGTGCCATCGCTGCCGGCGTAATAGTACTCCACGTTGTTTTCTGCGGAGCCCAAATTGCAAATGGTGTCAAGAAGGTTCATCTTTGAATATTTGATCTTGACGACAAGGAAAGCTACCTGCGTGTGGAATACATAGATCTCAGCATCGCAAAGCTCGAAATAATGGCGCACGTCAAAGCATTTACTGCCCTTTTCGCAGGCGTAGAAGGAAAGCTCCTCCAAGGGGAGGCCCAGGCTTTTAAAAACGGTCTCCTTTGAGATCTTGTATCGGGAAATAACGTATGTGGTATTTTCCGCGTTGATGGACTGCTTGATGGACTCATTGATGTCCATTGTGGTAAAGGGGGTGCGCACTGCGTTCTCCGCAAGCCAGCTCCCGTTGAACGTGTCGCTGTCGTATTTCAGCGGTATCAGCAAAAAACTCGCGAGCTTTGCTTCCCTGAGGGATTCTTTGATCCGTTCAAATTCCGTTGCCATTGTGTTTGTCCTCTGCTGTACAAAATGCTTTTTTAATATAATAATTTTTAATATAATAATATAGCATAGTAAGGCCGCGTTGACAAACATAAAAAGATATGTATATTCAACCGGATATATCCTGCAAAGGCGGTCTGTATTTGTTCCATTGAAACGAAAAACCAAAAGGCAAACAGGCTAACCGTTTCCGGTCAGCCTTGATTTTGCATGCAAAACGGGGGCTTGCTTATTTGGCAGCCAGTTTGACTGCGAGCTGAGCCTTTTTGCGATTCGCAGCGTTTTTATGGATAACGCCCTTCGCAGCGGCCTTGTCCACCGTGCTTACAGCGTTGATGTAAGCAGCGTTGATTGCAGCCTGGTCTTCGGAAGCAAGAGACTGATCGAAGCTCTTCACCGCCGTCTTGACCTGGGACGTGATCATACGATTACGAAGGTTCTTTTTCGCGGTGATGCCCACGCGCTTCAAAGCGGACTTATGGTTTGCCAAAACATTCACCCCCCTGTTTTTTACTCGAACATTGGCAATTATACCATGTGCCCCCCAAGATTGCAAGCACATTTCACATGCTGTGCGGGACTTTTTTCACAAATATTTCCCCGGGCCGGCGCGCATACTATCCCCTGTATTTCAAATTGATCCAGGGAGGGCTTTTTATGCCGTTTTCCATCCGCACAGACCTTGCCATGGAGGCGCGTGAGCTGCATCCTTCGCTTTCGGGCGTAACGGAAGAAACGGAGGAGCAGGAGGGCGTTTCCATCACCCGCATTGCACTCACGACGGACGATGCCGCCGCGCGCCTTGAAAAGCGCAGGGGGCGTTATATCACCCTTGATGCGCCGGAACTGACCGTGC
Source organism: bacterium (assembly GCA_022778545.1). Taxonomy (GTDB): domain Bacteria; phylum Bacillota; class Clostridia; order Christensenellales; family CAG-138; genus UBA1685. The sequence goes on along the minus strand of JALFDW010000039.1, from coordinate 32,565 downwards.
GCCCGCCCGATCTGTTCGGGCGGGTGAGCCGTGCCCTTGCGGGCGAACTGAACCGCCTGATGGAAGGGATCGGCCCATGCGGGAGCGTGCTCGTGGTGGGGCTTGGCAACCGTGCCGTTACGCCGGATTCGCTCGGGCCGCGCGTTGTGGAGGAGATCTATGTCACGCGGCATATCCGGCAATACATGCCGGACGCTTTGCCCGGCTCTGCGCGCGCCGTGAGCGCCGTGGCGCCCGGCGTGCTTGGCGTAACGGGGGTGGAGACGATGGAGATCGTGCGCGGCGTTGTGGAACACTGCAAGCCGGATCTTGTGATCGCTGTGGATTCGCTCGCTTCGCGCCGCGCCGCGCGCATCAGCACGACCGTGCAGCTTACGGACACGGGCATCAGCCCGGGAGCGGGCGTCGGCAACAAACGCACGGGGCTTGACCGCGAAACGCTCGGCGTACCGGTGATCGCCGTCGGTGTCCCGCTCGTGGTGTTCGCCACGACCATTTCGCAGGACACCATCAGCCTCATCGCGGATGAAACGGGCCTGCACAACGATGAAGAACGGTTGAAAGAGCTTGCGGCAAAGGTCATTGCGGAGCATATCGGCGAGTTAATTGTAACCCCGAAGGAGATCGACAGTATCGTTTCGGACATGACGCGCATCCTGGCGGACGGCATCAACATGGCGCTCTTTGGCGCGGACTATGAGGCGGTGCGCATGCTTATCGCATAACCCTGTCCATCCGTTCATATAAATTGAGCGGAGGAGCAAGCATATGCCGCAAAGGAAGATCCGTGCGCGGGCACCCCGCCCGGGCATGTCCAACCTGAAAACAGCAAAGGCCGCAGTCCCGGTTGCGGCCTTTCTCTGCGCAGTTGCGCTGTTTGCGCAATCCGCCTTCCGCATTGCAGCGGGCGAGAGCATCGAGGCGGAGCTGCTTTCTCTGGGCTTTCCGCTGCTGTATTCCGCGGCCCAGGCGGAGGAAGAGCCTCCCGCCCCAGGGGATGAGGCGGAGCTGCCTTCCCCGATTCGGATCGACCGGGCAGACATCGATGCGGGCGTGAGCGAACAGGTGCGCATCGAGCTGCTCAGCGTGGAACAGAAACCCGCTGCGTCCGTTGACCTTTCGGGCAGCGCGCCGCGCGTCCTCATTTACCATACGCATACCACGGAAGCCTATTTCCCGACGGAACAATATGAGTATGAGCCTTCAAGCGCCTGGCGTACGAAGGACAATGAAAAGAACATCGTGGCCGTGGGCGAACGGCTTGCGGAACTTCTGCGCGAGCGCTATGGTATCAGCGTCATCCATGACATTACAAATCATGAGCCGCCCAAACTTGCGACATCCTATTCCCGCTCCGTGGTGACGATGGAAAAATACCGGGAAGAATATCCTTCCATTACGATGTTCATCGATGTGCATCGGGACGCTTACGGCAACAACCCGAAGGAAAACACGGATTTTATTACGATCGGCGGCAAAGAAGTGGCGCGGCTGATGTTCGTTGTGGGCACGGGAGAGGGTGCGACGGGCGCAGGCTTCGGAGAAAAGCCGGATTTTTCGGCGAATTATGCGCTTGCAAAACGCATCACGGAATACCTTGCGGGGATCGATGAGCGCCTTGTGCGCAACATCCGTGTCAAAACCGGGCGGTATAACCAGCACATTTCAAACCAGTGCCTGCTTGTGGAGGTGGGTCACAACGCAAACACGCTGGAGCAGGCGCTCAACGCGGTGGAATATCTTGCAGAGGCCATTGCGCAGGCCGCCGGTATGGAAGCTGCGGCGGAAACGGGCGCAACGCCGGAAAAAACGGCGCTGCCGCTTGCCCCGTGATTTTATTCCGCAACAAGCAGGAGCAGCGCGCGCTCAAGCGCGTCCGAAGCTTTCATGCGGCCGGTGAACTGCAGCGGCGCGACCTCCACGAGCGCTTTTGTTGCGGCGGCAAGGCGCGGCACCTGCGCGGTTTTGAGTCTGCGGGCGGATTCGTACACGCGGTAAGCATAGCCCGGGCTGCAGGGGAGCGCCTTCAGGATGGCGTCCTTTTGCTGTTTGCGGTCAATGAGCCGCCGGGCCTCCAGCGTGAGCTTTGCCTTATCCGCGAGCACGCGCGCCACATCGAGCGGCTTTTCGCCGTCCTTGAGCACTGCGCCGAGCGCGCGGAAGCCATCTTCCGGCTTTTCGGCAAGAAAATAATCCAACACAGAAAATACGATAAAATCAAGATCGCGGGTGACGACTGTCTCAACGGCTTTTTTAGTGATCTCGTTTCCGTCCCCCGCATAGCACGCGAGCTTTTCAAACTCGTTGGCAAGGCGGGCGCAGTCCGTCCCGGCAAGGGTAACGAAAAAACGGGCGGTCTCCGGGAGAATCGTAACGCCACGCCGCCTGGCGAGCTGCCCGACCCAACGCGCGGCTTCCGCTTCGGAAAGCTGCGTAAACGCAACGATGCGGTCCTCCTTCGCAAGCGCCTTCGGGAAGGTGAGCTTCAGCTCCGCCTCGCCGCGCAGCAGGAAAAGCAGGAGCGTCGTTGCAGGCATTTTAGGGAGATAGGCAAGGAGCGCTTTTGCGTCTGAGTCCTTCGGCATGGCGCGGCAGATCACGACGCGGCGCTCCGCAAAAAACGGGAGCGCATCGCACGCGAGCATAAGCGCGTTTGCCTCCGCGGATTCAAGCGTATCCACGTTGAGCGCGCGCGTGGCCTCCTCCACCGTGGCGAGTACGGAGGAGACTGCGCTGTCCTTGACGTACTCTTCCGCACCATGCAGCAGGTATGCGCCGGAAAGGCGGTTTTCTTTGATCAAATTGAAAAATGCGTTGCGATCCATATCGGGATTATAGCATAGATCAGGGCAGGATGGGAAAGGAAAACGCGCTTGCCGCGAGGAAAACGCATGCGCCGGCAAGGCAGCCCGAAGCGATGATGAGCTTTTCGCGCAGCGGGCGCAGGTGATATTGCGAAATGGAAAGCATCGCGCCGTAGAGCAGCAAGCATGCAGCGGGCGGAAATGCCGTGACCGTGAGCGCGGCAAACGGGAGGCCTGCGAACACGCCTGAAAGCCGAGAGAGAATAGCCAGCATGCAGCGAGCCGGAGCGGCAAGAAACAGCGCATCGGGGAACAGCAAAATGAGCGGCAGGGAAAGGAGCGCAAGCGGAAGCGCCAGCGAAACGAGCGGCACGATGAGAAGATTTGCGGGGAGAGAATATAGCGGCAGGCGCCCGAAATAGCACAGCGTGAGCGGGAGCGTACCGAATGTGCCTGCGAGCGGGACGGAAAGGGATGCGGCAAGCATACGCGGCAGCCTGTGGAACAGGCGCAGGAGCGGGCGCAGCAGCATGGCGATGGCCGCCGCTGCGGAGAAAGAAAGCTGAAGCCCCACGGAGAAAAGCTGTGCCGGGGACGCAAGGAGGAGCAGCAGGAGCGCCAACGCAAGTGCAGAGGGCGCGTCATACCGCCGGCGGAGGAGCGGCGCGCCGAGCGCGGCAAGGGACATGACTGCCGCGCGGACAAGGGAGGGCGGAAACCCCGTCAGCACGCAATAGCCAAGCAGGAACAGGCCGATCAAAAGCAGCCGCAGAACGCCGTGCCGCTTAGGCAGGAGCCATGCGAGAAAGCCCGTGAGGATCGACACATGAAGGCCGGAAAGTGCCAGAATATGCGCTGTGCCGGCATCGCGGAACAGGGCGTAGGTCTCCTCCGGCAGAAACGCCTTATCCCCAAGCAGAAGCGCCCAGGCAAGCGGAGCTTCCGCACCAAACGCTTCTTCCAACGCGGAAGCAAGGCGTGTGCGCAAAGCGGAAAGCCGGTAGCGCATGTCAATGCGGTGAGCGGTAATGCGGGGCGCGGTGCGCGCATAAGCAAGGGCTGTGACGCCGCTTGAAAGATAATAGGCTCGCGCATCAAACGTGCCGCTCTGCGCCTCCGGGAGGCGGAGCGCGACCGTGGCGGAGATCACATCCCCGCAGCTGAGCTTCCTCGCTTTTTCGGCGGGGAAACGCACCTGCACGCGCCCATCGATGGGCACGCCATCCCGCGCGCTTTCATACAGCAGCGCATAGGTGAAACCATCCTTTGTTATGGGTGCTTCCGCAACGCAGCCGGTCAGCGTGCATGCACCCTCAGGCGGTAGCGTGGGCAGCGCTGCAAGCATCCGGAAAACGCCTGCGGAGAGGGCGAACAGGAGAACGCAGAGAGCGGCGCGGCGGAAGCACAGCGCAAGGAAGCCGCAGCAAAGAAAAAGGCACGCAGCCGCAAGGACCAGCGTGCCTGAAAGGCGATAGGCGAGAAAAATGCCGAGCGAAATCCCGGCCGCACAGAGAACGAGCGGCCGTGCGTTAAAGCTGCGCGCCGTTGCGCGCCGGGTTTCCGGCATCGCCTCCATAAATGAAGCTTAGAAGGAATAGCTTTCGTCCGCGCTTCTGAAGGCGATGGCTTCGATCTCAACGAGCCCCCCTGCGGGAAGCGCCGCGACCTGCACGCAGGAGCGGGCCGGGAAGTCCTTGCCGAAATGCTGGCCATAGATAGCGTTCACGGTGCCGAAATCCGCAAGATCCTTCACGAACACGGTGGTCTTTACAACATCCGCCATGCTTGCGCCTCCGGCGGCAAGAACGGCTTCAAGGTTTTTGAGCGCCTGCTCCGCCTGCGCAGCTACGCCTTCTGCAAGCTTGCCGGTGGCCGGATCGATGCCGAGCTGGCCAGAGGTGAACACGATGCCTTCCATGGCGACTGCGTGGCTGTACGGGCCGAGTGCGGCGGGTGCGTTGGTTGCGCTGATGATGTCTTTCATTTTTAAAAGAACCCCTTTCTTAAATATCAATGATTTTGCTGTGAAAGCAAAAAATGGTTTTATTCTGTTTGTTCCATGCTATCACCCGCATCGGCGAGTGTCAAGGCGATGTCGTGGTTCCATAGGATGAAGGCATCCTCCCCGGTGTCGGTATAATACCCCTTGCGGCGGCCCTCCTGCACGAAGCCGAGGCCTGCATAGAGCGCCTGCGCGCCGAGGTTTGTTTCGCGTACCTCGAGCGTCATCATCGTGGCGCCGAAGAGGCGCGCCGTGCGCATCATGCAGCGCATCAGCCGCCTGCCGAGCCCGTGCCTGCGAAACGCCGGGGCAACGGCCACGTTTGTGATGTGCGCTTCATCGAACATCACCCACATGCCGGCATAGGCGACCACGCGGCCCTCGCATTCGCCGACGAGGTAATGCGCAATATCGTTCTTCAGCTCCCCTGCGAGTGCGGCTTTTGACCAAGGGGTGCGGAAGGAAACGCGTTCCAATTCCGCAACGCCGTCAAGGTCGGCCTTCTGCATCGGGCGGAAGCGGACGGGTTCGCTTTGCTGTGGTTCTTTCTGCATGCTGCTCATTTCTTTTCTTTGTAAAGGCGTTCCGCCTGTGTGGGACGCAGGTAAAGGGGCATGGCTTCCGGAACGGTGTCGCCGGCGTTGAAACGCTCCCATGCGGCCTGCGCCACGGGAAGGGCCGTGAGAAGATTCCGTTCCGGCGCGGCGAAGCGCGCACCCGGCACGGTGGCTTCGATCTCTGCGCGGTATGCTTCGGCGCCGTCGCCGACGAAGAGCGTTCCCTGCGGGAGCGTGGGGAGAAGCGCTGTGACTGTGACGGCGGCAGGCTGCATAAGGCATTCCGTTCCGGTAAAGAGCGCGGCGTAAGCGTTGCCGTTGCGCGCATCGAGCAGCGCACAGACGGGGCTGGATTTCTCTGAAAGCCCCTCGTGCAATGCCGCAAGAGAGCTTACAGCGACGACCGGGGCGCCGAGTGCCGCGGCCATGGCGTTTATGGCGCAAACGCCGATGCGCACGCCTGTGAACGAACCGGGGCCGACATCTGCGGCAAACACGTTCACATCCGCCGGTGTCAGGCCGTTTTGTTCGAGCAGCTCCGCTGTAAGCGGCATGATGGTCTCGGAATGGGTCAGCCCTTCATCCCGCGTTGCCTCAGCGAGCGGTGCTCCGTCTTTGAAGAGCGCTGCGGAGGCTGCGCGGCCGGACGTGGAAAGCGCAAGCAGAATCATGCGGAAAATCCCTCCAGTGCATCAAGAATCGCTTCATAGCGCGCGCCGTATGCGGCAAGCAGGCAGGTGCGCGGCTCCATGCCGCTTCCCGCAAGGTGCAGTTCAAGCCGTTCAGCCGGGATCGCTTCGGGCACGTTTTCACACCATTCCATTGCAATCACACCTCCGCGGGCCAGGTAATCGTCGAAACCGATGGCGTACAATTCGTCCGCCGAGGCGAGGCGGTATGCGTCAAAATGAAACAGGGGCAGCGTTCCTTCATGCTCCCGCACGATGGTGAATGTGGGGCTTGCCACATCCGGAATGCCAAGCTTTGCCGCAAGCGCGCGGATGAGCGTCGTTTTTCCTGCGCCAAGGTCGCCGAAAAACGCGAGGAACGCGCCGGGGAAAAGGTGCGCCGCGATACGCGCGCCGAGCGCTTCGAGCATGGGCTCAGTCAGGGATTCAAGCGTAATCGTTTTCATATTCAATAAAACATGTCTTTAGTCAAACATGCCTTTAGTCAAACATGCCTTGTTCGATGCATTCTTTGCGGAAATCAAGCAGCCTGTCCTCCGCGATGGCCTTGCGGATGTTCGCCATCAGCCGGAGCGAGAAGCGCAGGTTGTGCAGCGTGATGAGCTGTGCCGCGAGGATCTCCTTGCATTTCACAAGATGGCGGATATAGGCGCGCGTAAAACCGTTTTTGCAGGCATAGCAGTCGCACCCTTCCTCGATGGGCGTGAAATCGTGCTCAAAGGAGGCGTTGCGGAGCATCCGCTTGCCCTGCCCGGTGAGCGCGAGGCCGTTGCGGGCGATGCGCGTCTGCAGCACGCAGTCAAACATGTCGATCCCGCGGATCACGCCTTCCACAAGGCAGTCCGGGCTGCCAACGCCCATGAGGTAGCGCGGCTTGTACTTCGGCATGTATGGCATCATTTCCTCCAGCATTTCATACATCAGCGGCTTCGGCTCGCCTACGGAAAGGCCGCCGATGCCATAGCCGATGAAATCCATGTCCGCGAGCGTCTTTGCACTTTCGATGCGCATCTCGCGGAACATGCCACCCTGCACGATGCCAAAGAGCGCCTGATCCTCCCGGGTGTGCGCGGCCTTGCAGCGGCGCGCCCAGCGGTGCGTGCGCTCCATGGCGGCACGGGTATAGCGCTCATCGCTTGGGTAGGGGGCGCATTCGTCAAACGCCATGGCAATATCCGCGCCGAGCGCCTGCTCGATCTCCATCACGCTCTCCGGGGTGAAAAAGTGCTTGCGCCCATCCAGAAGAGAACGGAACTCCACGCCGTCCTCGCGGATCTTGTTGCTCCCCGCGAGGCTGAACACCTGGAAGCCGCCGCTGTCTGTCAGGATCGGCTTATCCCACCGCATGAAGGCATGGAGGCCGCCTGCCTCGCGCACGAGCCTGTGGCCGGGGCGCTCAAACAGGTGATAGGTGTTGGCAAGGCAGATCTGCGCACCGATCTCCGCAAGGTCCCGCGGGAGCACGGCCTTGACGGTCGCCTGCGTTCCGACGGGCATATAGCACGGCGTTTCGATGACGCCGTGCGGCGTGTACAGCCGCCCGAGCCTTGCGCCGGACTGCTTGCATTCGTGGATCAGTTCATATTTGAAATACTGCATGGTGGCTCCTTTCGGTCACTGGATGAACATCGCGTCGCCGAACGAGAAGAAGCGATAGCGTTCCTGTACGGCATGCTCATAGGCAGCAAGCATCTCCTCGCGCGAAGAAAGGGCGCTTACAAGCATCAAAAGCGTCGATTCCGGCAGATGGAAGTTCGTGATGAGCGCGTCAACGGCCTTGAAACGGTAGCCCGGCGTGATGAAGATGTCCGTCCAACCGCTTTTCGCGTGCACGATGCCCGCGTCGTCCGTCACGCTTTCGAGCGTGCGGCAGGAGGTGGTGCCGACGGCTACGATCCGCCCGCCCGCGGCACGCGCCGCATTGATGGCGGCGGCGGAAGCCTCGCTCACCTCGAAATATTCCGAATGCATGTGGTGCTCTTCCACGGTCTCTGCGGAGACGGGGCGGAACGTGCCGAGCCCGACATGCAGCAGCACGTCGGCAATCACGACGCCCTTTTTACGCAATGTGTCAAGCAGCGCTCCCGTGAAATGAAGCCCGGCGGTGGGGGCGGCGGCAGAGCCGTTTTCCCGCGCATAGACGGTTTGATACCGTTCGCGTTCGGCAAGCCGCTCGGTGATGTATGGCGGCAGCGGCATTTCGCCCACACGGTCGAGAATTTCCTCAAACACGCCTTCATAATCCAGCCGGATCACGCGGCCGCCGGCGTCCGTGGGCTCGCATATGGTGGCGGAAAGCTCATCGCTTATGACATAGGTGAGGCCGGGCTTTGCGCGGCGGCCCGGGCGCACAAGACATTCCCAATGGTGCGCATCCAGCCGCTTGAGCAGAAGAAACTCCATCGTACCGCCTGTTTCCGGGCGGTGACCGAAAATGCGCGCCGGGATGACGCGCGTCGTATTGCGCACGAGCACATCGCCCGGGTGAAGGTATTCCACGATGTCGGAAAACACCCTGTCGAACATGGCATGCGTTTTTCTGTCATATACCAGAAGCCGGGATGCGCTGCGTTCCTTTGCGGGGGTCTGCGCGATCAGCTCCTGCGGGAGGTCATAGTAAAAGTCGCTTGTTTTCAACGGCCGGCTCCTTTTGTTCCAACTGCGCGCCATAGGTCGCGCCCGGTTTGTCTTGATTACCCGCCTATTATATTGTAAAAACGGCTCCTTTGCAACACAGCGCGGATACGCCGGAGCAAGAATGATAAGAATCTATGAATTGATGCGAATGGGCTTGACTATCCCGCCCAAAGGGACTAAATTAATATTGAAAAGAAGCGCGAAATATGCCGCAGCCTTTGCCCTCTGAAACAGGAGACGGCGCGGCGCACACGCTGCGCTGAACGATATAGATGGGGATTGAAACATGATGCATAAGAGAATGCTTGCGGCGCTGCTTGCCGCATGCTTGATGATAGCAGGGAGCGGATGCATGGAAGGCTATGCCGCCGGAACCCGTACCCAGGAACTCATTGATATTGCGCCGACACCGGCATCCGAAGGGCAGCCTCTTTCTCAGCCTTCATCCGGCCAAGCGGCGGATGAAACGCATCCAACGCCCGACCCGAATGTGGGCAGGCAGCCGGAGCCCACGCCGGAGGAGAGTGCGGATCTGCCTGCAGCGCCGGGGATTACCTCAAAGATCGACCCGGAGAAGCCGATGGTCGCGCTGACGTTTGACGACGGCCCGAGCAAAGCGACGACGCGGATCCTCGATGTGCTGGAACAGTACGATGCGCATGCCACGTTTTTCGTAGTCGGCACACAGCTTGAAAAGTTCCCGGAGATCACGGCGCGCGCCGTCAGCCTCGGCTGCGAGATCGGGAACCACACTTATGGCCACAAGAACTTCACGAAGATATCAAAGGATGAAATTCTCGATCAGATCGGCCGTGTCAACGACCTTGTGCTGCAGGCTGCGGAGTATGAGATAAGGCTTGTACGGCCGCCTTATGGCGCCGGCATCAAGGATGAAACGGTGAAGGCGACGGTGGCGTACCCGCTCATCATGTGGTCGATCGATACGCTCGACTGGAGCACGCGGGATACGCAAAGCACGCTTGAAGCGATCCGCAAAGATGTGCAGGACGGGAGCATCGTGCTGATGCACGACCTTTATGACGCAACGGCCGCGGCTGTGGAAACGATCGTGCCGGAGCTGATCGAACAGGGATATCAGCTTGTGACGGTAAGCGAAATGTTTGCGGCGAAAGGCATCCCCCTTGAAGCGGGCAACTATTACCGGAAAGCGCATAAGTAAATGTAGGCAAAATAGATATTGCAAAATCCGCTGCGGTGCTGTATAATATATTTCGTTGCACAACGGGGATGTAGCCCAGCAGGTTAGAGCGCTTCGCTCACATCGAAGAGGTCGGGGGTTCGAGCCCCTCCATCCCCACCAAAACAAAAAGCAGACCAAACCGGTCTGCTTTTTGTTTTGATTTTGTTCAAAGGGGATCGAAGGGCGGATAAGCAAACGCGCCAGTGACGCGTTTGTCCGCCCCGGAAAATCGTGGCAAGTCCGCCGCGCGCAGCGTGTGAGCGCAAGCAAGGCGGAACTGCGATGCCCGATTTTCGAGCCCCTCCATCCCCACCAGAAAAGAAAACGCTTTTGTCTATCGGCAAAAGCGTTTTCTTTTCGGCTAAATCCGTCCTTTGGCCGGAATAAATCCATTTTCAATGGGTGAAATCACTTTGTGATGAAATCCGCCTGGCGGCGGAAGAGGAGGACGGATTTAATTTCATCCAAGCTCAAGTAATTGGCTTGGATTTCATCTGCGTCAAGCAGATTTCATCCTTGCGTCAGCAAGGATTTCATTTTATGATACGGTTGAGGTGATCACTGTGGCTGAAAACAAGTTGGCTGAGCTGTCAATGGACTTCGCGGTAAAGATATTGAAACTGACGGATGGAATGAAAGGCCATTATTCTATTGTGAATCAGTTGGAAAGAAGTGCAACATCCATTGGAGCCAATATCCGTGAGGCGAAGTATGCTCACAGCAGACCGGATTTCATTGCTAAATTGCAAATTGCACTCAAGGAATGCTATGAAGCAGAATATTGGCTGGAATTGATGCAGAAAGCAGAACTGTTGTCACCTGATATAGCTGGGAACATTTTGCATGATTGTGGTGTGATTCGGAGAATGCTGATTGCTTCCATCAATACCGCAAAGGGAAAGTTACAATAAAGAAAAAAGACGATCTGTTGAATTGACAATCCAAAAAATAGAAAAGAAACCCCAAATCTCCCCTGCCGCTGAACACAAGTACGGCAATTCGCGGAATGTCCACACGGCCATACAAAAATATTAATATCAAAATAAAATAATTTTGAAAAACTATTGAATTTATGAAGAATCGTGTTAAAATGGATATAAAGAATTGCGTTAAGACAGATTAAGACAACGTGTATCAGTGCTTTGACTCGGGGGAGAATTCCATGAAAGACGACGGAGAACCTGCAATACGAGCTTGCTTACTGCCCTACCAGGAGGACTTGATTGCCCGAAGATACTGGGGAAACAAAAAATCCGGAGAACTGCCCACACCATTCAAAGGGTTTGTTCAAAAGGCGATGGTATATACAAATGAGAGCGGCCAGTGCATCGGCATCACGATCCAGGTGCATGGCACGCCGCCCCTTCAAAAAGGCGGAGGCATCGACATAACAGAAAGCATTATTTCATATCTGGATAACCCGAAGGCAAAGTATGATGATTTGATCGCCACGCTGGCGTGGAAGGTCAAAAGGCGCTCGGGAAATTTATAAAGCTATAAGGAAAACATAAATTGAGAATTGTTCTGTCGGACTTTGCTTTGGCCCGATGTTGGTCTTTTGCGCTTTTTCGGATGCGCATGATCTGCCGGAGCATGTGCCATGGAGGAGAACCGTTTCGGGATATCGTTCAATTCCATTATGAAACTTGATACAGGAGAATCGTCTCCCTCTTGCCAAGATGCATTATTTGCATTATAATAAATAATGCAAAATATAAATAACTGCCGCAGCTGCGGCAAGGGAGGCACATATGCTTTCGTTTGAGAATTTTTCCAAGACTTACCCGGGCGGAAAACGCGCCGTGGACGGTTTGACGCTTCATGTGGAAGCGGGGGATATTTACGGCTTTATCGGCCACAACGGCGCAGGAAAAACAACGGCGATCCGCGCGGCGGTAGGGGCGCTTGCGTTCGAAGAGGGCGAGATCCGCATCGGCGGGAAATCCGTGCGGGAAGATCCTGTTGCCTGCAAGGCGGTCACCGCTTATATCCCGGACAATCCGGAGCTGTACGATTATCTGACGGGGATGCAGTATATCAATTTCATCGCGGATGTATTCGGCGTCGGGGAAGAGGAGCGGCGCGCGCGCATCGCACGCTATGCCGGGGCCTTTGAAATGGAGGAGAGCCTGGGCGGGCTCATCGGCTCTTACTCCCACGGCATGAAGCAAAAGACGGCGCTCATCGCGGCGCTCGTGCATGCGCCGAAATTGCTTGTGCTAGATGAGCCTTTTGTGGGGCTTGATCCCAAGGCTTCGCATACGCTTAAAGGCGTGATGCGCGAGCTTTGCGGCAGCGGTTCGGCGATCTTCTTCTCCACGCATGTGCTGGAGGTGGCGGAAAAACTCTGCAACAAGATCGCGATCATCAAAAACGGCTGCCTCATCACGGCGGGCGAAACGGAGACCGTCAAGGGCGATCATTCCCTTGAGGATGTGTTTATGGAGTTGATCGACGCATGAAGAAGCTGCTTTATCTCCTGCGGGTGGATGCGCTTGGTGTGCTGGGCATTAACCGCCTGCGTCACAGCGCGGACCGGGCTGCAAAGCGCAAGGCCGGAGGCGCGCTCGCGCTGGCGGCGTTTGCGGGCATTTGCGTTTTCGGAACGGCGCTGCTGTATTTTTATATGATGACGAGCATGTTTGCGGCGCTCGGCATGCCGGAGCTGATCCTCGGCATTGCTGCCGTTGCGGGTGCGGTCGTCACGGTGATCACGAGCGTTGTCAGTGCGCCAAACATCCTGTTTTCATTCCGGGATTTCGATCAGGTGCTCTCCCTGCCCATTCCGGTGCGGACGGTGGCGTTCAGCCGGCTTTTGAAGCTTGCGCTCCGCAACCTGCTCTTTCTCAGCATCGTGCTCATCCCTGCGGGCATAGCCTATGGAGCCCATACGGCGGTGGATGGCGGGTTTGTACTGCGCTTCGTTCTGCTTGTGCTGCTGGCGCCGCTCCTGCCCATTACGGTTGCGGCTGTACTTGGCACCCTGATCGCAAGGGTGAGCTCCGCATTCCGGCGCACGAATGGTGTACGCATCGTGCTTTCGCTGCTGTTCGTCCTCGCAGTAATGGCGCTTTCCTTCAACATGCAGCCGATGATCGAGAACTTTGAGGAGATCGGCGTGCAGCTTGCGGAAAGCCTTTACGGGATCTATCCGCCGGCGCGCTGGTTTACGGAGGCAGCGCTTGGCAACGGCGCTTCGCTTGCGCTGTTTGCCCTGGTGAACGTGCTGCCGTTTGCGGCGTTTGCATGGCTTGCCGCGCGCTTTATGCGGCCGCTGCATGCGCTCCTCACCGCAAGCGGAGGGAAAAAACGCGAAGCCGGCGCAGTGCGCGCCGCGTCCATGCGCCATGCCCTCTTCCTCCGGGAAGTGCGGCGGTATTTCGCTTCCACGATCTATGTTACAAACACGGCCATCGGGCCGATCCTGCTGCTTGCCGCGGGCATTGCGCTTCAGTTTGTGGACATGGAGGGGATGATGGCCGAGATGGGGTTAGCGGCTTCTGCGCTTATGGCTATGATGCCGTACCTTGCGGCATGGATGCTCGGCATGAGCACCACGACGGCTGCCTCCATTTCGCTGGAAGGAAAGGGGATCGATCAGCTCAAGGTACTTCCCGTTTCCGCGGATGCCATTTTCGGCGCAAAGCTGAAACTGCAATTCGCCATTACCCTTCCCGCACAGGCGATCGCGGCAACGCTTTTCACCATCGCGCTGCACCCGACGCTGAAAGAGGCCGTGGTACTGTACGTTCTGCCCGCTGCCTTTGCGGTGTTTTCGGGGCTTGCGGGGCTTTGGCTCAACCTCCTGCACCCGAAGTTTGACTGGAAGAGCGAAACCGAAGTCGTGAAACAGGGGCTGCCCATGTTTGTCACCGTGTTCGGCTCCATGCTGCTGGCGGGCGTGCCGCTTGTGCTCACACTCATCGGCGCAGCGGATGCGACCCTGATCGCGGCGGTGGCCACTGTTCTCTCTGCCGCATGCTCGGTCCTGCTTTGGAAGCAGCTTTCCGGCAAGGGCGCGCGCCGGTTTGCCGCGCTGTGAACAATTCCTCGGTGGCCTACGGCCGGTCTTCGAAATAACGGCGGAAGGGGAGAGCATCCGTGAATTCCCAATGCGCTTCCATCCGCTTTCCCAGCCAGCCGATCAGCGCGCCGTTGCAGAGCGCGCAGAGTATGGTGCCCCATTTTACGCCCTCAAAATGCCACATGCCGAAAAAGGCAAAGGAAAGGACGATGCCGAGAAGGCAGCTGACGCAGTCGTATCCTGTTTTGAATTTGCTGATGCTGATGCGGAACGCGGAAGAGACTTCCTTTACGAAAAGCTCGTAGGCCTCCGGCGCGAGGTAGGTGTGGAACATGAACGCCACACCCAGGGAGCAGAGCAGCGCGCCGCCCAGAAAAAAGACGATGCGCCAAGGGATGCCCACCGCGGGGAACAGGCCGACGAGCGCCATGCATCCGTCGAGCGCAAAGCCATAGAGAACCGCCGTGAAAAACGAGAACAGATAGGAGAGGCGGAACCTCCGGAGCAGGGCAGCCATGAAAAGCAGGACGACGGCCTGTAGCGTGTATTCCATCATGCCGAACGTCACGAACTCCCATGTTGCGGAGAGCTTCAGGTAAAGCACATAAGCGGGGGCGACGACCATGGACATGCCGAAGTCCGCACGCTCCATAAAGGCGGTGCCAAGCGCAATGGCGAGGATGCCGAGGAGGTAGGCAAGTTCTGTGTAAAACGGTTTCTTCTTCATAAACAACGAATGCTCCCGAAACAGAAAGATAGCTTTTCCCGTCTGGAACAGAAGCGGGAAAAGCTGTTTTTTGTCAGTATACCATGAATTTGGAAGAAAGGGAACGGCAAACAGGAACACCGTTTGCCCGCTTGCGAACCGGCGGAAAAAATCGTATACTCTATTCTGGATATCAACGTGCTGCATATGCAAATTTAACCATATTTAAGGGAGCAAGAGAACGATGGACTATGCGAAGGAATCCCTGCGCCTGCATGAGGAATGGGGCGGCAAAATCGAGGTGATCGCCACTGTGCCGGTCAAGACCAAGGAAGATCTTTCTTTGGCCTATACGCCGGGCGTGGCGCAGCCCTGCCTTGAGATCCAGAAGGACGTGAATAAAAGCTATGAGCTGACCCGCAGGCACAACATGTGCCTTGTGGTGACGGACGGCACAGCGGTGCTGGGGCTTGGCGACATCGGCCCGGAGGCGGGCATGCCCGTGATGGAGGGCAAATGCGTGCTCTTCAAGGCGTTCGGCGATGTGGATGCATTCCCGCTCTGCATCAAGAGCAAGGATGTGGACGAGATCGTGAACACCATTTACATGATCTCCGGCTCCTTCGGCGGCGTGAACCTGGAGGATATCGCGGCACCGCGCTGCTTTGAGATCGAGCGCAAGCTGAAGGAAAAATGCGATATCCCCATTTTTCATGACGATCAGCACGGCACGGCGGTTATCACGCTCGCGGGGCTTGTGAACGCGCTGCGCCTTGTGGGCAAAAAGAAGGAAGAAGTGAAGATCGTGGTCAATGGCGCGGGGGCGGCGGCGATCTCCATCACCCGGCTGCTGCTGGATGACGGCTTTGCCGACATCACCCTGTGCGACCGCAAGGGCGCGATCTATGAAGGCCGCACGGAGGGCATGAACCCCGTGAAGGAGGAGATGGCGCGCGTCACGAACCGCGCGAAGCAGAAGGGGTCGCTTGCGGATGTGATCCAGGGGGCGGATGTGTTCATCGGCGTGAGTGCACCGGGTGCTGTGACGACGGAAATGGTCCGGACCATGGCGAAGGATGCGATCCTCTTTGCCTGTGCGAACCCCACGCCGGAGATCTTCCCGGATGAAGCGAAGGCAGGCGGCGCGCGCGTGATCGCGACGGGCAGAAGCGATTTCCCGAACCAGGTGAACAACGTGCTCGCGTTCCCGGGCATCTTCCGCGGCACGTTCGATGTGCGGGCAAGCGACATCAACGATGAGATGAAGCGCGCGGCGGCTTACGCCATCGCGGGGCTCATCGGTGAGGATGAACTCAACGAGGATTACATTCTGCCCGCGGCGTTTGATCCTCGCGTGGGCAAGGCCGTGGCTGCGGCTGTGGCGGAAGCCGCGCGGCGAAGCGGCGTTGCGAGAAAATGAACTGCCTGCGGCATGCGGAAAAACGCATGCCGCACTTTTATGCCAGCAACCGCCAAACAAATGAGTGAATAAAATATTAACAATTCATTTTCTAAAGAAAAAACTATTTCAATCACAAAGAAAATATGATACTATGATTTCATGAAACGGTATTTATGCGCACTGCTGATCCTCGCTTTGGCTTTGTCGGTATGGGGAACCCCTGTGGCCACATTTGCCGAAGGGGGAACACAGGCAGAGGATGGGGGAGACGATGCCGTCTATGATCCGTTTGCACACCTGGGAGAAGATGGTGTGCGGCCGGAGGAGGCGCACCGCTATACGCTTACGGAGAATACGGCAAACGCTGCTTCGCCCTTTTCGCTGCGACAGGAGTTGGATCAACGCTATGTCCGCGTGATGCTCACGACGGATCATTCCGCCGCCATGGTCAATTTCCACGGATGCTACGCTCTGTGCAATGCGGCGGATGAACTCATATTCCGCATCGCGCCGGAAACGGACTATTGCCTCAACGCCAATGCGGCGGAGGGAGTGCTCGAGGTGCGGAGCGCCGGCGGCGAACTGCTTTATAGCGCGGCGTCGTTCTATTTCAAGGAATACGCGCCGGCCGAGGGCGAAGGGAGGAACTACATCAAGGTATATGACGTCAACGGCACGGACAATTGCTACCTTGGTGAGCTCAACTGCTGGTATACCTCTGCGGAGGATGGCATTGCCAATGCCGCAGAAGGGCTTTTCCTCGTCAACCGCGTCTATATTGAGGATTATCTCGTCGGCGTGCTGCCCTTTGAGATCGGCGACGATGCGCCCGCGGAAGCGCTCAAGGCGCAGGCGATCGTCGCGCGCAATTATGCTGTGCGCAGCATCCGTTCCACGAATTTCTTCGACGTTTACGATACAAGCCGCAGTCAGGTCTATCGCGGCATCCCCTCCAACGCGCCAAACACCCCGCAAGCGGTGCAGGCTACGGCGGGGCAGGTGCTTTTCTATAACGGTTCGCCCATCAAGGCGTATTTTTCCGCCAGCAACGGCGGCTATACGGAGGCGGCCAACAACCAGTGGACGAATGAGAACGATTCCGGCCCCGATGTCGTGAAGGAGGATCCGTACGACCTCGCTTATGCGAGCATCCATTCCTACAATTCCGGCAAGAATCCTTATCTTGAAACGGTAACCATCCCCAAACAGCCTATGGGGGATGAAGCGGCGGTGCAGGCGCTTGTGAACAACGCGCTGCTGCCTGCGCTCACGGAGTACCCTTCCCTGACCGCGGCGGAAGTGAGCGTCTCTGACATCGCAATGGCAGTGAACAACACCTGCGCAAGCAGCGCATGCATGCGGCATCATGTCACTGCGCCCACATGCTCTCATTTCTGCGGGATCGATGTGACGTTTACCGGCCTGGTTCTTGCAAACGGAACGGATCGCCTTGAGGATGTTCCCTTTGAAAAAACGGCGCATATTGCCGATACCGATCTGTACGTCAACCCGGAGAGCGGGAAGCCCTATGGCTTTTTCAAAAACAGCGAGCTGGGGAAATACTGGCTTTTTGAGGATGAAAGCGGCGCAAACTATATCATACGCCACGCGCGCTACGGCCACGGCGTTGGCCTGAGCCAGGTCGGCGCGATCGAGATGGCGGAAACCCACAACCGGACCTGCGGCGAGATCCTCGGCTTCTATTTTGAAGGCTGCACGGTGCAGGCGCACAGCGGCATCACGGCGCCGGATACGCTCGGCGAATTGCCCGCAGCGAGTGAATATGCCAGGAACATCTCCGTGCTGTCGCATGACGCTTATGTGTATGCGCGCGCAAATGAAGCTTCCATCGTGCGCGGCGTGCTCCGCGCGGGAGCGTGTGTGGAGGTGCTTGCGGCGAACGATACGTTTACAAAGATCACCTACGGCGATGCGGTGGGCTACATCAAAAACGCGGCCTGCGAAGCGCCTTCCTACACCAGCGTGCGGATCATCAATCTGAACAGCTATTGCCAGGTGCGCAGCGGCCCGGGCACGCAATATGCAAGCCTCGGGAAAGCGTATCTTAACGAAGTCTATCCGCTTGTGCAGGCAAACGAGGAGACCGGATGGCATAAGATCACATATGACGGGAAGACTGGTTATGTATTCTGTAAATACGCAAGGCTGCTTACGCCTGCTGCCGCCGGAGAAGAAGCGGCGCTCCCGGCCTACCGCGTGAGCGTGCCGGTGCCGGAGGGCTATACGGACACGACACTGTGGATCGACGGCGTGCAGCATAACGGAACGCTGCAGGACGGCATACTGACCGCCGAAGCATATACGGAAGCGCCGACCAACGCCGTGCTCTACCGGTATGACGGCACCGTCCCCATTGGCATGGCGGTATGGAAGCTTGTGAAGAATGGGGAAACGTACACGGCAGAGCGGATCAGCGGCTTTGACGATTTGCTTTCCTACCACGGGTTCTCCGTGCGCATCCGCGGGAACAGCGGCATCCGCTTTAAGAGCGGCATTGCGAAGACAACGCGCAAGGCGCTGCTGAACGAAGGAATCGCAGGGTACAAGCTTGTGGAATACGGCACGCTCGTGTTTACGGATGCGGCCCGGGAACCCTATTATCCGTTCGTGCGTGGCAGCGGGCTGACCGTTTCCGGCCGCGCTTACTGGACGGAGGATGGCGTACTGAACGACAGGATTATTGAAATTGTGGATGAAAGGCTGCGGTTTGCATCTGTGCTGACCGATATTCCGGATGAACGGCTGGCGGAGGATTTCCCGTTCCGTGCCTACATCGTCCTTTCGAATGGAACGGATACGCTCACGCTGTACGGCCCGCCCATGCGGCGCAGCATATACCGCGTAGCGAAAAACATTATGGCAAGAGGCGACTATACCGCTGATTCCGAGGAAGGGATCTTCCTCAACCGCATCATCGATTATGTGGAAAACGGACAGGGATGACGCATTGGAAGGGGCACTGATATGATAAGAAAACGGAAAACCTATAACCGGATCATACTTGCGATGGGCATCGTGATCGCGCTTTTGACCGTTGGCCTCATCGTCGCGCTGAACACGCGCGGCACCGGGGCGGACAATGCACCCGCAGAGTTTGCGGTTTATGACGATGCGAACGACGCTCTGCCGCCCGTGCGCTTCAATGCGGGCATGGTGGAATATCAGGAGGAAGGCGGCATGTGGCTGCAGCTTGCATCTCTTGAGGCTTTGTTCACTGCGCTGCCTACGCCTGCGCCGGAATCTACGCCCACGCCGGAGCCGACCCCTGTGGCTTCAGAAACGCCTGCGACTGCGGAAACACCGCAGCCGACAGCGACGCCGCAGCCAACGGTAACACCGCAAGCGACAGCAACGCCGAAGGCCACGACAACGCCGAAGGCCACAACAACGCCGAAGCCGACAGCGACGCCGAAGGTCACAGCAACGCCGAAGCCGACGACGACGCCAAAGCCGACGACGACACCGCAACCGACGGCGACGCCGAAGCCGTCTACGCCGACGCCCCAACCAACGCCCGAACCGACATCATCCGGTGGTGACGGAGAAGATATATCGGTACCAACTCCGGACCCTGATTATACTGGCGATGACCTGTAACATATGAGCTTTGCCCCGCGCCTGTGGCACGGGGCATTCTTGTTATGGATCAACTTCCCAAGGGGGCGCGGAAACGCGCCCTTTGCTTTTGTGCGGAAAACAGGAATATAAGGCGAAATGGCGCGGTTTTTGCCGCCTGCCACAGTTCTGCCGCAATCCGTTCTGCTTTTGACGAAATTCCATCATAAAACGCCCAAAAGCAGGGGATAGAATAGCCAATGTAAAAAACAAGTAAAGTTAAAAAGGAGGTGTGCCTGTGGATGGACGGTTTCGGCATGAGCTGAAATTCACCGTCAACGCGGAAGATGTTGCGGTGCTGCGCTCCCGCCTTGGCGCATGCATGGCGCGGGACTCCCACAACGGCGGAGTGTACAAGATCCGCAGCCTGTATTTTGATGACCTGTGGGACAGCGCGCTCAATGAAAAGCTGGATGGCGTGGATGAACGGGAGAAGTTCCGCATCCGCTGCTATAACGGGGACGACTCTTTCCTTCGCCTGGAAAAGAAAATGAAGCGGAACGGGCTTTGCAAAAAACTCCAGGCGGAGCTTTCGCGCGCGGAGGTGGAACGCATCCTTGCGGGGGATGCGTCATGGATGGCTGACGAGGCGGAGCGGCCGCTTTTGCAGGAGTTTTACTGCAAGCTCTCCGGAGCGCTGCTTCAGCCGAAAACGCTTGTGGATTACAGCCGGGAAGCGTTTGTTGAGCCGCTTGGCAATGTGCGCGTTACGCTCGATACCGACATCCGAAGC
This sequence comes from bacterium, assembly GCA_022778545.1. Lineage (GTDB taxonomy): Bacteria > Bacillota > Clostridia > Christensenellales > CAG-138 > UBA1685. Next base: position 12,174 of record JALFDW010000039.1, on the reverse strand, counting down.
GGCGTTTATAGCCGGGACTTTTTTGACCCGGCTGTGCCTATGCTCCCCGTAAGCCCGCTTTCGGTGCTCGAGGTCAAGTATGACGCGTTCCTGCCCGCGCATGTTGCGGCGGCGGTGCAGCTTTCCGGGCGCATGGCAGGCGCGTTTTCCAAATACGCGGCATGCCGCATCTATGGCTGATCAGATTTATATTGAAATAATAAATAATTCAGGAAAGGACATTTACCATGACATTCAACGACATTTTCAAATCCAGCTTTTTGGAGGAGATCGGTTCCTTCAGCATCCTTGATATGGTCATCGCGCTTGCGCTTTCGTTTGCGATGGGGCTGTTCATCAACTTCATTTACCGCAAGACCTTCCGCGGTGTGATGTTCAGCAAGACATTCGGCGTGGCGCTTATGGCGCTCACGATGATCACAACGCTTGTCATCCTTGCCGTTACAAGCAACGTTGTGCTTTCGCTCGGCATGGTCGGCGCGCTTTCCATTGTGCGCTTCCGCACGGCGATCAAGGAGCCGCTTGACATTGCGTTTCTTTTCTGGAGTATTGCGGTGGGTATCGTGCTTGGTGCAGGGCTGATCCCGCTTGCGGTGTTTGGGTCGATCGTCATCGGCGTGATGCTGCTTCTTTTCGCAAAGCGGAAAGGGCAGGATGCGCCGTACCTTCTCGTGCTGCGCTGCCGGAATGAAGCGGCCGAGCAGGCTGCCGCCGCGGCGCTTGCGGGGCAGGTGAAACGCAGCGCGGTAAAATCCAAGACGGTGACGGATGCCGGAATCGAGCTTACGCTTGAAGTCGCCCTGAGCAGCATGGCGACGGCATTCGTCAATTCGCTCAATGCCATTGAAGGCGTTGAAAGCGCAGCGCTCGTCAGTTATAACGGGGATTATACTGCATGAAGTCCTCAAAGGCGTTCAATGCGGCAGTTGCTGTGGCGCTCTTGGCCGCCGTGGCGCTTACCGTGTGCCTGATGGCGTTTCCGCAGCTGCTTGGCGGCGAGAGCAGCGCCATCGCGGAAACATATGAAGAAAAGCTGTTCGGCACGGGAGGCGTCCTTTCGGTTGATATCTCCGTCAAGGAAAGTGATTGGGAGAACATGCTCGCAAACGCCACGGCGGAGGAGTACATCCCCTGTGATGTTACCGTGGACGGATACACGGTCTCTGTGGCAGGAATCCGCTGTAAGGGAAACTCCAGCCTTTCTTCCGTGTTTTCGAGCGATTCGGAGCGGTACAGCTTCAAGGTGGAGTTTGACCACTATGCCGCCGGCCGCTCGCTGTATGGCCTGGATAAACTCGCTCTGAATGATTGCTATGCGGACGCAAGCTACATGAAGGAATACCTTTCTTACGAAATGTTCCGTTCGCTCGGCGTTGCCACGCCGCTTTGTGCATTCGCAAACATCACCGTCAACGGGGAACCCTGGGGGCTGTACCTTGCGGTGGAATGCATTGAAGAGAGTTTTGCTCTGCGCAACTATGGTGCGGAAAACATAAACCTGTATAAGCCCGAAAGTGACGACATGGGGCGCGGCGGTAACTTTGGAGGCGGCAAAGGGGCATTCGGGCTCGGCGATGCCCAAAATCAGCCTGATGCAGGCACTGTTTTGCCGGAAGAAATGCAGCTGCCGGAAGGGATGGAGATGCCGGAAGGGATGGGGCCGTCCGGGGGGATGAACTTCCCTGCGGGAGCGGAACCCCCGGATGGAGCAGCCGGCCGTACCGGGCGCGGACAGGCGCCGGGCGGCGTGGGAGCGATGCCCGGTGGCGCAGATGCGCCGGAGCAAAACGCGGCAGGATTCCCAAATGGCATGAGCGGTACGGGCGGCGGCAGTGACCTCGCTTATACGGATGATGACCTTGACAGCTATTCCGATATTTTCGATGCTCAGGTGCTTGGGCAAGAAAGCAACGCGGCACACCGGCGGGTCGTGTCGGCGCTGAAAAACCTGAGCGAAGGCAATCTGGAAGAGGCGATCGACGTGGACGAAGTTGCCCGGTACTTTGCGGTCAACACCGTGCTTGTGAACCTCGACCATTACACGGGTTCCTTAAAGCACAACTATTATCTCATGGAAGAGAACGGGCTCCTGTCCATGCTGCCCTGGGATTACAACATGGCCTTTGCGGGCTTCAGCTCAAACGATGCGCAAAGCGCCGTGAATTTCCCGATCGACACGCCGGTTTCCGGCACGACACTTGCGGAGCGCCCAATAATCGGGCAGCTTCTCAGCGATGAGGAGGGCCTTGCGCTTTACCATGACTATCTGGCACAGGTTGTGGAGAAATGGTTCGATTCCGGGCTTTTGCTGGAAACCATTGACGGGGTCACGGAAATGATCGCGCCGTATGTGCGGGAGGATGCCACCGCGTTTTATACCTATGACGAATTCACGGCGGCTGTGGATATGCTGAAGGTCTTTGTGACGCTGCGCGGCGAAAGCCTGCGCGGGCAGCTTGACGGCACGATCCCCACCACACAGGAGGGGCAGGCGGCGGAACCGGATGCGCTGATCGACGCGGGCAGCCTTGACCTGAGCCGCATGAGCAGCATGGGCGGCGGCTTTGGGGCAGGCGGAAAAGGCGGCGGCATGCACGGCTTCGACCGGACGCAGACGCCGTAAACATAGTTTCCTCCGGCATGCACCGCGAAGTGCGCGGGCTGGAACAGAATGTTTTACGAGAGTAAAATATTCCCAATAACGTAACGGAAGTGTAAATAAAGGCATAAAATGCGCCATTCATGGCGCATTTTATGCTATAATGCCGGAAACAAACGAAAGGAGAAACACGATGAAACGAACAAAACGCGCTCTTGCGTTGACCTGCCTTGCGTTGGCGCTCGTGTTCCTCGCGGGCACGGCGTATGCCGCATCGCCGCTTCTTCGGCGCGGCAGCCGCGGTGCAGAAGTGAAGCAGCTTCAGGGCAACCTGATTTACCTTGGCTATCTCAACGATGTGGCGGACGGCATCTTCGGCGCGAAGACCGAGGCGGCGGTGCGTCGCTATCAGAGCCGCAACGGCCTTTCCGTGGACGGCATCGTTGGCGAAAAAACGCGCGCAAAGCTTGCAAAGGAAGTGCTGCTGCTCAACAGGATCCTCAGCACGGCGAAGTCCTGTCTTGGCCTTGCTTACCGCACAGGCGGCACCTCTCCGCAAACAGGGTTTGATTGCTCCGGCTTTACGCAGTATGTGTTTGCCGAGGCGGGGATCAGCATCCCGCGGGTGAGCCGCGATCAGGCGAAGGCCGGCATCGCAGTGCCGTACAGCCAAATGCGCCCGGGCGACCTTGTATGCTTCAATTCGCCGGTGAGCCATGTGGGCATCTATCTTGGCAGCGGGAAGTTCATCCACTCCCCGAAACCGGGCGATGTGGTGAAGATCACGGAGCTGAAATACATGGATCTTACCGCGATCCGCCGCTTCACGGGTGTGCTCGCGGGCTGACAACACGCATAAATGCAGAAATGCCCTCTTATGTATGGAAACACAGGAGGGCATTTTGTATGCTGACTTTTTCGGAGTTCCTGCGCCGGATGGCTGCGGATTCAACGTTTGCCGTCACGGCGGTGCTGACGGTGGCGGTAATCTTTGTCAACGGGTGGACGGACGCGCCGAATGCCATTGCGACCTGTATTGCAACGGGTGCGATGGGGATGCATGCGGCAATCGGAATGGCCGCTGCATGCAACCTCATGGGCGCGCTTGGAATGGCATGGCTTTGCCCGGCAGTGACGGATGCGATTTGCGGCATGGTAGACTTTGGAGCGGACGCGCGCGCCGCCTCCATCGCGCTGTGCGCGGCGCTTTTTGCGATTGTGACATGGGCGGTAGCTGCCTGGCGTTTCGGCATCCCGACGAGCGAGAGCCATGCATTAATTGCAGGAATTACGGGAGCGGCTGCGGCGCTTACGGGGAGCTTTGCCTGCGTAAATGGCAGAGAATGGGGGAAGGTGCTGCTGGGTCTTTTGCTTGCGGCTGTGCTGGGCATGGCGCTGGGCACTGCGGCAGAGCTGCTGACGCGGCGGCTGTTTCGGTGCGCGCCGCAGCGCTTTTTCCGGCATGCCCAGCGGGCTGCCGCAGCGGGCACTGCGTTTCTGCATGGCGCGCAGGATGGGCAGAAGTTCATCGGCATACTGCTGCTTGGCCGCGCATTTGCATTGGGGGAGATGGGAGAGGCGATTCTCCGACCCCCGCTTTGGCTGCTGCTTCTTGGCGCGGTCACGATGGGCATTGGCACGGCCATGGGTGGGCGGCGCATCATCCGGAAAATGGGGTATGAACTTGCGCGGCTTTCTCCGCGGCAGGGCTTTGCAACGGATCTTGCGGCTTCGGTCTGCCTGCTGCTGCCCACGGTTTTGGGGATCCCGGTAAGCACCACGCACACGAAGACTGCCGCGATCCTTGGGGTTGGTGCAGCCGCGCCTGAGGCCCGCGTGAACCGGCGCGCTGCCCGGGAAATGATCCTTGCCTGGCTTTGCACGTTTCCAGGCTGCGGATTGATCGGATTTTTTATGGCGCGACTGTTCCTGCGGCTGCTTTTCTGAGAAAACGCCGCAGAAAGCGCTGCGAAAAGTGGAATTTGAGTACGATATATAGTATAATCATATCCGTAGCCTGCTTTGCGGGCAATTTTTTGAGTAAAGGATTCATCAGGACAACCAGTGGAAACGATTCAACGGGAAAACAAGATGGGCGTTGAGCCCATTCCATCGCTGCTGATTAAAATGTCGCTGCCGATGATGGCGTCCATGCTGATCATGGCGCTTTATAACGTAGTGGACAGCATATTCGTATCGCGCATCAGCGAAAATGCGCTCACAGCTGTATCCCTTGTGTACCCGTTTCAGATGCTTTTCATCTCTGTGGCGGTCGGCACGGGCGTGGGCGTGAATTCCCTCATAGCCCGCAGGCTGGGGGAAAAGCGGCAGGCCGATGCGGACACCGCCGCGGCAACGGGTCAGTTCCTTGCGCTTGTGAGCGCCCTTGTGTTCATGACCGTCTATGCGCTGTTCCCGCGGCAGCTGCTTTCCGCTTTTGCGGATGATGCGGAAATCCTGAGCCTTGCTACGACGTATCTTCGAATCTGCGGCGGCCTTTGCGGCTTTGTGATGCTGGCGACCATGGCGGAAAAGACCATCCAGGCCACGGGCGATACGATCCGCCCCATGCTCATCCAGCTTGCGGGTGCAGTTTTCAACATTGCGTTTGACCCGATTTTCATCTTCGGCTATTTCGGCCTTCCGGCCATGGGCGTGGCGGGCGCGGCGCTTGCCACCGTGGGCGGGCAGGCGGTTTCCATGCTGCTCGGTTTCTTCTTCCTGTTCCGCAGGCGCAATCTTGTGACGATCCGCCTCCGCGGCTTTCGCCCGCAGTGGAGCTTCATTGCGGATTCCTACCGCGTAGGCCTTCCCTCCATCGTGATGCAGGCAATCGGCTCCGTGACGACGTTTGCGCTCAACAAGATCCTGTATCTCTTTACGCCGACGGCCGTGAGCGTGCTCGGCGTGTATTTCAAGCTGCAATCCTTCATCTTCATGCCGGTGTTCGGTCTCAACAGCGGCGCGATGCCGATCATGGGCTACAATTTCGGCGCGCGGAACAAAAAACGCCTGATGCAGGCGCTCAAGTGCGGCGTGCTGTATGCGCTTACGATTATGGTAGTGGGCCTTCTGCTGTTCCAGCTTTTCCCGGACGTGTTCCTCCGGATGTTCGATGCTTCTGAGCATATGATGCAGATCGGCGTCAGGGCTCTGCGCACCATCAGCATCTGCTTCCCCTTCGCGGCGATCGGCATCATGCTCTCCACGATGTTTCAGGCTGTGGGCCAGGGGGTGAACAGCATGATCATGTCACTCTGCCGGCAGATCATCGTGCTGATCCCGGCGGCGTATCTTCTTGCGATGGAATGGGGGCTCAGCGCCGTATGGTATGCTTTCCCGATCGCAGAAGGCGTTTCGCTTTTCGTATGCGCTGCGCTTTTGCGCCGCACATATGTGCGCTATATCAAACCGCTCGATGAGAAAAAGGAGGCTTTGGCGTGAACGGGGAAAAACGTTCTCCCGGCCTGGGCGCCGGGCTGATGCTTGTGTGCGCGGTGCTCTGGAGCACTGCGGGGCTGTTTATCAAGAGCGTGCCGTGGAATTCCATGGTGCTTGCGGGGTGGCGCGGCCTTGCGGCTACGCTGACACTCTGGCTGTTCATGCGCAAGATGCATTACCGCGTGCGCATCGACAAAAGAACGGTCATCATCGGCTTCTGCGTGAGCGGCACGTCCATCCTGTTCCTGATTGCAAACAGGCTCACCACGGCGGCAAACGCCATTGTACTGCAATATACTTCGCCGGTGTTCCTCGTGGTGCTTTCTATCCTGTTCTTTAAGCGGCGCTACCGCTTTGCGGATTATGCTGCTGTTCTCATCACGGTGCTCGGCATTGCCCTGTTCTTTTTCGATCAGCTCACATCTGGCGGCATGCTGGGCAACGTCCTTGCGCTCATCGACGGCGTGACGATGGGCGGCGTGTACCTGTTCACCGGCGAATCCGATGAGGAGCGCAGGCTTTCCGGCATCTTCCTGGGGCTTGCCGTGACGACGCTTGTTGGTATTCCGTTCACGTTCGCTTATCCGCCGGAGGTCACGGCGGCGTCCGTCCTTGCCGTGATCGCCATGGGCGTGCTGCAGCTTGGCCTGCCCTATGCGCTTTACAGCATTGCGGTAAAGCACTGCCCCACGCTGGCCTGCACGCTGATCGCCTCGCTGGAGATCATCCTGAGCCCGGTTTGGGTCTGGATCTTCCTCGGGGAGATGCCGGGCACGTTCGCGATCCTGGGCTCCATCGTCGTTGTGGCGACGATCACCGTTTGGTGCTGTCTGGGCGGTGCGAAGGAGCAACCGCGTCAGGCAGAGGTGCGACAGGGAGCTGAAGCTCGGTGATGTACTCGGCAGGGTCGCCGCTTTCGTGAATATCGATCAGATACAGTTCAAGCGCATTTCCGCAGGGCACGCGGTGATGCGCTTTTGCATATGCAAGGAGCTTTGGCATGAACCGCGCCGTGTTCTGATAATCGCCGCGGAAGCAGACGGTCGCAAATTCGCCTGCCGGGATCTTGACATCGCAGGGCTCGCCGCCTTCGCGCAGCATGAAAACGCTGGAATAGCGGTTGAATACGCCGGCCTCGATGCCGGAAAGCGGGATGAGCGCGCCCGTTGCGCCGTTGCGGATCAGAAACAGCTCATCCTCGTAGCGCTTGTGCAGCTTCTTCACGAGAAAGTCGATCTCTGCATCTTCCCGCGCTTCGCCCGCCATGCGTAAAAGCCCACGTTCGGGCAGCGTTCTGATGGAAAACTCTCCAATGGGGCGCGCAGCGGCCGCGAAGATCTCGGCTTCGCGCGCTTCGATTTCATCCCGAATGGCCTGAAGTTCCGCAAGGCGCGCATCAACGGCTTCCTTTTCGCGCCGCAGCAGCGCCTGCGTGGAAGCGAGCGTGTGCGCGCCGAGATATTTTCTGATCTGCTCGGTGGGGAAATCGAGCTTGAGCATATCGCGGATGACGTTGAGCCGCCAGATATCCTCAATGCTGTACATGCGGTAGCCGTTTGCGTCCCGCCGCGGGGTCAGGAGGCCAATCTCTTCATAATAACGCAGCGAATCCGGCGAGATGCTGTAAAGCGCGGCGATCTCCCCAATCTTATAATACCGCTTCATTGGACAAATTCCTCCGAAAAAAGCACTTGACCTTGGTATGATACCAAGGTTTAAGATGGTTTGTAAAGAGGTGACTTATGAGACAAAACGAGGCAAAACAACAAAAGACCTGGTCCGTGCGGGCGTTCCTGCGCTTTGTGCTGCCCTCCGTGGCTTCGATGTTCGTGTTTTCCACCTATTCCATTGTGGATGGCATCTTCGTGGCGCATGGTGTGGGTGAGTTGGCGCTCGGCGCGGTGAACCTCTGCATGCCGTTCATCAATGCCATGTTTGCCGTGGCAGTCCTGCTTTCCGTGGGCACATCCACGGTGTGCGCGATCCACATCGGCCGCGGCGAGCATGAGGCCGCAAACAGGACTTTTACGCAGAATGCGTTCGTGGTGTGCGCCTGCGCGCTTCTGATGACGCTCCTTGTGCACTTGTTCCCGGATGCGGTCGTGGAGCTTCTTGGCGCAACGGAAGGAACGCGCGCCTACATGATCTCCTATCTGAAGACCGTGAGTTCGTTTGCGGTGTTCTTCATGGTGTCCTATTGCTTTGAGGTGCTGGTAAAAACAGGGGGGCACCCATCGGTTTCGATCATCGGCGTTTCCGCCTGCTGCATTACGAACATCGTGTTGGATTATGTGCTCGTGATCCGCCTGCAGATGGGCGTTACCGGCGCGGCGCTTGCAACGGGCATTGCGCAGGCGATGAGCTTTACGATCTTCCTGCTGCACTTCCTGCGGGGCCGTTCCGGGATCCGCTTCCGCCTTTCGCGCCCGTTCCTCAGCGCATACCGGCGCATCCTGCCGCTTGGGCTTTCGGAGTTTGCATCCGAATTTGCGCTGGGCTACACCACGTTCCTGTTCAACCATGTGATCCGCGCATACATTGGCGAAACTGGCATCGTGAGCTATTCGCTCATCGGCTATGTGAATACGTTTGTGATGATGCTCGTCGTCGGCACGACGCAGGGCATGCAGCCGCTTGTGAGCCTGAACCTGGGCCGGGGAGACCGCGCAGCCTGCCGGGGCTATTTCCGTTATGCGCTCCTGGGCGGCACCGCGGCTGCAGTCGCATGCTTTGCGGTTTGCCAGCTTTGCCCGGAGTGGATCGCATCGCTGCTGTTTGACCGCAGCAGCCCCACGTTTGCTTACACAACAAATGCGCTGCGGGCTTTCTCCTTCACATTCCTCCTTATGGGCTTCAACATGCTCAGCGCGGGCTATTTCACGGCAATGGAGCTGCCCGTGCCTGCAATGACGATCGCGATCTCCCGCGGGTTTGTGACGGTTACAGCAGCGCTTCTTTCCCTGGCGGCGCTCATGGGTGGGATGGGCGTATGGTATGCTCCTGCGGCGAGCGAGGCGCTTTGCCTGCTCCTTACGGCAGTTCTTGTGCTGGCATACAGGCAGCGCGCTGCGCTTGTGCGGGAAAAATAAGCGACCGAAAGACGGCTGACCGCGCTGCTCGTGAGAATAATAAAACGCGGAATGGCGTTGCGCCATTCCGCGTTTTGGTTGTGTTTGTTATTCAGCCTTGGGAGCGCCAACGGGGCAGGTGCCTTCGCATGCGCCGCAGTCGACACAAGCGTTAGCATCGATGACGTATTTGTCGTCACCCTGGGAGATTGCGCCAACGGGGCAACCCGCTTCGCACGCGCCGCAGGAGATGCAAGCATCAGTGATTACATATGCCATTTCATTTTACCTCCAGTGTAGATTTCGCATATATTGTAACATATACGGGGAAAAAATCAAGAGCAATCCCAAGGGATGACACCTGTTATTCTTTGGACGAAGCATCGTCTGCCTGCGGAGCTGCAGCAGGCTGCTGATCTCCCGCAGGTCGGTTCCCCTTGTTGCGTCTGCGGCCGCCGCGGCTCCCGCGCCTGCGTGCCGGCGCACCCTCCGGCCGTTCCTTCCGCCCGGTGGGGGTATCTGCGTTCTCGGGAGCTTCTGAAGTTTCCGCTCCTTCCGCCGGCTTCTGTTCCTTTGCGGGCGGGCGGCGTTTCTGCTGCTTCTTCGGGGGCTTTTTCGGCTCTGCAGCGGGTGAACCGTCATCGAGTGCGCTGAGCGCCGGGTCGTTTTCCTCGGGAGAGGATATGATGTCTTCCTCTGCCTCCCATTCTTCCTCATTTTGCTTCGGGCGGGCAGGGGCATTTTTTACATGCAGCTCACGGAAAGGATATTCCCGCACATCGAAGGTGCCGTCGCTGAGCGTTACCTTCACCCGCGTGCGTTCCGTGATGACATTGTTTTCCAGCACGGTTCCGTTTCCATCCGGCGTGATGACCTCGCGCCCTGTGCGCGGCATCTGCTTGCGCATGCTTTCATAGGCGTCCTGTTCGTATTTCAGGCAGCACATGAGCCTGCCGCAAATGCCGGATATCTTCGTGGGCGAAAGGGAAAGGTTCTGCTCCTTCGCCATTTTGATGGAAACAGGCGTGAAGTCGGAAAGAAACGCCTTGCAGCATACGGGACGGCCGCAGGAGCCGAGCCCGCCGAGCATCTTCGCTTCATCCCGCACGCCGATCTGCCGGAGCTCGATCCGGGATTTGAATACGCTTGCAAGGTCCTTTACCAGTTCGCGGAAGTCCACGCGGCCATCCGCAGTAAAGTAGAACACCACTTTTGAGCCGTTGAACGTGTATTCGACGTCCACAAGCTTCATTTCAAGCTGGTGTGCCTGAATCTTTTCCATGCAGATGGCATAGGCTTCGCTTTCGCGCGCCCGGTTTTTGTCCCTCTGCTCACGGTCATACGGCGTCGCAATGCGCACGACGCTCTTGAGGGGAGCGATGATCTTTTCTTCCTCCAGCTGCTGCGGAGGGGCGACCACGTCGCCAAATTCGGTGCCGCGCGCCGTTTCCACGATCACGCCATCCCCTTCTTTTACATCAAATTCACCGGGGTCAAAATAGTACATTTTGCCACCGTCTTTAAATCTTACGCCGATTACGGTCTTCATTGGTTCGTTATTGCCTCCGATATTTCTAAAAAGAGCCTGTCTGCGACTGCAAGGTCCGTCAGCGCGCTTGCGCCTGCGGCATACAGGTCCCCCGTTGCTTTTGAAAGCATCTCTATCATACATGTTATGCGGCCGATTGTAAAGCGTGGGGCAATGGCGGCCATCGCATCCCGCTGATCCGGGTTTTCCGGGGGAATGCCGCTTCCCGTGCGCAGGGCGAGCATGTCGCGCAGAAAGGAGAGCATGAACGCGAACGCATCCGCAGCGCCGCGGTTGGCGCAGAGCTTCCTGGAAGCGCCAAGCGGGAGTTCGCCGCGCAGCAGAGCAGTGAGCGCGGAAAAAGCGTCCGTGCGCAGCGCGCGGAAGGCTTCGTCCTCATAGAGCCGGAGCGCGCGCGTTTCGCTGCCGCCACCGGCTGCCGCATAAAGCCACGCCGCAGCGGGGGATACCCCGCGCGCAAGCAGCACCGCTTCGGTTTCTTCTGTGGTGGAGAGACCCACGCGGATCACAGCACAGCGGGAGGCAACCGTGGGGAGAACGCCCGCGATGTTGCCTGTGAGCAGGAATACCGCGGAGGAAGGCGGTTCCTCGAGCGTTTTGAGCAGCGCGTTCTGCACGGCTGTGCTCATGCCGTGCGCACCTTCGATGAGCGTGCAGCGCATCTGCCCGTCAAGCGGGCTTTGCGCCAGCTCGTCGATCAACGCGCGCACATCCTCCATGCGCATGGAGACGCCGTCATAGGAACGGAAATTCGCGCTTTCCGCAAGGCGCGCTTCATCCGCGGCGCCCGTGCAGACGAGCGCGGCAGCGCGGCGGGCAAGCTGCCGCGCCGGAACAGCATCTGTGCTTGAAATGAAAAAGGCATGGGAAACACGCGCCCCGCCGATGGCGGAAAGCAGGCGTTCCTCAGCCTTTTGAAGGGTTTTGCTCAAAACTTCTGGAAATCCTCCACATCAACGATGAAAACGGTGGCTCCGCCGAGCGTGACCTGCACGGGCGTAGGCGAGCTGTCCGTGTAGCCGGGCAGCGCGGAAGGAATCACCATGAACTCCTTGCGCGTACTGGATTTGGATTTGATCACATCGAGCGTTTCCTGGACCTTTTCTTTTTCCACGCCGATCATCAGCGTGGTGTTGCCGCCATGCAGGAAGCCGCCGGTGGTCGAAATGCGGGTCACGCTGATGTTGTGCTGCACGAGTGCTTTCACGAGCCTTTTGGAATCGTCGTTCTGCACGATTGCGAAGATCAGTTTCATAGAGTGCACTCCTTTCGGATGTTTATTGCGCGTCTGCCATGCCGGGCAGCAGCAGGCTGCCGAGGGCTTCTACGGTTTCTGCGGTGTGTGTCGGCGCGCAGGCTGCGATTTCTTCCCTGCTGCCATAGCCATACAGAACACCGATGGAGGGGATGCCGACTTCCGCTGCGGCGCGCAGGTCATAGTGTCTGTCTCCAACCATAACGACGGAGGAGCGTTCCACCTTGAGCGCATCCACAGCCGTTTGCAGGAGAAATGTCTT
>JALFDW010000045.1 GCA_022778545.1 bacterium | reverse complement strand
CGACCCGCCCCTGCACGAGTTCCTGCCCACCAAGGAAGAGGACATCGCAGAGATCGCTGCCGAGCTGAACGTCTCCACCGAGGAGCTGAAGGAAGTCATCGCCTCCCTGCACGAGTTCAACCCGATGATGGGTCACCGCGGCTGCCGTCTCGCCGTCACCTATCCGGAGATCGCCGAGATGCAGACCACTGCCGTCATCAACGCCGCCATCAAGGTCAACCACGAGTATCCGTGGTACCGCATCGAGCCGGAGATCATGATCCCGCTGGTCGGCGAGGAAAAAGAGCTTGCATATGTTAAGAGTATTGTTACCGCAACTGCTGACGAGGTTATCAAGGCGGCTGGCGCAGAGCTTCACTATAAAGTCGGCACCATGATTGAGATTCCGCGTGCGGCTCTTATGGCTGATGAGATTGCGAAAGAGGCGGAGTTCTTCAGCTTCGGTACTAACGATCTGACTCAGATGACGTTCGGTTTCAGCCGTGACGACGCCGGCAAGTTCCTCGGCGCTTACTACGACAAGAAGATCTACGAGAACGATCCGTTCGCCAAGCTCGATCAGGTTGGCGTGGGCAAGCTCGTGAAGATGGCTGCTGAGCTGGGCCGTGCGACCCGCCCGGACATCCACCTTGGCATCTGCGGCGAACACGGCGGCGATCCCGCTTCCGTTGAGTTCTGCCACAATGTGGGTCTTGACTATGTCTCCTGCAGCCCGTTCCGCGTGCCGATCGCCCGCCTTGCGGCCGCACAGGCGAACATCCGCAACAGCAAATAAGAAAAAGCGCAGAATGCGTAACAAATCCGGCGTCGCTCAAAAGCGGCGCCGGATTTTTGTTGCGTTGACAGAGCACTTTTTTTCATGGTAGACTCCATGCAATGGCAGATATTTGGGAAAGGTGGGTGCTACATGGTAGATAAAACCGACTGGCGTCGAAATGGGCAGGAAAGCTATCTTATGAATGTGAAGCTGTATCATTTGCATTTTCAACCTTATTCGGCAAAATGGGAGCATGAGCATTGTGAGTTTTGCTGGGACAAGTTTGGTATAAGCGAAGATGACTTACATGATGGATACTGCACAACGCCCCAAAACAGCAGTGGGTCATATTGGATTTGTCCCGAATGTTATCATGATTTTAAAGATGAATTTGGGTGGGCTGTTATTGAAGGCAAAGGGGAAAATACGGAAGAAAACATGATTTAATGATCCTGAATTTTGCAGCATTGCCAGCAAAAATGTGGGGGGAAGATTCAAAAAAAGCGGGGAACTGGAACGTTCTCCGCATTTTTATGCCGTATTATAATGATTTTTCACAAATTGGACATAAACTGGGAAAGGAGTTTTTTTCTTTATGCAGAAAAATAGATGAAGAAAGAATGGGAGGAGCTATATGGAAGATTTGTTCCGGATGGAAAGCCTGCGTGAGCATGCGGAAGAACTGGAAGCGCAAACGCTTTCCCCTTATGCAATGCTTTCAAAAAACACGCGCGGACGGGAATACCCCATGGAAAAATGCCCCATCCGCACAGAGTTTGTGCGCGACAGGGACAGGATCATCCACTGCAAATCCTTCCGGCGCCTGAAACACAAAACGCAGGTTTTTCTTTCCCCGGTCGGGGACCATTACCGCACGCGCCTTACGCATACGCTGGAGGTCAGCCAGATCGCACGGACTATTGCGCGCGGGCTTCGGCTGAATGAAGACCTGACGGAAGCGATCGCGCTCGGGCATGACCTGGGCCATACGCCCTTTGGCCATGCTGGCGAAAGCGTGCTGAACCGCCTTGTACCAGGCGGGTTTGAGCATAACGTGCAGAGCCTGCGCATCGTGGAAAAACTTGAGAATGGGAAAGGGCTGAACCTGACCTTTGAGGTGCGGGATGGCATCGTGAACCATAAGAAAAGCGGAAAGCCCTGCACGTTGGAAGGCGCGGTCGTAAGCATTTCCGACCGCATCGCCTACATTAACCACGATATCGATGACGCGATCCGCGCCGGGGTGCTGCGGGAAGAGGACCTGCCGCAGAGCTGTGTCGCCGTGCTCGGCAATTCTCACGGGCACCGCATCAACACAATGATCACGGATGTGATCACGCAGAGCTACGGCAAGCCGGAAGTGCATATGTCGGAACGGGTCGGCGAGGAATTTGACGCCCTGCGCATATTTATGTTTGACCATGTGTACCGCGACAGCGACGCCAAGCAGGAGGAAGGAAAAGCGAAGCACGTTGTGGAGCAGCTTTTTCACTATTATCTTCAGCATATGGATGAACTGCCGGAAGAGTTTACGCGCCACATTGCACAAGACGGTGCGGAGCGCGTGGCTGCGGACTACATCGCCTGCATGACGGATCGCTATGCGATCACCGATTATGAAAGGAAGTTTGTTCCGAAGGAATGGATGTAGCTTTCGGGTAAACGGCTGCAAGCCGCCTGATTTTTAAGAGGAATGCAGGAATTGCGGTTTTTGCGGCGAATAACGAGCGTGCGGAAGAATGGCGGATAAAGGATGGAAAGGAGTGAGCCCGTGTGCCGATGTTCCCTGAAGCATGGATGGACGAGCTCCTTCAAAAGACGGATATCGTTTCGCTCGTTTCCGAATATGTGCCGCTTTCGCAGAAGAGCGGCCGGCTTTGGGGCTGCTGCCCATTCCACAACGAGAAAACCCCTTCTTTTTCCGTGCAGCCGGACAAGCAGATGTACTATTGCTTTGGCTGCCATGCGGGCGGGGGCGCGATCCAGTTCGCCCGCGAGATCGAACGCCTTTCCTTTGTTGATGCGGTGAAGTTCCTTGCGCAGCGCGCGGGGATGGAACTTCCGGATGAGGTCGATGACGACCGCCTCCGCCGGGAACGCGCATATAAGGAGCGCCTGTATGCCGCCTGTAAGGAGGCCGCACTGTTTTACCACAGGCAGCTGCTTTCGCCGGAAGGAAAAACGGCGCAGGCATATCTTGCAAAGCGCGGCGTGGACGGCAAGCTTGCTACGCGCTTTGGCCTTGGCTTTGCGCTTGAGACCTGGGATGGGCTGACCAACTACCTCACCGGCAAAGGATATTCCAAGCAGGAACTGATCGACGCGGGGCTTGCGATCCGCGGCAAGCGGAAGGACGGCTGCTATGATGCGTACCGCAACCGCGTGATCTTCCCGATCATCGCAACGAGCGGCCGGGTGATCGGCTTCGGCGCGCGCACGATGAAAAAGGACGAGCAGCCCAAGTATATCAACACCGGTGATACGCCCATCTACAACAAGCGAAGCAACCTGTATGCGCTCAACATGCAGAAGGGAAAGCACCCTGCGGACCTTGTGATGGTGGAGGGCTACATGGATGTCATCAGCCTCTTTGCGGCCGGGATCGACAACGCTGTGGCTTCGCTCGGCACGGCACTGACCCAGCAGCAGGCGCGGCTGATGAAACGCTATGTTGAACGCGTATACATCTCCTATGACGGCGATTCGGCGGGGCAGAACGCCACGCTGCGTGGCCTCGACATCCTTGCTGCGGAAGGGATCGATGTGAAGGTCATCACGATCCCCGGCGGCATGGATCCGGACGATTTTGTCCGCAAAAACGGGAAGGATGCGTTTTTGAAGTTGAAGGACGATGCGAACACGCTCAATGGCTTCAAGCTTCAGCATATTGCGACGCAGTTCGACCTTGGCACGGCGGATGGGCGGGAAGGATATGCCAAACGCGCCTGCGCGTTCGTGGGCGGGCTTCAGCCTGTGGAGCGTGAACGGTATGCGCCTGTTATTGCCCGCAATTCAGGGCTTTCGCTTGCAGCGGTGCAGGCACAGTGCGGCCTTGCAAAGCAGCAGGAAGCGAATAACCCTGCCAAAAAACGGAATACTAGGAATAAAATTCGCGAGGCGAAAGATACCGAACCCGATCGAATCGAGCAGACGCTGCTTGCCTGCATGCAGACCTCCTGCAAAAATGCGGCATATGCGGCGGAGCGGATGGCGGAGGCGGAGGTCACCTTTGCGGAGGAAGGCTTCGCAGGATATGCGGACGCGCTGCTTGTGGCCTACCTTGCGGAAGAAACGCCGGACATGGCGCGCCTCCTGGCGGAACTCCCGGAAAAACAGGCGGAGGCCGCTGCGCAGGCGATGGCGGCGCCCCCGTTGGAAGGGGAGGTCACTGCGGTGATCGACGACTGCGTCGCAAAGCTGCGCTACAAACGCCTGAACGAGCGCCTGAAGCAGCTTGCGGAAAAAATGAACGCGGGCGAGGGAGACCGCGCGGCGCTCCTGCGTGAGCACGCGGAACTGATGAAAAAACTCAAAGAGTTTAAATAGACCAAGATTAGCAACAGTAAGGAGTGGGAAGCGTTGGAAGAGAATAAGCCTCGCATGAATAAAGTTGAAGAACTGATCGAACGCGGCAAGGCGAAGGGCGTCCTGACCTATCAGGAAGTGATGGACACCCTGTCCGAGTTGGAACTCAACTCGGAGCAGATCGAGCGGCTGTATGACCGGTTTGAAACGCTCAATATCGATGTGGTGGAAGAGATCGAGGTTGCGGAGGACATCTCAGAGGATCTCGCGGAGATCGATGCAGGTGTTTCCGGCACGGAAGGCGTTGCGATCGATGACCCTGTGCGCATGTATCTGAAAGAGATCGGCAAAGTGCCGCTCCTCAGCGCGAACGAGGAGATCGAGATCGCAAAGCGCATGGCGGATGGGGATCAGGAGGCGAAGCGCCAGCTTGCGGAAGCAAACCTGCGCCTTGTTGTCTCCGTTGCAAAGCGCTATGTGGGGCGCGGCATGCTCTTCCTTGACCTCATCCAGGAAGGAAACCTCGGCCTCATCAAAGCCGTTGAAAAATTCGATTACCGCAAGGGCTACAAGTTTTCGACGTATGCGACCTGGTGGATCCGCCAGGCCATCACGCGCGCGATCGCGGATCAGGCGCGCACCATCCGCATCCCGGTGCATATGGTGGAAACCATCAACAAGCTCATCCGCGTAAACCGTCAGCTTTTGCAGGAATACGGCCGTGAGCCGCGGCCGGAGGAGATCGCCGCAGAAATGGGCATTTCCGAAGAAAAGGTGCGGGAGATCATCAAGGTTGCGCAGGAGCCGGTTTCGCTCGAAACGCCGATCGGTGAGGAAGAGGACAGCCACCTTGGCGATTTCATCCCGGATGACGATGCGCCCGCGCCGGCGGAAGTCGCTGCGTTCACGCTGCTCAAGGAGCAGCTCATGGAGGTGCTCGACACGCTCACCCCACGTGAGGAAAAGGTGCTTCGCCTGCGCTTTGGCCTGGATGACGGCAAGGCGCGCACGCTGGAAGAGGTCGGCAAAGAGTTTAATGTTACGCGTGAGCGCATCCGCCAGATCGAAGCGAAGGCGCTGCGCAAGCTCAGGCATCCTTCGCGCAGCAAGAAGCTGAAGGATTTTCTGGAGTAAAGCACAAGTCCGTTGTTCAGACTGCTTGAGCCTGGCGCTGTGGCAGCATTGGAGGCTATGAGCTCGACAAATGGATGTTGGACAATATCACAATAAAAGCAAAGCGCGGCGTGGGCGAGCTCCTGCGCCGCGTTTATATTGAATAAGCAAAGAAATTCATAATATGTTTATGATTCGTTGCGTAAATTCCTGCTAAAATTAATTATAAGGTTTATTGCCGATAAATCTGAAAATTCTGTCATGGGAATTTGACCTTATTGGAAAATGAGGATATGGAAGGGACTGGTAAAAGGGATGAGTGGAGCTGCTCAGCCCATGAAAATGAAAGGAGAGTTTATGAAGCGCTGCATCATTCTTTTAGTAGTTATGGCATTTTCTATGGTATCCTTTTGCGCATGCGATCTTGCAACGGATAAAGAACCTGTGCCAAGCCCCGCGCCGGTGGATGCCTTTGTTTGGCAGCCGGCAGATCCTGCTCCTTACGGCGCGGACACAGCAAACTGCGGCGCATATGGCATGGCGGACGCGCGGAACGGCGCCATTTACTTTCAGCACTATCCTTATAATACGCTTTGCTCATTGGGTGCACAGGGGCAAATACAGGAGCTCGCGGAAGATTGTGGTGGCATGATTAACGCTTCCGATGATGCGGTGTATTATATCGGTGATGAGGAAAAGGGGATATTCCGCTTTGATTACGAAAACGGGGGAGTTACAAAACTCCGGGACGGAACCGTTGACAATATGATTACGACAAAGGAATTCATTTTCTTCTTTACGGAAAACACGCTGTACCGCATGAAGAAAGACGGTTCAAATTGCATCTCCGTGCTGGAAAATCTTCGGTGGACATATCTCGATGTGGTGGGAGAGACGGTATATGTATCGCGCAGGATCAACGATGATCCGTATTGCCTCAACGGATACTCCCTTTTTGCCGTTGACATAAACGATCCGGAGAAGGTAACGGTTGTGAAGGAAGCCATGCCGGTTCCAGTGCAGCATTTGGGAGATAAAATTCTCTGCCGCAATCTAAACGGCATCTATCTGCTGGAAGCGGAAGGGGATGGGCGGACTGTGGTATTTGAAGAAAAGGACGCCAACAACGTCCATGCCGCCGCAAACGGGAACGCCGTGTTCTGCGCATGGCTGCGGGAGGACAACTACATCGAAATGCGCGTATTTGATATTGAGACGGAAAAGATGTCCGAGCCATTCCCAGTGCATAATACCACGATCTATTTTATGGAAAATGAGGCTTATACGGTAAATCCCGGCGACCGTTTTCAGCTGGAACGGATCATCCTTGCCCCTGAATATTTCCATACCGAGTGGCTGATTGGGGAGGGATGGAGCAACATCGCATAAAACTTTCGGTAAATTTCATGCGGATGCAATAAATCCCTTGTTTGCAGGTGTGCGGATGTGGTAATATAATACACAGTATTGTATATCATGGCGTTGCTGTGTGCGCGCGGCATGGTAAAATCATACAAACGCAACAAAAAAGCATTTTTGGAGGATGATTACCTATGGCAATGATTATGGCAGGCGATTTTCGCAAGGGCGTAACGGTCGAGATCGACGGGCAGGTTTGGTCCATCGCGGATTTCCAGCATGTTAAGCCCGGAAAAGGCGCGGCCTTTGTCCGCACGCGCCTCAAGAACGTTATGACCGGCGCGGTGCTCGAGCGCACCTTCAGCCCCACGGACAAGTACCCCACGGCGCACATCGAGACCAAGGAGATGCAGTATCTCTATAACGACGGTGAGCTGTACTACTTCATGGATACCGAGACCTTCGAGCAGCTGCCGCTCAACCATGACCAGGTGGAAGACGCCATCGATTTCATCGTCGAGAACGAGAACGTGACGATCCGCTTCTACAAGGGAAGCCCCTTCTCCGTGGCTGCGCCGAACTTTGTCGAACTCACCGTCACCGAGACGGAACCCGGCTTCCGCGGCGATACCGCGACCGGCACGACCAAGCCCGCTACGCTTGAGACCGGCTTCAAGATCAACGTTCCGCTGTTCGTCAACGAGGGCGACCGCATCCGCGTGGATACCCGCACCGGCGAATACATGGAGCGCGTATAACCAATACTGAACATATCACATAACGGAGGTTACCTATGGGATACATGAAAGAAAAGGTCGCTTATCTGCGCGGCCTTGCGGATGGCATGGAGATCGGCGGTGACGCGCAGGGCAAGCTGCTGCTCGCGATGATCGAGACCATGGATGAGATGGCCGGCACCATCGACGAGAACGAGGAAGCCATTATTGATCTCGATGAGTGCATTGACGACATTTGCGATGAACTTTCCGACATCGATGAGTGCCTGGATGCGATGCTCGATGATGACGTGTGCGACTGCTGCGGCGAGGACTTCGAGGATGATTTCGTTGAGGTCGAGTGCCCGCATTGCGGCGAGACCGTCTATTTCGATCAGGACATGCTCGAATCGGATCAGGAGCTGATCTGCCCCAACTGCAATGAGCCTGTCATCCCCACGGTACAGGACGAAGATGAATAACCATTAAACCGGCATACGGCGGCCGCCCGGGAGAGCTTCCCGGGCGGCCGTTTGCGCAGGTGTGGGTTCTGAATGAACAACGCATCCGGCCGCACACGCTGCGCCCGCCTTATTCCCCGATGGCTGCCATCACGGCTTCCGCAAAGCTGTTGTCCACCAGCTCTGAAAACTCCACGCGCTCGCTCAGCTCACCTGCATTTTCCATGATGTCCTGCAGACGCGTGAAGGAATCTTCCGTCATAACGGGCGTTTGTGTCCAGGAATCGGTTGCCCGGTAGTTTCGCGCAACGGCGGAAAGTGTTTCGATGGAAGAATCGGGGAAGAAGGGCTGCATCGCCTCGGCGATCTCCGCGTCGCCTGCGGATTGCACCCAAAGCTGCGCACGGTACAACGCCCGCACGAATGCTTCGACGAATGCAGGATCGTTTTGAATGGTGTCGGGGGCGACCATGAAAGCGGTGTAAGGTACTTCACCGGATTCAAGCCCGATGTTTGCAACGATATGCCCCTTGCCGGCGGCTTCAAATTCGGAGGCTGTCGGTTCGAAGAGCGTCACATAGTCTCCCGTGCCGCCTTCAAAGGCGCTGCCCATCAGGTTAAACTGGATGTTGTCGATGATCGTGACATCCTCCCCGGGCGTAAGTCCGTTCTTTTTGAGCACGTATTGGAGGGTCATAAACGGCATCCCGCCGGGGCGTCCCCCGATAATCGACTTGCCTTTCAGCGCAGACCAGTCGAACGCATCGTTGGCTTCGCGGCCGATCAGGAAGGAACCGTCCCGCTTGGTGAGCTGCGCGATGATCATCGGGTGATCTTCCTTGCCTCCGGAAACCACATAAACGCCGGTTTCCGGGCCCATCAGGGCAACGTCGGCCTCGCCTGCAAGCAGGGCTGTCATGCTCTTGTCGCTGCCGCCGCCCGTTACGATCTCAACCTCCATGCCTTCATCCGCAAAGAAGCCAAGGGAGACCGCAACGTACAGCGGAGCGTAGAATACGGAGCGTGTCACCTCGTTGAGCGTCACATGGCGCAGATCCTCCTGCTTGCCGCAGCCGCAGAAAAGAAATGCGGTACACAAAAACAGGCACAGCACAAGGGATGTGAGTTTCTTCATAGCAACCTCCTTGAATTTGGGCTGCTCCATCTTATTCACCTTGCCTGTGTTTCGGAACTGTTTTTATGAAAAAAAGCAGGGAAGAAAAAACTTCCCTGCCGGAGTTGCTGATGGAACAGCGCTTCATTCAGCGCTTGTTTTGCGAATATGGGGCAGCTGAATCAGCGCATAATGCACGAGCGCAATGAGGGCAAGCACGATCGCGATCCCAAGGACGATGATGTCCAGTATCCCGATTTGCGGGAAAAAGCGCTTGGCAAGCGTAAGCGCGACGCTTGCGTTGAAGAAACCGGATGCGAGCTTCCCAAACCAGTCGGAATAAACGACCACGTTCTTGCGGAACAGGATTGCGCCGCCGATGATCATGGTAAGCTCCTTCGCAAAAACGATGACGATCATGTAAAGCGGGAGCCAGCCCTTCGTCAAAAAGCACATGAGCGCCGTGAGCAGCATGAGCTTATCTGCAAGCGGATCGAGCACTTTGCCGATGTCGGAAATCCAGTTGTTGCGCCGCGCAAGGTAACCATCCAGCAGGTCGGTCAGGAAAGCGGTGATGTAGGTGATGAGGCAGGCGAGATACTGTGCCTGCACAAAAAAATATATGAATACGCCGACCATCAGGATGCGCAGCGCGGAAAGAACGTTGGGAATATGCCGCATTGGAACCTCACTTTTGCTTACTGTAATACATTAAAAGTCATTATACCATAAAAACCGAAAATCACCAAAAAATTTTGCGTTTTGCCCGGCAAATGACGATTTGCCGCAATCAATTTACATTTGATTGGCGTTGATGCGTTGACAGCGTGCGGCCGGAAGGATAAAATAGATAAGTCAGTTTAGAATGGGGCGCAGAATGAGCAAGCCCCTTACAAAAGGAGAAGAGAGAATGCAAAACAAGCACAACGGCATGCGCGCCGTCCTGTTCACTTTGGCACTCGTGTTGGTGTTTGCTGCCTTTGCCGGCTGCAGCGCCAAACTGAATGACCCCGTCGTCGGCAAAGTGGGAAATATTGATATCCGATTCCAGACGTATTACCGGGTCTATGTGAACAATATGTATATGCAGAGCATATATGGCACATATGACGTATCCACGGACGAAGCTTACCGTGCGTTTCAGGATATGGTGTTTGATTCCATCATCAACAGCATGCTCCCCATCTATGTCGCAAAGCAGGCGGGCGTAACGCTTACTGCTGAGGAAGAAGCTGAGGTTCAGGAAAGCCTGCAGCAGGAGATCGACAGCCTCTATGAGAGCTATGCGGATGATGTGGATGCATCCATCACCGACGAGGACGAAAAGCGGGCGGAAGAAGAAAAGCTGCTCCTTGCGGATCTGAAGGCGAACGGCCTTACTTATGATAAATACATCAAGAGCATCGAGGACAGCCTGCGCGATGAGGCGATCGCCAACAAATACATCGAGAGCCTGCTTGCGGAAGTTACGGTAACCGACGATGATGTACAGGCCTATTACGATGAGCAGCTTGCTTATTATCAGGAGCGTTATGAAGAAGATCCCGCCAATTATTTTGACGATTATTCTTCCTTCCTGAACGGTGGCTCGCAGCCGCTCGTCGTTCCCGAAGGCTACAACTATTACAAGCATATCCTCGTTCTCGATGCGGAAGAGGGTGAGGATAAGGATGTGGATGCCATCGTTGCGGAGATCTATGCGAAGATCGAAGCCGGCGAGGATTTCGACGCTCTGATTGAGGAATACGGCGAGGATCCGGGCATGCAGAACGAGCCCTACAAGACGGAAGGCTACATCCTGAGCGAAGCGAATGCTTCCGACTATTATGAAGAGTTTTCCGCTGCGGCGCTCGCGCTCGAGAACGAGGGCGACATCACGGCAGAGGCTGTGCAGTCCTCCAAGGGCAAGCATATCATCAAAAAGTGCGGCCCCGTTGAGGCAAAGACGGTCACGTTTGACGAGGTGAAGGACACCATCCGCGAGCAGGTGGAAACGGAGAGAAAAAACGATCTGTATCAGGAGTATCTTGCCCAGTGGAAGGAAGAAGTCAAGATCGTTAAGTACTATGACCGCGTGAATGGCGTCAAATAAACGGCTGCGATAAGCGGTTTGGAACGAGAACAAACCGAAAAGAGACAGATTAAAGGGCGGGAATTTCCCCGCCCCTTTTCTGTATTCTGTGTTATTGGCTCAAAGCGCTTTGTCATCCGTTTCGGCAAGCGTTTTCAGGATGGGCGCGATGGCACGGGCGACGCTGCCCTCTTCAAAGGGGGTGGAAAGGTTGGCAAGCTTGAGCAGCGCGAGGTAGGGCAGGCTGCCGCCGGCGCAGCAGAGCCGGTAATAATCCGCCCAGGCTGCTTCCCGGTTTTCCTGCATTTTACCGTAAAACTCAAAGGCACCCATGGAAGCGAGCGTGTAATCGATGTAGTAGAACGGGTACAGGAAAATGTGCAGCTTCTGCATCCAGAAACCGCCCTTTTCCATGAATGCGTTGCCGTCATAGCTGCGGTCGGGCAGGTACTTCTTTTCAAGCTCCTTCCATGCTGCAGTGCGCTCTGCGGGCGTCATATCCGGGTTTGCGTATACGATGTGCTGATATTCGTCCACACATACGCCGTAGGGAATGAACTGGAGCGCATCCGCCATGTGTGAGAACCTGTATTTTGCAGCCTGTTCCCCAAAGAACAGCTCCATCCATGGATAGGTGAAAAATTCCATGGACATGGAGTGGATCTCATTGACTTCGCTGGTACTGAAGAAATATTCCGGCAGCTTCTGGCAGCGGCTTGCGCAATAGGCTTCGAAAGCGTGGCCGGCCTCATGCGTCAGCACGTTAACATCTGCGGAGGTGCCATTGAAGTTGGAGAAGATGAACGGGGAATCATATTCCGGGATGAAGGTGCAGTATCCGCCGACCGCTTTGTTGGGCTTCGTTTCCAGTTCGAGCAGCTCGTGCTCGACCATGAAGTCAAAGAATTCACCTGTTTCACGGGAAAGCTCGCGGTACATTTTCTCTGCACAGCCAACCATGAAATCCCGGTCGCCTGCCGGAGTGGCGTTCCCATCGGTAAACGCATAACTTTCGTCGTAATAATGGAGCTTATCCACGCCGATGCGCGCAGCCTGGCGGCGGCGCAGCGCAACGCAGGCGGGCACAATGTGCTCCACCACCTGCGCACGGAAACGGGCCACATCCTCCGCATCGTAATCCGTGCGCCCCATGTTCAGGTAGCCAAGCGGGGTGAAGGTATCATAGCCCATGGCTTTTGCCATTTCGTGCCGGACATGGACGAGCTTGTCGTAAATCTCGTCCAGCTTTGCTTCGTTTTCCACGAAGAAGCTTGCCCATGCTTCAAAGGCGGCTTTGCGCACCGCACGGTCAGGGGATTCCATATACTTGAGCAAACCGTAATTGTTGCAGACCTCACCGTTGAACTCGATCTTGCAGCTGGCCGCAAGCGCCTGATATTCGCTGCGCAGCCGGTTTTCCTCCTGCATGAAGGGGACGAGTGCGGGGGACATGCGTTTGACGTTGATCTCCTCGTTGGCGATGAGCTGCCGGCCGAACCGCTCCTCGATTTCTGCGCGGAAGGGGGAGGCGAGAAGCGCTTTGGAATACTCCAGAGAAAGCGCAGCAAAAACGGGGGAGGCTTCATCGAAAAATTCCTGTTCTGCCTTATAGAACGGGTCTTCCGTATTGAGTGTGAAGCGGATCTCCGCAAGCGTGCTCATCGTCATCAGGTATTTTCCAAAAGCGGCGTTTTCTTCGATGATGGCGGCTGTTTCTTCAAAGGTCTTTGCCGTTTGCATTGCGGCGGTCAGCGCAGTGATCTTTTCCCGTACTGCGTCAAGGTTGGGCCGCTCGTATTTGTAGTCCTTAAATTTGCATGTCATGGCGATATCCTCCAGTTTATATTTATCTGTCCAGTGCAAGATCATCCGTGACGAGGAGCGTATCAACGCCGGCTTTTACCGCGCGCATCACGCTGCCCGGTTCAAATGGGTCGGAAAGGTGCGCAAGCTTGAGGAGCGCACGGTAGGGCAGGCTGCCGCCCGCGCGGCAAAGGCGCAGATAATCCTCCCAGGCGGAAGGCCGGTTTGCCTGCATTTTTCCGAAAAACTCAAACGCGCCCATGGAAGCCAGCGCATAATCGAGGTAATAGAACGGCCTCGCGTAAACGTGCTGCTGCTTTTGCCAGAAGCCGCCTGCCTCCATGAAGGCATCGCCGTCGTAATCGCGGTGCGGCAGGTATTTTGCCTCAAGCGCATGCCATGCTTCCTTGCGTTCCGCGGGGGAAAGGCCGGGGTTTGCGTATACGATATGCTGGAATTCGTCCACACATACGCCGTAGGGGATGAACGTGAGCGATTCAAGCAGGTGGGAGTAACGGTATTTGTCCGCGTTTTTACCAAAGAAAAGCTCCATCCAGGGGTGGGTGAAAAATTCCATGGACATGGAGTGGATCTCGCAGGCCTCGAGCGTGGGGCTTGTGTAGGCAAGGAGCGGCTGCACCGCGCCTGCGCAGCAGCCTGCAAAGGCATGCCCGGCTTCATGCGTAAACACATCCACATCCGCCGAGGTGCCGTTGAAGTTGGAGAAGATGAACGGCGCCTGCCAGGCCGGGAGAGAGGTGCAATAACCGCCCACCCGCTTGTTGGGCTTTGTGAGCAGATCCATCAGTTCATATTTCACCATGAAATCGAAGAACTCGCCGGTTTCCGGTGAGAGCTCGCGGTACATCCTCTGCGCTGCAGCTACCATGAAGGGAAGGTCGCCCTCGGGCGTGGCGTTGCCGGTTTTGAACTCAAAGGTTTCATCGTAGATCGTAAGCGCATTGACACCGATGCGTGCAGCGTGGCGGCGATGCAGCTCCGTGCAGACCGGCACAAGCTCGGTCGCGACCTGATCGCGGAAACGCGCAACGTCCGCAGGTTCATAGGTCCGCCCCATGCGCAGGTAGCCAAGGGGCGTGAAGTCATCATAACCCATGAGTTGCCCCATGCGGTTGCGCAGGGCGACGAGTTTGTCATAAAGCGTGTCGAGCGCATCTGCGTTTGCGCTGAGGAAGCCGGAAACGGCGGCAGCTGCCGCTTTGCGCACCGCCCGGTCCGGGACCTGCTGGTAACGCCTGAGGCCGGAAAGGTTCACGGTCTCCCCGGCGAATTGCACGCGGCAGGATGCAAGAAGCTTTTGATATTCGCGCACGAGCCGGTTTTCCTCGATCGTGCTTTCAATGAGCACGGGGGAGAGCCGCCGGACTTCGCGCTCCGTGAGCGCGAGCAGCTGTGTGCCGTATTTGCGGTCGATCTCCGCGCGGAAAGGCGATGCGAGCAGCGCTTTGTTATACGCAAGCGTATAAGGGGTGTTCTTCGGCACTTCCGTATCGAAAAAGTCCTTTTCCGCCTCATAGAAACGGTCTGAAGTGTCGATGGTGTTGCGGATGCTCGCAAGGTTTGCCATCGTGGAGAAAGCGCGGAGCGCTGCATCGTGCGCGTGCAGCACATCATCCGTCTCTTCAAAGGAAGCTGCTGTTCCAAGACGCGCGGCATCCTCCGTGAGGGCGCTGCGCAAGGCGCCGATATCCGGCCTCTGATATTGGAGCTCACTGAATTTCTGCATGGTTCCTCCTGTTGCGTCCTGTTTGTGAATAATGTGTTAATGAAAGGACTTCCCTGCTATCATCATAGCAAAGAATGATGCGCCGCGGCAAGAGATATGCTATAATCCAAATAATATATTTCAAAATACTGGAAGATACGGCAGGAAATGTGAAAAATGACGAAAAAGCTGTACTATGATCCGAAATGCACCTCATGTGAGGCCACGGTGCTGGCTTCCCGGGCAATGGAAGATGGATACGATATTCTGCTTGACGCAACAGTGATCTACCCGGAGGGTGGCGGCCAGCTTTCCGATACAGGGCGCATTGGGAAAGCGGTTGTTTCCCATGCGCGCGAGGAAAACGGGGAGATCTGGCATCGTGCGGATCGGGCCTTGCCTGTAGGCGCGGTGGTGCGGGTGGAATTTGATCCGGAGCCGCGGCTCGACCACACGCAGCAGCACACGGGCGAGCATATTCTTTCCGGCCTCGCGAAAACGCTGTTTGGCGCAGTCAACGTGGGGTTCCACATGGCGGAGGACTATGCGACGATCGACCTTGACCTGCCGCTTGATGAAGAACAGCTGCATTTGCTTGAAACGGAAGCGAACCGCGCTGTACAGCGCAATGTTCCGACCCAAACGAGCATTGTGAACGAAGCGGAGCTTGCGGAGATCCCGCTGCGCAAACGTGCAAAGGGCCTTTCCGGAGAGGACATCCGCATCGTCTGGTGCGGCGGGGTGGACTCCTGTACCTGCTGTGGCACCCATTGTGCCGAAAGCGGCGAGGTCGGGCTGATCCGCATCACGGCGCACATGAACTATAAAGGCGGTACGCGGCTTTGGTTTGCCTGCGGCATGCGCGCCGTTCGGGAAGCACAGGAAAACGCGCGCCTTGTGGAGAAACTCGCCCGGCGTTTCAGCACAAAGCCTGAGAGCGTGCTGGAAGCCGTTACTAAGCAGGGGGACGAACTTTCGTCACTCAAACGCACATTGCGCATGCGCACGGATGCGCTGCTTACCGCCCGGGCGGCGGAGCTTTTGCAGGCTGCGGAAACGGTACAGGGCATAAAGCTGATCGTCCATGCGGAAGATGGGCTGAGTGCGCAGGAGCTTAAAACATTTGCGGAAAAGCTCTGCGCGGCGGAGCCCGCTGTGGCCGTTCTGTTTTCCCAGACAGGGGAAACGGTGTATTATCAGCTTTGGCGCACAGCCGGCGTTTCGCTCAGCATGCGGGACGTCTGCGCCGCGCTGAATGCGCTGACGGGCGGGAAAGGCGGCGGGCGGGACGACGCGGCACAGGGCAGCGCGAAGGCGCAGCCCGGCTTTGCGGAACTGGCAGCCCAGTTTGAAGGATACCTGAAGCAGCGTGTGAAAGGATTGTGAGCGTGCAAATGAAACGTTTCTTTGCGGGCCTGCTTGCCTGCACCGTGCTGCTATCCTGCGGATGTACAAAGCAGCCGGAACCCGTGTATGCTCCTTTGGAGATCACGCCGGCTCCGGAAACCGTGCAGCTTCCACCCACGGAAAGCACACCTCCTTCCGATGCGCCGCGGCTTGAACCGCCGCCTGCGATGAATGTCTGCGTCGTGGAATGCGAAGGCACGGTCAATCTGCGCAGCGGCGCGTCTTCACACGCGGAGCTTCTTGAGATGCTGCCGGCGGGATCCCGGGTGCGCGTGATCGAGTTCGAAGAGCGTTACGCGTATGTGGAGGTGCTTGAAAACGGCTGGACTGGCTATATGATCGCGGGCTATCTGCGGCCAGAAGAAGATGTCCTTGGGCTTGATATCGTAACGGTAACGGATTCTTACACCTATGAGCAGATGCGGGCGGACATGCTTGCTTTCAAAGAAAAGTATGGCGATGCCGTTACGCTGGAAACGGCGGGAGAGACTGTCTGCGGCGTGGAGATCCCGGTGCTGGTGCTGGGCGCGCGTTCCGCACCGCATCATGTTTTTGTACAGGCTGCAATTCATGCGCGCGAACACATGACGGCCCTGCTTGCAATGGCGCTCTCGGAAGCATGGCTTTCGGCCGGTGCAAGCGAGGATGTCTGTTTTCATGTGATGCCTATGGCGAACCCGGATGGCGTTAAGATCAGCCAGGAGGCCGTGTATGACGACCATACCCGGGCGATGTACGCAAACGATTTTGCTGCAGGCCAAACGCAGGAGGAAGGCGAGGAATATCTCCACAAATGGAAGTCCAACTACAACGGCGTTGATATCAACCGCAACTTTGACGCGCTGTGGGACAAGGTGAATTCGGCGCCCGCTCCTTCTGCGGAAGGGTATCGCGGAAGCGCGCCCGGCAGCGAACCGGAAACGCAGGCGCTCATTTCTTATACGCAGGCCTACGATTTTGATGCGACGATCAGCTACCATGCCACGGGCAGCATGATCTATTGGCAGTTTGGCCCGGCGACGGAGGCGGACAAGGCGGCGCATGCGCTTGCGGAGGTCATTGGCGAGCTTGCCGGATATTCTGTGGAATTCGACGACGGAACGTCCTTCGGTGGCTATAAAGACTGGGCGAGCAGCAAGTGCGGGATCCCGTCGCTTACCATTGAGATCGGGACGCGTTCCGCACCACTTCCGGAAACGGATTTTTACAACATCTGGGTGCGCAACCGTTTTGTGTTCAAGGCAGTGGCAGAATGGGTAAAAAGTGCTTGACAAAGAAGGAATGCGTCTCTATAATATGAGTGTTGCAAAGCAGAAGCCCCGCTTCTCACCCGCCGGCAGCAGGCCAGGCGCGGTTCATGGAACAACACATCGTGCCGGAAGGCCGGAAAAGTTGTTATGTCCATAGTGGGTGCTCTGTGCCCACTATTTTTTATACGGAGGTGTCCACCATAGCCAGCCAAGAACTCCTGATCAACGAGGAAATCCGGGATAAGGAAGTCCGCCTGATCGATGAAAAAGGCAACCAGCAAGGCGTTGTGACGCTCGATGTTGCACTGCGCATGGCCGAGGAGGCTGACCTGGATCTGGTCAAAATTGCGCCGCAGGCCGTGCCGCCCGTGTGCAAAATCATGGATTACGGCAAGTACCGCTTCGAGCAGGGAAAACGCGAGAAGGAACAGAAAAAGAACCAAAAGGTGATCGAGATCAAGGAGATCCGCCTTTCGGCCACCATCGACCAGCATGACATGGAGGTCAAGGCAAAGGCTTGCACCAAGTTCCTGAGCGACGGAAACAAGGTCAAGGTTTCCATCCGCTTCAAGGGGCGTCAGGCCAAGCATGGCGACATCGGGCTGGATGTGATGAACGCTTTCTATGAGATGGTCAAGGACAGTGCTGCGGTTGACCGCCCTGCAAAGCAGGAGGGACGCAATATGTTCATGATACTTGCACCAAAAGCAAACTAAACTATTTTTCCAAGAGGAGGAAATACCCCATGCCAAAGATCAAGACCCACAGGGGTGCTGCCAAGAGATTCAGCCTTACGAAAAACGGCAAGATCAAAAGGGGCAAGGCTTACAAGAGCCATATCCTGACCAAAAAGACCACCAAGCGTCTGCGCGGCCTGCGCCAGACCGGCTACATTGCCGAGTGCGAAGCCAAGAAGGTCCGCGAGCTCATTCCGTATAAGTAAGGAGGAACACCAACAATGGCAAGGATCAAGAGGGCGGTAAACGCCGTTAAAAAACGTCGCAAGGTATTCAAGCTCGCAAAGGGCTATTACGGAGCAAAGAGCAAGCAGTATCGCGCTGCGTCCCAGCAGGTCATGAAGTCCATGGCTTACGCCTATGTCGGCCGTAAGCTGAAGAAGCGTGAATATCGCAAGCTTTGGATTGCGCGTATCAACGCGGGCGCCCGCATCTGCGGCACGACCTACAGCCGCATGATCAACGGCCTCAAACTGGCTGGCGTCGATGTGAACCGCAAAGTGCTTGCGGATCTCGCCGTGAACGACATGAACGCGTTCCGTGAGCTTGTGAACGTCGCCAACGAGGCGCGTGCGTAAGAAAACGGCACGAAGGCGCAACCGGAAAGGCTGCGCCTTTTCTTTGCTTTTCAGGCAGTTCGGAGGGAAGGGCAATGGTCATCGAAAGCACACGCAATGAGACAGTCAAGCATGCGCGTGCGCTTGCGCAGCGCAAGGGCAGGCTGGAACAGGGAGTCCATTTCATCGAGGGCGAACGGCTCGTGCGGGAAGCCGTGCTTTCCGGCGCGCAGCTGGTAGATGCTTTCGTGGAAGATGGGCATGAGCCGATGGCCGCCATGCTTTCCGGCAGCGGAGCAAACGTGCATTTCGTGCGCCGCAGTGTGATGGAAAGCCTGACGCAGACGGGAACGCCGCAGGGGGTCTGCGCCACGGTGAAAACGCCGGAGCAGCCCCTCCCGGAGCAGTATCCTGCGGGGCTGATCGTCGCTCTCGACTGCGTGCAGGACCCGGGCAACCTTGGAACGATCCTGCGCACGGCCGATGCCATGGGTGCTTCCGGGCTGCTGCTTGGCGAAGGCTGCGCCGACCCTTATGCGCCAAAGCCGCTTCGTGCTGCGATGGGCTCGATCTACCATATCCCGGTTTGGCAGGGGAAACTGGAAAATGAAATCCCGCGCCTTGCTGCGCAGGGGTTCATGCTCGTTTGCGGGCACCTCAAGGGCGGTGATGTGCTGCCGGATCCCGGCGAAAAATGCGTTCTTGTGATCGGCAACGAGGGCAATGGCGTTTCGGATGCCGTTGCCGCGCAATGCGAAAAATATCGCCTGCCGATGTATGGCCGCGCGGAATCGCTCAACGCATCCGTTGCGGCGGGAATCCTCATTTATGAACTCGCAAGAAAAATGCGGGGGTAAGAAGCAAAAGGCGGATAGGCTCACCCCATCCGCTTTTTATAGTTCAACGTAATACTTGCCCCAAATATGGCAGCAGCCGCTCCCTGTGGCTTGGCGCGTATTGTTCCGAGTGCAGCAGCGCGAGAAAAGCCTCCCTGGAGAGCCAAAGATAAGACACCGTTTCGCCGTCCTGCAATGTGACGGCGTTTTTGCTGCAATCATTACAGCATAAATACCCATGATAGATCGTGTCATGGCTGACGGTGCAGTACAGCGGTATAAAGTTCTCTGCCGCAATCCCTGTTTCCTCCAGCAGCTCGCGCCTTGCAGCTTCTTCCGCCGTTTCACCCTTGAGCGCGCTTCCGCCCGCCGTGGCTTCATAGAGGCCGGGGGCATTGGGCTTTGTAAATGCCCGCTGCATCAGGAGAAAAGTGCCGTCGGCATGCCGTAGGGTAACTTCGGCAACAAGGTGATACAGCCCTTCGGGGATCGGTTCACCGCGAATCAGGTCGCGCCCGGCAAGCGAGCCGTCCGCATAATACGCATCCCAAAGCTCCATGGTCAAGCTTCCGCCACGCAAGGAAAGTAGCCTTGCCGCTTTGCTTCGGCAAAAAGGCAGGGCGTGATGCCGGGGTAGGTGAGCGTGTCGGGCAGCTTGTCAAAGGTGCGTGTTTCCGCCATTTCACTTTCGGGCAGCGGCGCAAGACGCGTGATTTTTGCAGCGAATACGACGCCGTTTGCGGCGCTTGCAGAATCCTCCGCATGGTAATCGCATATCGGGACAAGCTCAAACTCCGCTGCGCCGCATTCCTCAAACAGCTCGCGCTGCGCTGCTTGCAGCGGCGTTTCACCGGGCTCGATGTGCCCGCCCTGTGTCTCCCAGGTTTTGCGCTCTTTGTGGCGGCTCAGAAGGAGTTTGCCTTCGTATTCGGAAAGAACGACGACGTATTGATAGGATGAAAGCGCGCCGAGTGCAGCGACATCACAGCGCATGCCGTCAGGATGGATCATCCACTTCGGCAGCATGCCCACGGAGCGCAGCGCCCGGTACAGCTTCGGGTTCGGCATGCCGATGACGGTAAAATAACAGCCCTCAAGCCGCTCCACAAGGAGCGAGCCCGGCCCCTGGATGCCGTAAGCGCCGGCTTTGTCGAGCGGCTCGCCGGTGGAGATATAGGCACGGATCTCTTCGTCAGAAAGCGGGGAGAACGTGACCTCTGCGGCATCATGAAAAACGATACGCTGCGTATCCGTGAGCACGGCGACGCCAGTATAGACCGTGTGCGTGCGCCCACTGAGCATGCGGAGGATGCGGAATGCATCGGCTTCATCTTCCGGCTTGCCGATGATCTGCCCGCCGAGATACACGACCGTATCCGCGCCGACGACACAGCAATCCCGGTGCGAGGCGAACACGGCGTCCGCCTTGCGCAGCGCAAGTTTTTCCACAAATTCACCCGGAGCGCAGGGCGGAACATGCTCATCCGCGTCGCTCACGATGATCTCATAATCATACCCCATCAGCGAAAGCATTTCGCGCCGCCGCGGGGATTGGGAAGCAAGGATCAACCGCATAAAGGCATTATCCCCCAAACAAAGTATAACGCGTATAGTATAACACAAAGGCGTATAATGCGCACGAAAACAGGCAATACTTTCCATCGCTCCAGAATTATGGAAATTGGGAGGTATGTCAAATATGTGTCTGAATCTTTCCGGGCTGTTGATGCGCAGCATCGCCATTGACTTTGGCACGGTAAATACGCTCGTTGCGGTCAAGGGGCGCGGGATCGTTCTGCGTGAGCCGAGCGCCGTTGCCGTTTCGGTGGATGAACGGCGCGAACCGCTTGCCTTTGGCAGGGAGGCCATGCAGATGCTCGGCCGGACGCCGGGAGGCATCAACGTGGTATATCCCATGCGGGATGGCGTTGTGGCAGATTATATGCTTTCCTCAGAAATGCTGAAATATTTCATACAAACGGCGCTTGGCCATAAAGCCGGAGCGCTCGGCGTGCGCCTTGTGCTGTGCCTGCCGCTTTGCGTGACGGAGGTGGAACGCCGTGCGCTTGCGGATGCGGCACGCAGCGCGGGCGCGCGCGATGTTCTAATGCTGGATGAACCGTTTGCGGCAGCCGTTGGGGCTGAGCTGCCTGTGTTTGAGCCGGTAGGTTCTATGGTCGTAGACATCGGCGGCGGAACGACGGACGTTGCGGTGATCGCGCTTGGCGGCATTGCTGCATCCGCCTCCGTGCGCACGGGCGGCACACATCTCAATGCGGCCATTCAGGACCATGTGCAGAAAGCGCACGGGGTCATGATCGGAGAACGCATGGCAGAGGAGGTCAAGATCGCCCTCGGCAATGCCCTTCCGGGCGGCACGGAACGCATGCAGGTGCGCGGCCGGAAACTGGACACCGGCCTGCCGACAAGCCTGATCCTGAATGCGGGGGAGATTGCACATGCGATAGCCCCCGGGGTGCAGCGAATCGTGGCGGCGGTGAAAGCGACGCTTGCCGAAACGCCGCCGGAGCTTGCGGGCGACCTTTATTGCAGCGGCATTACGCTCACGGGCGGCAGCGCAGAGCTGCGGGGGCTTGACAAACTGCTTGCCCAGGAGACGGGGATGCCCGTGCACGTGGACGAAAGCCCGCTTGATTGCGTGGCGCTCGGTGCGCTCAGGATGCTGGATCGCCAAGAGGCGTTTACCGAAGCGGCACACCCGGTTGAAGCATGAGTGATTCTTAACATACTGTGACGATTTGCCCCAACGCCTTGCAAGCGCCGCGCCTTGCAAGTATAATAGGATAGCAGAAACCGGGCGGGAAATGCCGTGGTTTCGATGGGTTTAAGGAGGAAGCGTTTGCGCGGTCTGTTCAAAAACAAGCCTTTTGTCATCATGCTCATTGCCATTGTGCTTTTGGGCATTTTGGCGTTTGCAACTTCCGGAGAACGCTCCGTTTCGTGGCTGGAAAGCACGGTGGGCTCGGTAGTGCAGCCGGTGCAGACCTTTGCATCCAAGGCTTCGGACAGCATAATCGGGTTTGTGAAGCGCGTTTTTAAGACCACGGATGCGGACAAGGAGTTGGAACAGCTTTCCGCACGCCTGGCGCAGCTTGAAAGCGTGGAGGCGGAAAACGAAAAGCTTCGCGCAGAGAACGAACGCCTTAAAGCGCTGCTGAACTATTCTGAGATCTCCTCGGATTACACATTCGCGACCGCATCCGTGATCGGCAACAGCCAGGGCGTTTGGTTCGACGTGTTCACGATCAATGCGGGCCGGAACAAAGGCATCAAGAAGGATATGGCCGTTGTGAACTCAGAAGGCCTTGTGGGGCGCATCACGGAAGTCGGTGCGACATGGAGCAAGGTCACTTCCATTATTGACGCCAGCACGGAGGTTTCCGTGATGGTGGAGCGCACACGCGATATAGGCCTGACGCGCGGCACGCTCACCGCCGGGGAGGACGAGATGCTGGAGCTGTACTTCCTGGCCTCCGGTTATGACCTTGTTCCGGGCGATGTGATCATAACAAACGGGATGGGGAGCGTTTATCCCCGCGGTATTACGGTCGGCACGGTGACGGAAGTTGCACGGCGTACGGAAGGAGCCACCACGGATCGCAATGCGGTAATTCAGCCGAGTGTGGACTTCGGGCACCTTGAGGAAGTCATGGTAATCACCGGCATGGTTTCGGAAGAGGGGGAGGAGTGACGATGCGAAGGTTTGCGTTGCCGCTTGCTTTCCTGACCGGCATATATCTTGATTCGATCCTGTTCTGCAGGCTGAATATCGGCGGCATCCGGCCGGATGCGCTCCTCGTGGTGATCGTGTCCGCAGGCGTTTTGCTCGGCAGTGTGAAAGCCGG
The DNA here is from genome assembly GCA_022778545.1 of bacterium. Taxonomy (GTDB): domain Bacteria; phylum Bacillota; class Clostridia; order Christensenellales; family CAG-138; genus UBA1685. Next base: position 31,443 of record JALFDW010000045.1, on the reverse strand, counting down.
GATCATGGGTGTGGGCATCGGCCTGTTTATGGATGTGCTGTTTGGCCCATGTATTGGCCTCAACGCGATCGCTTACATGGTCGCCGGTGTGACAGGCGGCCTTTTTTACCAGAAATTCTATGCGGATAATGTGGTCGTTCCCGCCATGGTCGCGGCTGTCAGCGCGCTTTTGAAGGAGCACATCATGATGCTGGCTGTGCGCATTTCCGGCGGGACGTTTTCTTATTTTGAGATGCTCGGGGTGTATGTGCTGCCCTGCATGCTGCTGACCGTAGCGCTTACCATGCCCGTACACGTTGTACTCAAACGCGCGCTTTCGCGCCAGGTGCGAACGGAGCACCGCGCGGGCAGAGCGTAAGCTGCAATGGAGGTGTAAAACACAGTGAAAAGACCTGTTGGGCGTTTTTTGATCGTGGCCGTCCTGATGCTCTGCATGATGGGCGCTTTGATATACAGGCTTGGAACGCTTACCGTTGCGGAGGGAGAAACCTGGGCGCTTGAGGCTGCCGGCCGAAAGGTCCGCACGGTTGCGGTAAAAGGGGAACGCGGGCGCATTCTGGACCGAAACGGCGTGGTGCTCGCATACAGCGAAACATGCTATAACGTTGAATTTCTGCGCGATGCAGATAACCGGACGGATTATGATTCCGCCGTTTACACGGAATCCCTCATCAAGGCGATCGACATTATTGAGCGAAGCGGCGGCGAAACGATCGACACTTCCTATCTTGCCATGGATGAAAACGGCAAGATCGTTTATGATTGGGGCGTGACGAGCGAATCCGCCATCCGCGCCCGCTACAAGAATTTCTGTGAGGCGGTGGGCCTCAATATCCAACGGCGCGACCCGAACTACAAAGCATATCCGCAGGATTCCTCCAAATGGGATCTTTCCAAATGGCCTACGGCGGAGTACGCCTATCACTATCTGCGCCGCGCCTGGTTCATCCCGGAGGAATACACGTTCGAACAGGCGAATAAGGTCATCTCCATCCGCCAGGAAGTCAGCCTGAACAATTACAGAGCCTATGCGCCCATCACCATCGCATATGATGTGGATTTTGAAGTTGTGGCGGAGATCAAGCAGCACAGCAGCGAGCTTGTCGGCGTGCAGGTCTCCCAGAGTACAACGCGCATCTATCCCCGCGGCGAAACGGCCGCGCACATTGTCGGCTACCTTTCCCGCACGGCGGACACCGTAAGCGTAAACACCCTGCTTGCCAAAGGGTATACGCTTGAGGAACTCGAGCCGCTCTACAAATACGAAACTACCACGGATGAGAACGGAAACGTTGTGCCAAAGCGAGATGAAGCCGGCAATATCGTGTATGTATACGATGACGATGGGAACCATGTGATAGACATGACTGCGAGCTCCGGCCTTGCGTATTCCTACAGCGATTATATCGGCGTATCCGGCATTGAATCCACGATGGAGGCGTATCTGACCGGCGCGACTAAAGCGCATCAGGGCACGCGGGAAGTTGAGATCAACAAGAACGGCAGCGTGATTCGCGAGCTCTCTCAGACGACCGCCACGAACGGAAGCGATGTGTCGCTGACCATCGATATCGAATTGCAGGCAGTCGTGGAGACAGCACTGGAAAACCTCATCAATAAGCTCAGCACGGATGAGATGGCGTACATGCTCAATGACATCGCGGAACAGGAAGCAAAGGGCGAGACGAGCAAGTATGCGGATAAGCTCGACACAATAGAAACTGCAAAAACCGGCGCGATCGTGGCGATGGATCCGCGCACGGGCGATGTGCTTGCCATGGCGTCCTACCCGGGCTTTGACCCGAACTGGTTCATACAGGGGCTCACGGAGGAGCAGGCGGAATACATCAGCGACGCGGAGACTACGCCCATGCGCAACAAGGCGATCTCCCTTAAGATCGCGCCGGGTTCCATCTTCAAGATGGTCACAGGGGTTGCGGGCGTTTCCGAAGGCGTAGTCCAGATCGACGAGGCGGTAAACGACCGCGGGGACGGTGGATATTATTATATCCATACGACAGATGAGAACGGAAAAGAAAGCATCATAAAAACCAATGCGCCGCATTGCTGGAAGCGCTATCATGAGGAGCATGCAAATCTGACGCTTACCCAGGCGCTGGCCCAATCCTGCAACTATTACTTCTGCGAAGTCGCATACCGCATGGGCATCGATACGCTGAACGAGTGGGCAGGCAAATTCGGCCTCACAAGCAAAACGGGCATTGAGCTTCCCGGGGAATCGACGGGAATCTGCGGCGGGCAGTCCGTGCTGTTTGACAATACGCTGCTCGACGCGGAGGGGAAGCTGAGCATTACCGCGCAGAAAACCAGCCTTCCGTCCCTGATCTACCGCCGGCTCTGCACCCTTTTGCGCGAGTGCATGGACAAGCGCATGATGGAGATCAATGAGGATGCCGTTAGCTCCTGTGCGCTGCGCCTGATGCAGATCCAGGATGGTACGGGCCTTGACGGTAAAGGCCCGGAGATCCGCCGCATCATCAGTGAGGAGATCGGCATCCCGGAAGGATATACGCAGACGCAGACATGGACGAACGAGATCGTGTCCCTTCTCAATGAGATCCAATGGAAGCCCACGCAGACGATCCGCGCAGGGTTCGGCCAGGGCACAACGCTTGTTACGCCCATTGCGGTCGCGCGGTATATCTCCGCCATCGCAAACGAGGGTACAGTATACGAAGCGCATATTGTTGACCGTGTGATCGATGCGAGCGGCAATGTTGTAAAGGATACGGAGCCTGTTGTCGTAAATACGATCGGTGACGATTCTGCGGAGTGGGACGAACTCTGGTCTGCGATCAAGGAAGGCATGAAGGGCGTTGTGTCGCTGGAGGATCAGGGCACGGCGTCCGATAAGTTCTCCGAGGAATTCAGGGAGAAATACCTCGACAGGATCACGGGTAAAACGGGTTCCGCGCAGATCGGCCTTGCCACGATCGATATTGAAACCACCTCCTGGTTCGTTACCTACGCGCCGCGTGAAAATCCGGAGATCGTGATCATATCCTGTGTTCCGAACGGTTTTTCCGGCTCGTGGAGCATATCGGCCGCAGAGGAGATTTACACGTATTACTTCAACAAGCAGGATTCCGCCGCTCCGGAAACGCTTGCGGCGGTCAACGGCATCGTGCCATAAAAATACGCTTTACAATGCGTGCAGAAGTGCTATAATAAATGCGAACAAATGTTCCGGCGCATAAAAAGGAACATCATGAGCATTCTGCATGTGGATCTGAATTCGTTCTACGCCAGCTGCGCTGTGGCGGACAGCGGCGGAAAATATACGCCCGAGACTCCGCTTATTGTCTGCGGAGACCCGAAGAAGCGCCATGGAATCGTGCTCGCGGCCACGTATCCGGTCAAGCGCCGGGGCGTGCGCGCAGGCATGCCGGTCTGGCAGGCGCTTTCCCTTTGCCCGGGCGCGGTGCTTGTGCCGCCGGAATACGGGCGGTATGTGGAATATTCCGGAGCGTTCATGAACATCATCCGGAGCTATTCTCCCGTTACGATGCGCTATGGGATCGACGAATCCTATATCGATTACCACGGCTGCGAGCACCTGTTCGGCACGCCGGAGCAGGCGGCGCATACGATTCGTGAGCGGGTGAAGCGAGAGCTTTCACTGACCGTTTCCGTAGGCGTAGGGGACAATATGACCATGGCGAAAATGGGTAGCGATTATAAAAAGCCGGATGCCGTGACTGTCGTCAATGCGGAAAACTGGGGGCGGCTGATGTGGCCGCTGCCCGTGGAAAACCTGATGTATGTGGGGCGGGCAAGCGCGCGGCGGTTGCGCAGCATGGGCATTTTTACCATTGGCGACCTTGCGCGGCAGGATCCTGCCGCAATGCGGGCGATGTTTGGCGTTAACGGGCGCGCCATGTGGGAACGCGCCAACGGCAGGGACGATACAAAGCTCGTCAGCGAGCCGGAGCGACAGAAGTCACTCAGCCATTCCACAACGCTGGAGCATGACGCCTGTGGGGACGCTGCGGTGTGTGCGGCGCTTCTCCGGCAGACCGAGCAGGCGGCATACCGCCTGCGGCGCGCAGGGCTTCGCGCGGCCGTAGCAGGCGTGCAGCTGCGCTACGCGGATCTGCAATACGAAAGCGCGCAGAAAACGCTTCCGCATGTGACGGATGTAACGGATGAGCTGTATGCCGCGCTGCGGCCTCTGGCGCTTTCGCTGCATCAGGGGCGCGCAGTACGGCAGATCGGCGTCTCCTTCGGGCGGCTTACGGGGGATGCGGAGCAGCTCTCCCTGTTTGAAACAGCGCGCCACACTCGCATGCGCGCACTGGATGAAGCGACGGATGCCCTGCGCGGAAAATACGGTTTTGATGTGGTGCGCCGCATGAGCACGCTCGGCTATACGCACACGGAAAAGGATGATTTTACGCCGTTTGCCCGGCATTGATGCGGGGACGGCTTCCATATTTTCATAAATTGCGGTATAATCACCCTTTAGGGAACTATGTTTTTCAGGAGGATAGATCCATGACAATCCCGGACAGAGTAGCGTTTACGCTCTTTGGAAAAGACATCTACTGGTATGGCGTGCTGATGGCCATTGGCATCATCGTTGCCGTGTTTCTTGCAACCCGTGAGGAGAAGCGCAAAAAACTCCCTACGGATATCGTTATCGATATGTGCCTTGTTATCATTCCGTGCGGTGTAATCGGCGCACGGCTGTATTATGTGCTGTTCCATCTGGATCGCTATTTGCAGAATCCGATCAGCATCTTATACATCTGGGAAGGCGGCCTTGCCATTTATGGCGCGGTGATCTTCGGTTTCCTGGGCGCGTTTGTTTTTTCGCGTGTGCGCAAGGTGCGTTTTCTCAAGCTTGCGGACTGCATCGCGCCGGGGCTTGTGCTGGCGCAGGCGATCGGCCGGTGGGGGAATTTCTTTAATCAGGAGGCCTTTGGCCTGCCTGTTACCGCAAAGATGATCGCCCAGTTCCCGGCGCTGCAGTATTTCCCGCTTGCCGTCGGCATTGAAGGGACGCATTACTTCGACGATGCGGTCTGCACCGCGTGTGTTACCGGCGCGAACGGCGTGCATCTGCATCTTGCCACATTCTTTTATGAGTCCGTTTGGTGCTTGCTGGTGTTCCTTGTGCTCTGGTTCCTGCGCAAAAAGTTTAAGCACGATGGTGACGCGCTGCTCTGCTATGCTGGCCTGTATGGGTTTGAACGCATGTTCGTGGAAGGGCTGCGCGGAGACAGCCTCTGGCTGGTGCAGCCGAATACGGTCTCCTGGCTTTCCGGCGGCATCCGCGTTTCCCAGCTGCTCAGCCTGGTGCTTGTGATCGCTGTGCTTGTGTTCGTTCTGGTGCGCTGGCGCAGGGAGAAAACGCTTGGCAGGCTGATCTGGCCCGCGCCTGAGCAAGCGCCCGAGGAAGAACCCGAGCAAGAAACGGATGCGGCCTGCGCTGCCGAAGAAGAGCAGGCAGCCGATGCGGAGAGCACGGAGAAACCTGAAGAAGGGAATCTGGAAGAAGAGAAACCGGAAGAGGAGAAATCGGAAGAACCGGAACAACAAAATAACAAAGAAGACGAAGAAGGAACGGAAAAGTAATATGACTTGCTTGCAGCCGCGTAACCTGACCATGATGACGGATCTGTACCAGCTTACGATGATGTACGGATACTTCAAGCATGGCATGACCCAAAACGAAGCCGTGTTCGATCTGTTTTTCCGCGAGCGGGAAAACATCGCCTATGCAGTGATGGCAGGCACGGAATCCGTGGTGGAGTACATCAACAACCTGCATTTCTCGGAGGTGGACATTGCATACCTCCGTTCGCTGGAGCTTTTTGATGAGGCTTTCCTGGATGCGCTCCGGAAACTGCGCTTCACGGGCGAGATTTACGGCATGAAGGAGGGGACGGTCGTTTTCCCCTACGAGCCGCTGCTCCGCGTGAAAGCGCCGATCATGGAGGCGCAGCTTGTGGAAACTGCGCTTTTGAACCTTGTGAACCATCAGACGCTCATCGCAACGAAAGCGAGCCGCGTTGTGTATGCGGCGCAGGGCGACGACGTCCTGGAGTTTGGCCTTCGCCGGGCACAGGGGCCGGATGCGGGCATTTACGGCGCGCGAGCCGCGATGATCGGCGGATGCAGCGCGACGAGCAACGTGCTCACCGGGCAGATGTACAACGTTGATGTGAAGGGAACCCATGCGCACAGCTGGGTGATGAGCTTCCCGACGGAGCTTGATGCGTTCCGCGCATATGCGGAGACGTTCCCGACATCCTGTATGCTCCTTGTGGACACTTACGATACGCTGCACAGCGGCGTGCCGAATGCGATCACCGTTTTTGATGAACTGAAGGCAAAAGGATATAAGCCTGTGGGCATCCGCCTCGATTCGGGAGACCTGGCTTATCTTTCCAAGCGCGCGCGCGTCATGCTCGATGAGGCTGGCCATACCGACGCAAAGATCTTTGCGTCAGGCGATCTGGATGAAACCGTCATCCGGGATCTGAAAGCGCAGGGCGCGAAGATTGACGTTTGGGGCGTGGGTACAAAGCTCATCACCTCCCTGGATTGCCCGGCGCTGGGCGGCGTTTACAAACTTGCGGCGGAAATTGTGAACGGAAAGCTGATTCCCAAGATCAAGCTGAGCGAGAACGTCGTGAAGATGACGAACCCCGGCTATAAAAAGGTTCTGCGCCTGTACACAAAGTGCGGCATGGCGCTTGCGGACCTGATCGCGCTTGAAGGGGAGGAGATCGACACAACGAAGCCTCTGCGGATCTATCACCCGGAACAGAGCTACAAAACAAAGGTTCTCAGAGATTTCACCGTGCGCGAACTGCTTGTGCCGATCTTCATCGACGGAAAACAGGTGTATGAGCTGCCCACCATCGAGGAGATCCAGGCTTATGCGCGGAAGGAGATCGCAACGTTCTGGGAGGAACACCGCAGGCTGCTGAACCCGCATATCTATAAGGTGGATATGTCCGACGGGCTTTACGACCTGAAGCAAAAGCTGATTCGGGAAAACAAGAGGCAGAATGACGAAACGATCAAAGCATAAGCGGAAAATCAGAACCGGGCTGATGCTGCTTGCACTCCTGCTGTGCATGGGGGCGGCTTCAGCCTGTGTGCGTGAACGCCCCGCGCTTATGCCGGAATATACTCTGCCAACGCCAACGCCTGAACCAACGCCAACGCCAACGCCTGCGCCGACTCCTGTGCCGGAACCTACGCCGACGGCAACGCCGGAGTTTGATGCGCTCGGACGCTTTGTAAGCTCCAACCTGCATTATACGCAGTATATCTCCTTCGAGATGATCCAGGTATATGAGCAGGCGGAGGATACGTTCCTCGACGCCGTGGCAGTGAATGCCTATCCGGAGCCGTTGGTCTGTGCGGTGGATGTCTGCTTCTATGAAGAAGGCGGCGCGAAGATCGCGGAAAGTGAGCTTCAAACGCGGGATGGGCAATATGTGCTCGTGCTTGCGCCCGGGGAAACCACCGTTTTTGCGCAGATCGATACCGATATTGTGCTGACGGACAAGCCGCTCGAATTTGTGTTTGATGAGAGCCTGGGTGTAAAGCCGGATACCGCCGCCCGATGAGCATTGAAAACCACATGATTCTGCCGGGAGGCCGCACAGCTGCGGCCTCTTTTTTCGTGCGGGGAAGCATGTTATAATACATGCATGCGGAAGTTTTAATGCTTTTCTAATCCGTCATGCAGGGCGGCTTTAATTCCCACAGGTTATCATTGCTGTTGTGCGGAGGGCAAATATGCCGCATGATTCAGCAAGGAGGAAAAAACGATGGAACATATTGAAATGGTCGAAAAACTGATGGCAAAGGCAAACGTCAGCTATGCGGAGGCAAAGCAGGCGCTTGAGAACAACAACTGGGATATGCTGGATGCGCTCATTGAGCTGGAGCGCCAGGGCAAGGTACGCAGCGGCGCAGGGACGGCCAGCTACACCACGGAACCTGAAAAGGAGAAGCAGAGCGCGCAACAGGAAAACGCGGGCGCAGGCCGGAAAGACCGCAGCGGATGGGATGATTTCTGGGATGGCTTCTGCGGGCTGATCCGCCGGGGGATGCAGAATCATTTCATCGCAGAACGGCGCGGTGAAACGATCATCAGCATCCCGGTTCTGCTGCTCATTCTTCTGCTGTGCGTGGGATTCTGGATTATCCTTCCCTTGATGATCGTGGGCCTGTTCTGTGAGTGCAGGTATTCCTTCAAGGGGCCGGATCTCGGCCGCAAGAACGTGAACGACGCGATGGGAAAAGCCACGGAATATGCCGATGACCTGAAAGAAAGCGTAAAATCCGGCATGAACGAAAATAACACGCGCCAATAAGCACGGAGAGGTGCTGCGCAAAAAGGAGGAGAACCGAATGGCGAAGATCCTTGTAGTTGAGGATGAAGAGAAGATCGCCCGCTTCATTGAGCTTGAGCTTCAGCATGAGGGATACGAAACGGATAAGGCGGCGGACGGCCGCACCGGCCTGGAGATGGCGGAAAGCGGCGGCTACGATCTCATGCTGCTGGATATTATGCTGCCGCAGCTCAACGGGTTGGAGGTTCTCCGCCGTCTGCGCAGGACTTCAAACATGCCCGTTATCATGCTTACGGCCCGCGATGCGGTGATGGACAAGGTGAGCGGCCTTGACATGGGGGCGGATGATTATATCACAAAGCCCTTTGCGATCGAGGAACTGCTTGCGCGCATCCGCGTAACGTTAAGAAAAGGCGGCAGCAAACGGGAGGAGGGGGAGAGCGCGCTTTCCGCGTGCGGCGTCGTGATGAACGTTGCAGCGCACTCGGTTACATGCCGCGGGCAGGAGATCGCGCTGACCAACAAGGAATTCTCCCTGCTGCAAACGCTGCTTGAAAACAAAAACATCGTGCTTTCGCGCGATACGCTGCTTACCCGCGTGTGGAGTTATGACTACATCGGCGAAACGAATGTGGTGGATGTGTATGTACGTTATCTCCGCCAGAAGATCGACGACATGTTTGGCATCCGGCTGATCCAGACCGTGCGCGGTGTGGGCTATGTCATAAAGGATGAAATGCCATGAGCCGGGCGGAAAAAACGCGTTCCACCTCCATAGCGCAGAGGCTGAACCGGCACTTCCGGCTGCAGCAGCTGGGAGGGATCCTTGCGGCAGATCTCTCGCTTATTGTGTTTTCCGTGTGCTTCTGGTGCTACCTTGCGGAAACGGAGCGTGTGGCGGAATGGACGCTTTGGATGGACCGGAGCCTGACCTTTGGGAGCGGCGGAACGTTTTTTGATATGCTGCGGGATGCGACCTATTCTTTCACCTTACGCGGCGTAAACCCGGCGACGTTTACCGTGGAAGCGGGGCGCTTTTTCTGCACGTTCGCCGTGCTGATGCTGATCGTGCTCACCGGGCAGCTGATTGGCTGGCTGTGCAAATGCGTTTCGGGTACGGCGGAGATCCGGCGGTATCTGAAACCGATCGATGATATCGCGCAGGCGGCGGAGCGGGCATCCGCGCAGCAATTTGACGAAAGCAAGTTCCGGGATTTGGAGGATGCGATCGATCACATCAACGCCGCCACGCCGGATGCAAAGCTGAGCATCGGCGATGCCGAGCTTGCCGGCCTTGAAGCTGCGGTCAACAACCTGATGAAGCGCATGCACGAAAGCTACCGCCAGCAGGTGCGCTTCGTAGATGATGCGAGCCATGAGCTGCGCACGCCAATCGCTGTGATCCAGGGCTATGCGAACATGCTGGACCGATGGGGGAAGGACGATGAGACCGTCCTCAATGAATCCATCGCCGCGATCAAAACGGAATCCGATCATATGAAAACCCTTGTGGAGCAGCTCCTGTTCCTTGCACGCGGGGATATGGGGCGGCAGCAGTTCCATCCGGAGCCGATTTCTCTTGCGGACATGCTGCATGAGATCCATGAGGAATCCGAAATGATCGATGAAAAGCATCCGTATACGCTGAAATTGGATGCTCCCTGCATGGCCTTTGCGGATCCGGCAATGCTCAAGCAGGCTGTGCGCATCCTTGTGGACAATGCCGCAAAGTACACGCCGGAGGGCGGGCGGATTGCGCTGCGCCTGCGGCAGGATGAAGCGGGGAATCCCTGCATCGATGTGCAGGATGCAGGAATTGGCGTTGCTGAAAAGGATGTTGCGCACATGTTTGAGCGGTTCTATCGGAGCGATGCGGCGCGCAGCAGCCAGACGGGCGGGAGCGGGCTTGGCCTTTCCATCGCAAAGTGGATTGTGGATCAGCATAAAGGGTATTTTGAAGTCGTCAGCGCGGAAGATGTCGGCACACGCGTGTCCATCCATCTGCCGCAGGAAGAAACTCAAAGGAGCGCGTCTGTCAAAACCGCATAGCGGTGCGTCACATACAGCAGCGTATGCTTGAGCTGGGCGGAGAAGGCCACGATGCTTTCATATGCTCCGCCGGAGAGCGCCTGCAGCGCTGCTTTTGCATCCCGGTAAGCATCGAGCAGCTGGGAAAGCGTGGCATCGGTTCCGTCAAAGGATAAAAGGCCTCCCATGTCGGATTCCAATGCGGAAAGAATCGTGAGGGCAAGCGTTTTTCCCTCTTCAACGCTCATACTGTTTTTGTCAAAATCGATCACGGCTGCCGAAAGTGCGCTCTGCGCCTTTTCAAGGGCGGAAAAACCGGCTTCGATCTGCGGGATATGCTCCTCGGAGGCGGTTACGCGGAAGGAGGCGGCTGCGGTGGAAAGTTCGTAAACCGTGCAGTCGATTCCATCTTCCACAAGCCGGGTTTTAACGCTTTTTGCGCTTTCAGCGCTGTCATACCCGGAAGCCATCACGCGATAGCGCGTTTCGCCGGTGGAATTGTCTTCCATGATATATCCGCCCGCGCCCTGCGCCTGCAGGGCTTCCGCTTGCGCTTCAGCATTGGACTTCGAAGAGTAGACCCCCATTTGCAGCATGAAACAATCGAGCGCCGGAAGGGACACTTGCGTGCTGACGGCGTTCTTTGGGGATGTACCTGCGGAAAGATCTACCGAAGCGGAAAGGCCGGCATCCGGTGTTCCTGTGGCATTTACGGTTTGTGAGCCGTTTTCTGCTTCATCATGCCTGTTGGAAAATGCAGAGATCATGGGTGCCATGATATTCTCTGCGATCCAGGTGCCGGCAGCGGAGGCCGAGATAAGATAAACAATAGCGCCGACCATAAGCAGGGAAACGATCGCGCGCCCGGCCTCGGAGGGAGGAGTGCTGCCCCTTCGCGCGGCTGTGCGGCCGGATGATCTTCTGCGTGAGGATGTTCTTCTTTTCCGCCTGTATTCCATAGTACGAATCCCCCATATCCCATAACGTATTTACGCTATGCATATGCCTTGTACATGCGCTTCATGCCATGAAAAAAGCCCCTTCTTTTTCAGAAGGGGCTGATCTTTATCATTAACGAGCAAGCCGTAAGCCGAGTTCTGTCAGCGAATTGCTCCGCTGTGTGGCCATCTATCTTGGCGCATCGTTGCCGATGCGCTCACGCGATTACCGAGAGCATGACGGGCAGCCATTTCTGCGGCAAAGCCGCAAGCGCTCTCATTCCAATCTTGCACCGGGTGGGGTTTACAGGGCGGTCAAGTCGCCAAGCCGCCGGTGAGCTCTTACCTCGCCTTTCCATCCTTACCTGCGCGAACGCGGGCGGTATATTTCTGTTGCACTTTCCCTGGAGTCGCCTCCGCCGGACGTTATCCGGCACCCTGCCCTGTGGAGCTCGGACTTTCCTCATGCGGGTCGAGCCGCACGCAGCCACCTGGCTTACTCGTTAAAACCGTTATTCTGTTTCGCTAAGTGTAGAGGATCCTGCCGCAGTTTTCGCATTCCACAAGCCCTGTGCCGGCCGCAACGCGTTTTACCGTTGCGGTGGGGAGGGACATGTTGCAGCCGCCGCACTGGTTGTTTTCCACCTTGGCCATGGGGGCTGCATGGTGCGTTTTTACGGTATCATATTTCTTAAGGAGCACTGGATCCACGGCAGAGCGGCATTTTTGTGCCTCGGCTTTTGCCGCTTCGATTTCGGGCTGTGCCGCGGCGATTTCATCCTCGCACTGTTTACGCACCGCGTCGTATTCCTTTTTGGCCTTGCCGGCTTTGGCGTAGGTTTCTTTGTAGTCCGCAGTTGCCTTTTCAATCCACGTGAGCGTATCGAGCAGATCGCGGCGTGCGGTGTCCACCTGGCTGAGCAGGCCTTCGAGCGCGCGGCGGGATTCCGTCATCTCTGCGGCGGTGCACTCTTCGTCGTTCTCCATCATGTTGAATTCGGAAAGCTCAAGTTCATACTTGTGCTCGAATTCATCGATTTGCGCCGCAAGCTTATCAACTGAGGCCTTGCGTGCATCGATCTGCTTCTGGATGTTTGTGATGAGCGACTGCTGCTCGCTTAAAAAGGCATGCAGCTTGTTCAGCTTCTGGCGGGAGGGGGTAGTTTTAATGCGGTTTTCTACCCGTTCAAGCGCGAGTTCGGCTTGCTGGTATTCCCAAAGCGCATCGAGTTTGTTCATAGCGGTACCTCCTGTATCTATATTGACCGCGCCTTTCAGAAAATCGGATCAGATCCGGCCAAGGCACGGGGCTTCCGAAAGCGTCAACTTATATTGTACATCATTTGTGAGCTCCTGTAAACGGTAGATCAAAGGGAGCAGCACAACGCGTTCCGTTTCATAGTGCCCGGCCTCAATCACGTTCAGGCCGAGGCAGCGGGCTTCAAGCGCCTGATGGTGTTTCATTTCGCCTGTAATGTAGGTGTCGGCGCCCGCTGCATGTGCGGCAGGGAAGTCGCCGCCGCCACCGCCGCCGATCATTGCCACGCGGGAAACGGGGGCGGAAAGGTCGCCGCATACGCGCACGGCCGTGCCGAGCTTTTCCGCGACGAAAGCAGAATACGCGCCGAGGGAAGCAGGGGTATCCGCACCGCGCAGGCCGATGCGCCCCAGGTCATCCGGCGGGAGTGGAACAACATCCTGGATTCCGAGAACCGCAGCGAGGCAGTCGTTCACGCCGCCGGGGGCGGCGTCAAGGTTGGTATGCGCCGCATAATGAGCAATGCCGTTACGCAAGAGAATGTATGCACCTGCCGTTGTCGGATCGTCCGGAAGGATGCGCTTTACGCCCTGAAAAAAGAGGGGGTGGTGGGTAAGCAGCAGATCCGCCCCCCAGGCGGCAGCTTCGCGGGCGGTATCCACGGTGCAGTCAAGCGCAACGAGGACCTTTTTGATCTCCGGCCTGTCCGTGCCGATCAGCAGGCCGATATTGTCAAACTCCATAGCAAGCTCCGGCGGAGCAATGCGCTCCATGGCGGCGATAAAATCCTGAAGCTTCATTGGGCTTCCTCCTTATCCAAAATGTCTAAAAGCTCCTGCACGCCCTGCAGCTCGTGAGCAAGCTGCGGGGGGAGAGCGCCGTTTCGCTGTGCTTTTTGCATGCGGCGCAGCCTGCCGTCCCGGCAGCGCGTGAGCGCGGCACGCAGGAGAGGATCCCGCTTTGCAAAGGCGACCGGCCCAAATTCCAAAAAGGCGTCCTGCGGCAATTCGGGCGTTTGGCCGAGGTCGGGAATCGCAAGAATGATCTGATAATACCGCCCGGCATCCAGCACATAGCTTTCATCCGCGATGCGAAAGCCATTCTGCAGGAGGAAGCGCCGCAGCTCCAATGTGCCGCCCATAGGCTGCATCACGATGCGGGCTGCCGCGTGTGCAACGGCTGACCCTGCTTCAAGCAGCCGGGCGATCAATTCGCCGCCCATGCCGGCAAGCACGATCGCATCCGCCTCGCCGGGCACAAGATGGGAAAGACCATCCGAGAGAACAAAAGAAAGCTGTGCTTCCTCAATGCGGCAGTGTTCGGCCAGCGCACGCCCTTTCAGGAGCGAGTCAGCGCTGATGTCGGACGCGATGACGCGCGAAGCGATGGCCTGCTGCAAAAGCGCCACGGAAAGGCGGCCATGATCGCAGCCAATATCTGCAACTGTGCCGGTGCCGCTGAGAAACGAGGCAGCCGCCATAAGACGCGGCCTCAGATGAACCTGCATGTTTCCTCCCAACATTTCTTTTATCTTATTGTAAAACAAAGGCGCCGGTTTTGCAAAAAAGAAAACTTTTTTGCAGCGAGGAACCGGAATTGGGGCTTTTTCAGGTTCCATATACAGCGTGGCCTTTTTCATAATGGATGATGCTTTGATTCAATCATAACAAAACGGATATCCGGCTGCAAGCACAGGCGCATTTTTGCGTTTACCGATGCAGAGAATCTGTGTTATACTGCATTTGGAAAATAATGCATTAAGAACAATGCATTCGGTCACGGCAGGAGGCGCTATGCCAAAGGAAAAACTTTCAAAACGCATGTGGGTCTCGTTCATCCTTATCGGCCTTGTGGGGCAGTTCGCATGGACGATCGAGAACATGTATTTCAACGTATTTCTGTACAACACGATTTCAACGGATCCCCGGGCGATCGCCGCAATGGTTGCGGCGAGTGCAGCCGCCGCGACGGTGACGACGCTCCTGATGGGCGCACTTTCTGACAGGGTTGGCCGCCGGAAGCCTTTCATCTGTGCGGGCTATGTTCTCTGGGGCATTTCCACGATGGCCTTCGGGTTCATCAGCGTGGAGGGCGTTGCCGCATGGGCGGGCACGGCACGGGCCGCAAGCATTGCTGTGGCGCTCGTCATCGTGATGGACTGCGTGATGACGTTCTTCGGCTCAACGGCGAACGACGCCGCGTTCAACGCCTATATTACGGACAATACTGCACCGGAAAACCGCGGACGGGTGGAATCCGCCCTTGCAACGCTGCCGCTTATTTCCATGCTTGTGATCTTCGGCGGGTTTGACGGATTGACGCAGCAGGGAAGGTGGCGTGAATTCTTCCTGATCTTCGGCGGGCTTGTTACGGCAACGGGCGTGCTTGCATGTTTCCTTCTCTGGGAAACGCCGCGCGAAAAGAAAAATGGCAACTATCTTTCCGGGCTTTTGCATGGTTTTCGGCCTTCCGTTGTACGGCAGAACGAAAAGCTTTACCTGGCGCTCGGCGCGTTTTGCGTCTTTTCCATCGCTGTGCAGGTGTTCTTCCCGTATCTCATCATCTACATGCAGACTTATCTGCAGATTGAAGCCTATGCGATCGTCCTTGGCGTGGTGCTACTGGTATCCTCTCTCATCAGCGTGCTTTCGGGTGGGGTGATCGACCGGCTCGGCAAGCTCAACTGCGTGCTCCCCGCGGCAGGCGTTATGCTGCTTGGGCTTACCCTTATGTATTTTGCACGCAGCGCCGGCTTTGTAATCGCCTCCGGCATCGTGATGATGGCAGGATATATGCTCGTAACTGCAACGCTTTCTGCCGTAATCCGGGATGACACTCCGGCTGGGGAAGTGGGGCTGTTTCAAGGCGTTCGGATGATCTTCGCGGTGCTTGTGCCGATGATCGTGGGCCCGTTTATCGGGGCGGCTGTGATTCGCAACAGCGGGGCGACCTATGTTGAACTCGGCGTTGTTAAAAACGTTCCGACGCCGGCGATTTTTCTTGCGGCGGCTGTTGTGCTGCTCTGCACGGCGGTGCCTGTCATCATTTTGAAAAGGAGAAGCAGGAAATGAAGACTGTATGGGGCGAAGCACTTGAACGGAATGCGATCCTCCCGGAGTATCCCCGCCCGCAGATGGCGCGCGAGAGCTACCTGAACCTGAACGGCATTTGGCAGTATGCGATCACGAAAGCCGGTGAATTGCCTGCACAGCCGGAAGGGGAGATCCTGGTTCCGTTTTCTCCGGAAAGCGAGCTTTCCGGCGTGCAGCGTATGCTGAAGCCGGAGGAGACGCTGTGGTACACGCGCACGTTCACGCTGCCGGCAGGCTTCAATATCGGCCGTGTCCTTCTGCATTTCGGCGCAGTCGATCAAACTGCAACGGTCTATCTGAACGAAACGGAACTTGGAACGCATACGGGAGGATATTTGCCGTTTTCTTTTGACGTCACCGCCATTTTGAAAGAAGGGGAAAACACGCTTCTTGTGCGTGTGCGCGATGTGAGCGACACGTCCTTCCACGCTCGCGGCAAGCAGAAGCGCAAGCGCGGCGGCATCTGGTATACGCCCCAAAGCGGCATATGGCAGACGGTATGGTGTGAAAGTGTGCCGGAGGACTATATTGCGGCGCTGCGCATCACCCCACATTTTGACGAAAGTTCCGTGGAAATATGCGCGTATCCACAGGATGGGAACTGCGCGCTGCCCTGCATCGTTCGCATTGGGGACGTGGTGCAGCATGGGACGGCGGGAATCCCCGTAACGGTCAGCATGGAAGGCTTTAAGTCATGGTCGCCGGAGCACCCGTATCTTTATGACTGCGAAGTGCGCATGGGTGAGGATTGCGTGAAAAGCTATTTCGGCATGCGCAAATTCAGCGTGGAGCAGGATGAAGCCGGCGTGCCGCGACTGTTTCTGAACGGCAGGCCGTATTTCCACACCGGTGTGCTCGACCAGGGATATTGGCCGGATGGGTTATATACCGCGCCCTCGGATGAAGCGATGGTGCATGACATTGAGACCATGAAGGAAATGGGGTTCAACATGCTGCGCAAGCATATCAAGGTTGAACCGCTGCGCTGGTATTATCATTGCGACAGGCTTGGTATGCTCGTCTGGCAGGACATGCCGAACGGGGGCGGAACGTATAAAACCTCCACGATCAGCCTGCCGCTCGTCACGGGAAAGCACCTTCCGGATGGAGAGAAGAATTACCACCGCTTTGCGCGGGAGGATGCGCAGGGCAGGCGGGAGTACTATGAAGAACTGGAGGAAATGGTCGCGCTGCTTTACAACAGCCCGTCCGTGGCCATGTGGGTGCCGTTCAACGAGGGTTGGGGGCAGTTTGATGCAGCGGAAGCCGTGCGCCGGATCCGGGAGATGGATGAAACACGCACCATCGACCATGCAAGCGGGTGGCATGATCAGGGAATCGGGGATGTGCAGAGCCTGCATGTCTATTTCAAACCATACCGCTTTGCGCCGGATCGCCTTGGCCGCGCGGTGCTGCTCACGGAATTCGGCGGCTATAACTGCCGCGTGGAAGGGCATTGCTTCAACAAAAAGGACTTTGGATATAAGCGCTTTGAAACAGGGGACGCGCTGCTTGCCGCGTGGCGCACGCTGTATGAAAACGAGATCCTGCCTGCAAAGGAACAGGGGCTTGCCGCAGCGGTCTATACGCAGCTTTCCGATGTGGAAGACGAGCTCAACGGCCTGATGACCTATGACCGCATGGTTTTGAAGTTCCCTGCAGATGCGGCGCGGGAGATTAACGAGAGGCTAAAAAACTGATTCATACAGACGGTAGCGGCCGCGCGCAGTAAAACCACAGGCCGAGGCGGCGTGAAGAATTGCAGCGTCGTTTTCGTCCTCGAAAAACACGACTGTTTCAATGGTCGGGTTTTCCGAAAGGGCGGTTTGCATCGCGCAGGCGCAGACGGAATTCCGCCTCGATCTCCGCCGGGCTTTGAAAGAGCGGGTAGCTTTGGCTTTCCGGCTTTGTGAGAAGGCATTCATTCGCTAAAGCGGACGGCTTCCGGCAGATCGGTTTCTGTCAGGCTCCTGAGCATGGCGTTACTCCTTTTCCACAAATACTTTGGCGGTTTTCCCATCGAGCACGATCCGGATCGTGCCATTCTCATCCGTGCGGTACAGCGGGATACCATACTTTTGAAGCAGCGCGAGCGTTTCCTCATGTGGGTGGCCGTAATCGTTATTTGCGCCGGCGGATACAACTGCGATTTGGGGCGAAACGGCTTTCAGAAACGCTTCCGAGGTGGAAGATGCTGCACCGTGGTGCCCGAGCTTGAGCACCGTTGCGGCGAGATCCTCTCCGGGCAGGTTGGCGAGCATGACGGATTCCGCATAGGTTTCGGCATCGCCCGTAAGAAGCACACTCGTTTTGCCATACTCCACGCGGAGCACGATGCTTTTATCGTTTATGGAATCGTATTCCGCAGCTTCAAAAGGGGAGAGAAACCGTATTGCTACATCGTCGTCGCCCCAGGAGAGCTGGGCTTTTTTTGAACCGTAGACCGTTCGCGGCGTGATGCCTTTTTCCCGAAGGGCGGAAAGCATGCTGGTGTAGGTTTCCGTGGTGTGTGCGATCTCCGGCATGTAGAACTTCCCGATGTCATAATTTTCGATCACACGGTCCATACTGCCGATGTGGTCATTGTGCGGGTGCGTTGCAATGACCACATCCAGCTTTTCTATCCCTTTATTTTTGAGAAAAGACTCGATGACGGAATAATACTGTGCCTCTCCCGTATCAATGAGCATGGTTCTTCCATCCGGAGAGAGCAGAAAAATGCAGTCACCCTGCCCGACATCCAGTACATAGACTTCCAACGCTTTCGAGAAAGCTGGATCTTTCGTATCGGTTTGCACGGGGGCGGGGGAAGCATGTGCTTCAAAAATTGTGTCCAAAGAAAAATGCGGCAGTTTCGGAAAACGATCCGGAGCGGCCAAAAACAGGAGAAAGCAAAGCAAAAACAGGAGGCCGAGGCATGTCGCTGTCACATAATGCCATGTGGGCCTGCGCTGGCGCTTTTTCTTCCGTTGTTTTGAGCCGGTACGGGGCATGAACGATACCTCTTTCTGTGTGGTCGAGTCAATTTAGTATAAATCAAATCCTTCCGGAAGGGAAGCATCAGGTGCTGCGGGGTGCGTCTTGACAAAACAGTGCATACGCGGTACACTCTTCCATGTTATTTATAATTTGTCTGCGGCATAAACTGTAAAAAAACGCAGGCATTCGCTATTATTCGGAGGTCTTACTATGACAAACATGGAAAGGATCTGCGGAATCGTGAGCGAGGTAACCGGAATCGCGGCGGACACTATCGCCGGTGATCCAGCCGCATGTCAGAGCGAGATTGATACGCTTGACCTGACGGAGATCATCCTTGAGGTCGAAGAACAGTTCGACATGATCGTCGAGGATGACGAACACATCACGAGCGTGGCGGAGCTGATCCGCTGCGTGGAAGCGCAGATTGCGTAAACCGCAAACAAAAACACAAGGCGGGCGTCGGAAAATTCCGGCGCCCGCTTTGGTCGTTATGCAACAACGGGCTTAGATCACGATCCCGCCGTTGGGGCTTATTACCTGGCCGGTCATGAACGAAGCTGCGTCCGAGGCAAGGAAAAAGAGAACTTCCGCAACTTCCTCCGGTGTACCGAGGCGGCAGAGCGGCGTTTCATCCGCGAGCGCAGCGCGCGCTACAGGGTCGAGGGCGGCGTTCATGTCCGTGTCGATTACGCCAGGCGCTACGCAGTTTACGCGGATGCCGGAAGGGCCAAGCTCTTTGGCAAGCGCTTTTGTAAAGCCGATCAGAGCAGCTTTGGAGGCGGAGTAACCGACTTCGCAGGAAGCGCCCACAAGCCCCCAGATGGAGCTGACGTTGAGGATCACGCCGGATTGCCGGGAGATCATGTCCGGCAGCACGGCTTCGGCGCAATGATATGCGCCATCCACGTTTACGGCAAACAGACGCCGCCAGGCGGCATAATCCGTGTCCGTAAACAGCGCGGTATGGGCGATGCCCGCGTTGTTGATGAGCACGTCGATATGCCCAAGCGCAGAGCGTGTTTCGCGCACCATGCGGGCGGCGCCCTCCGCGTCGGCAACATCGCCGCGCACGGCCGCGGCCATCGCGCCAAGGCCCGCAAGCTCCGCGATCAACGTGTGGGCTTCTGCCTCCGATGCACAATAGCCTGCGCCGACCCGCCAGCCAGCTTTGGCGAAGCGCAGCGCAGCTGCGCGCCCGATGCCGCGCGAAGCGCCTGTGATCAAAACCGTTTTATGCAAAGCGACACCCCGTTTCGGTTGGTTTTCCAAAACGATACCACACGCCCGCAGGTTCGGCAAGGCAAATCGTGTGCGCTGGGATCATTGTGCTTTTTTCTGTACGCCGTTCACGTCAATGATCGTGTCGCCTTCCAGCAAAAGCTCGCTGATGGTTACGAGTTCATACCCTTCGGAGATGGCGGTCTCGAGGAGTTTGGGGAGATATTCCTTAATCTTGTAGCCGTTGTTGTGGCAAAGGATGATGCATCCCGGGTGGAGTTTGGGCAGCACGCTGTTCAAAATGGTTTCCGCGCTGCGATCCTCCTTCCAGTCTACGGTATCCAGATCCCATTGAAGCACTTCGTATCCGAGTGAGCGCACCGTTGTAATGACGGAATCGTTGTATTCACCATAGGGAGCGCGGAACACTTTTGTCCTTTCCCCGGTGACTTTTACCATCATCGCTTCAAAATCTTCGATCTCCTTCTGCATCTGTGCGGAGGAGAGCTTGTTCATATGCGGATGTGTT
Source organism: bacterium (assembly GCA_022778545.1). Lineage (GTDB taxonomy): Bacteria > Bacillota > Clostridia > Christensenellales > CAG-138 > UBA1685. Next base: position 11,059 of record JALFDW010000045.1, on the reverse strand, counting down.
GCCGTATGGTTCCCGAGTTCGTGGCCCGCGTCATGTATGGCTTTGACTTTGTCCGGGTATTTTTCCACCCAGAAGCCGCAAAGGAAGAATGTGGCCTTCACGTCATACCGCTTGAGCGTCTCGAGGATGAAATCCGTTTTGTCATCTTCCCAGGCCGCGTCAATGGTGATGGCAATCTTTTTGTCGCTGCGCTCCACGCTGTAAACGGGAAGCTCGCGCTTTTTCCCGGCAAGCACCTCCAACTCATATTCCTCCACGACTGCCATGCTTCCTGCTGCCGTGGCACTGCTGTCTGAAACGGCGATGGCGATGATCACAGCTGCAACGATGGCAACAATAACGATGGCCGCGATCACAAGCGCGCGTTTTGTGATGACGAATATACGCAAAGCAATTCCCTCCAAATGATGAAATGATGCTCTATCTTATGTGCCGCGCAGGCATATTATATTGCTTCTCCTGCATTTTACATGGTAGAATAAAGCAGTTTGGCGCATAAATGACGAAAGGCTTCCCTATGGAAGAGATCAAAGGTACCGTTAAAAACATCATATTCCGCAATGAGGAAAACGGCTTTACCGTGCTGGAGCTTGTCGATGAATCCGGGGATGAGATCACGGCGGTAGGCTCGCTTCCGCTTGCAAGCGTAGGAGAGCGTATTGAGCTTTCCGGCATATGGACGGAACACCCGACGTATGGCCGTCAGCTTCGGGCAGAAAGCTGCCGCACCCTTGCGCCTGCAACGCTGACTGCCCTTGTGAACTACCTGGGAAGCGGCCTGATCCGCGGCGTAGGGGAGTGCACGGCGCGGGAGATCGTGGGTACGTTTGGTCTCGATACGCTTGCAGTGCTCGAAAACACGCCGGAACGCCTGACGGAGGTTCCGGGGATCGGCCGTCTACGCGCAGCTAAGATCGCGGAGTCCTTTGCCGCTCAGCGCGATATGCGGGACATCATGCTTGCGCTTCAGAAATTTGGGATTACAGTCTCGCAGGCGATGAAACTCTATAAGGCATATGGAAAACTGTGCCTTGCGAAAATGCAGGAAAATCCATACCGCCTCATTGACGATATCGAGGGCATTGGTTTTCTCACAGCGGATAGAATCGCACAAAATGCGGGTGTGGAGCGGGATTCCGAATTTCGCCTCAAGGCGGGGCTGAAATATACGCTGCAATGGGCACGCCAGGAAGGGCATACCTATCTCCCGCGGGAGAGCCTCATCCGCATTGCGGCAAGCGAGCGCGTCCTTGGGGTGGATGAGCTTCCCGTGGATCGCGCGCTTGAGATGCTGATCATCGGCGGTGAGGTGGTCTACCAGGCGGTGGGCAGCGTGGATGGAGTTTTCCTGCCGCGCATGCATTTCCTCGAAAGCGATTGTGCAAAACGCCTTTTGCAGGTGCTGCATACGCCTTCGCCGCTTTTGTTCCTGGATCCGGAACGGCAGGTGACGCTGCTCGAACGGGAGCTTTCGATCTCCCTTGCGCAGCAGCAGCGGGAAGCTGTGATCCGCGCGCTTATGAGTGGTGCGCTCGTTATAACGGGTGGCCCCGGCACGGGCAAAACGACCATCCTGCGCTTTATTCTTCGCATTGTTCAGAGCATGGGCCTTTCCTGCGAACTGTGCGCTCCGACAGGCCGTGCCGCAAAACGCATGGCGGAGGCGACGGGCGTTCCCGCGCGCACCATCCATCGTTTGCTGGAATATGGCTACGGCGGTGAGGGCTTCCTGCGGGATGAGGAGAACCCAATCGAGACGGATCTTATCATTGTGGATGAAATGTCCATGGTGGATGTGCCGCTCATGCATGCGCTACTGCGTGCGGTGGGGCCAAGCACCCGCCTTTTGATGGTGGGCGATGCGGATCAGCTTCCGCCGGTGGGCGCGGGGAACGTGCTTCGGGACATCATAGAAAGCGGAACGGTGCCCGTCATGCGGCTTACGGATATCTACCGCCAGGCAGAGCGCGGCATGATCGTGGAAAATGCGCACCGCATCAACAATGGCCAGCCGCCGGAGCTCTTTTCCGGCGCAGAGGATTTTCTGTTCGAAGAGATCGCTGCGGCGGAGGATGTGGCGCGTCGTGTCGTCGGCCTTTGTACGGGGCGTGTGAACCGGCTTCTGACGCAGGACCCGCGCAAGGATGTGCAGGTGCTTGTGCCGATGAAAAAAGGGCCGCTTGGCGTCCATGCGCTCAATGCGCGTATTCAGGCGGCGATGAACCCGCCTGCCCGGCAGAAGCGGGAGCGAAAGCACGGGGACATGACCTTCCGCGAGGGCGACAAGGTCATGCAGATCAAAAACAATTATAAGCTCGGTTGGAAAAAAGTGCGCCGCAACGGCATGGCCGAAGAAGGGATTGGCGTATTCAATGGGGACCTTGGCACGATCATGCGCATCGACAATACGGAGCAGGAGCTGGAGGTGCTCTTCGACGATGAGCGCGCCGCGGTTTATGATTTTACGATGCTCGATGAGCTTTCTCTTGCTTATGCCGTCACGGTGCACAAAAGCCAGGGCAGCGAGTTCCCGATTGTCGTTCTGCCGCTTGTAAGCGGAGCGCCTTCGCTCATGACCCGTAACCTGCTTTATACGGCTGTGACGCGCGCGCGGGAGCAGGTATACATTCTCGGCCGGAGTCGCTGCGTTTTTGACATGGTGACAAACGGGCAGGTGAAGAAGCGCTATAGTGCGCTCAACGTGTTCTTACAGGAGCTTGCGCCTTTGATCGGAGGTCCGGCATGAACCGCACGGCTGAGTTTTTTCTCTCGCTGCTTTACCCGGAAAATGTTGCGTGCCATGCGTGCGGTGAAGAAGCAATCGTAAATGAGGAAGGCCTTTGCGCTTCCTGCGTTGCGGGGATCAGGCGGTGCGAGAAGCCGGCCGCCCTGCAGTTTGCGGATGGGTTTACTGCCGGGCTTTTGTACACGGAAGAGGCGGCAAATGCGGTGCACCGTTTCAAATATGGCGATGCCCGATATCTTGCAGAATTCTTCATTTCTTTTCTTGAGCTCCCGGAAGCGTGGGCGCTTGATGCGATCGTGCCGGTTCCGTTGCACAAGCGCCGCCTGAGGCGGCGCGGCTATAACCAGAGCGCGCTGCTTGCAGAAGCACTTTCGGCGCGTACGGGCGTTCCTGTTCGCGAGGATCTCCTTCGGCGCATCCGCTACACAAAAACACAGACTGCGCTCAACGCAAAACGGCGTATGCGGAACCTGCGCGGTGCGTTCGAAGCTTCGCCTGAGGCGAAAGGAATGCGCCTGCTTCTCATCGATGATGTGCGCACGACAGGGGCAACGCTTTCAGAATGCGCGCGGGCATTGCGCGCAGCGGGCGCAGGGACCGTATATGCCTGCGCGGCATGTGAAAGAGATCTGGATCGCTAGCCTTTTTGAACGGGGAATCCCCGCGCCTCACAGTTTTCAATAAGCCGGAGTGTCATGTTTCACAACACCCCCTCATAAGCTTTACAAAGCTTGTTCGGGGGTGTTTTATGTACGCTTATATCGAAGAACGCGTGTTGTCTCTTGCGGAATATATTATTGAGCATGAATCCACGGTGCGTGCAGCCGCGCGGGAGTTCGGCATCAGCAAATCCACGGTGCATCAGGACATGCAGACGCGCCTCAGGCAACTCGACCCGGAGCTTGCAAAAGAGGTACGGGTAATTCTGAACAAGAACAAGGAGGAACGCCATATCCGCGGCGGCATGGCGACTTACCGCAAATATAAGGGCGAAGGATAAACGCGGGGAAACGGCTGCAAGCCGGACGCTTAGCCCTCGGCCTTATGAAAAGAGAAAGCTGATAAGCGGGATCGTCGCGATCGAACACAGGGTGGAGAAAAAGGTAAGCTGTGCTGCATATTGCGCGTCGCCGTCGTATTTTTCTGCGAGGATGGAGGTGGAGGCGCCCGCCGGCATTGCGGTCATGATGACGGCAATGTTGATGAGCAGCGCTTCTGCACCGAGCAGCTTCAGGATGCCGTAAACCACGAGCGGGAAGGCGATGAGCCGCAGAAAAGTATAGTAAAGAATGGATTTTGAGAACAGGGATTTTACGTCCGCATCCGCCATGATGGAGCCGACTGTGATCATGGAGATCGGGACGGTGGTCCTGCTGATGCTGTAGATCGTGTCGCTCAGAAACTTCGGCAGCTCAAGCCGGGTGAGCATCAGCACAATGCCGATGAAAATGGAAACGATACAGGGATGCGTTGCAAGCTTTTTGAACGCATCCTTTTTTTCTACGGCCGTGAACAGGGAAAGCCCTGCCGTCCACATCGTGAAACGGATGGGAATCTGGAACAGGGAGGTGTAGAGCACGCCAAGGCTTCCATAGAGCGTCTCCGCGATCGGCATGCCCACGAAACTGGAATTTGAGCAGATGAGCCCATAGCGAAGGACGGCCTGCTTTTCCTGCGGGTAAGCGCGGAACAGCCATTTGCCTGCAAAGACGGAGACTGCCTGGATGCAGGCTGCGATGAGAATGGCAAGGAGACAGCTTTTCACGAATTCCGCGGAGACTGCGATATCCCCTAAAAAGGAATGGATGATGTTGCAGGGGAGAAGCACGTTTACAAGCAGACTTGAAACGGCCTTTTCGGATTCGCGGTTTAAAATGTGGAGCTTTTTGACGGAGAGCCCGACGAGCACCAGCAAAAGCAGCACAAGCTGCTGGTTCAGTACTTTTCCGAAAAACGCCATTTCCATGTCACTCCATTTTCTGCCGTATTGTCCGTGCCTTTGGTGTGACGAAAGGGGATACAGTATCACACCAAATGAGACTATACTACGCCGGCGCGGCGGGGTCAAGCATGTGCATATGAACGGAAAACATAAAATTTTGCATTGACAAAGCGTTGGGAATGGGATATGATAACAGCGTTTTAATGCTTGAACAAAGGAGTTTCCTATGGAATCCGTGTTTGCGACCATGATGATGCCCATGAGCTGCATGTCCATGATGATGTGCGGCTCAAATCGCGTTGTCCGGTGCGGGTCAGTGTGGCTGCAAATGTGAGAGATCCTTATGATCACATGGGCGGTGAGCACAAGCTCGCCGCCCTTTTATTCTGCTTAATTCCGAGGTGTTTATGGAACAAAAGGAAATCATTCGCATCGAAGGGCTGACGAAGCGTTTCTCCGGCAAAAATGGGGATGTTGTGGCGCTTGAAAACATCGATCTTTCGATTCATGAAGGGGAGATCTTCGGCATCATCGGCCTATCCGGCGCGGGAAAAAGCACGCTTGTGCGCTGTATGAACCTGCTCGAGCGGCCTACCGAGGGGCGCGTGATTGTGGCCGGGCAGGAGCTTTCTTCGCTCAAGGGAAAGCAGCTTCGGCAGGCGCGGCGCGGGATCGGGATGATCTTCCAGCAGTTCAACCTGCTGATGCAGAGCACGGCGCTTGACAACATCTGTTTCCCGCTGCTGCTTGCGGGCGTAAGTCGGCGGGATGCAGAGAAGCGCGCGGCTGAGCTGCTTGAGGTCGTTGGCCTTTCCGATAAGCGCGATGCGTATCCGGCGCAGCTTTCCGGCGGGCAGAAGCAGCGTGTTGCGATTGCCCGCGCACTTGCCAACGAGCCGAAAGTGCTCCTGTGCGACGAAGCCACAAGCGCGCTTGACCCGACGACAACACGCTCCATCCTGGCACTTTTGAAGGAGATCAACGAGCGCCTTGGTATCACGGTCATCGTCATTACGCATGAGATGCGCGTTGTGGAGGAAATCTGCTCCCGCGTGGCGATCCTCGATGCAAGCCACATCGTGGAAATGGGCAAGGTGGAAGAGATTTTCCGCCGGCCAAAGACCGCAGCAGCGCGGCGGCTGCTGTTCCCGGGCAGGGAGCAGAATGCGGATACACCGGCGTTCGGCGCAAAGAAGCAACGGATGCTGCGCATTGTTTTCGATGGCATGACGCCGTTTGAGCCTGTTATCGCCAACATGGTGCTTGCCTGCGGCGCTCCGGTGAACATCCTCTTTGCAAATACGCGCGCTATTGAAGGAAAAACTGTGGGACAGATGATTGTGCAGCTCCCTGAGGCTGCGGATGCGGTAAACCGCATCGAAGCGTACCTGAATGAACGGAACGTACATTATGAGGAGGTGACGGACGATGTTCTCTAAAGCGATGCTGAACCTGTTCCTGGAAGGAGCGGCCGAAACGTTCTACATGGTGCTCGTTTCAACGTTTGTGGCTTACCTCATCGGCCTCCCGCTCGGCGTTCTGCTCGTTGTGAGCGATAAGGACGGTATTCGCCCCATGAAGGTGCTCAACCGCGTACTCGGCGTTGTGATTAACCTTTTGCGCAGCGCGCCGTTTCTGATCTTGCTTGTTGCGCTTACGCCAGTAACAAAGGCGATCGTGGGAACGTCCCTCGGCTCGACTGCCACCATCGTACCGCTTGTGATCGGTTCCGCGCCGTTTATTGCGCGGATGGTGGAATCCTCCATCAAGGAGGTGGATGGAGGGGTGATCGAGGCGGCGCAGTCCATGGGCGCCTCCCCGTTGCAGATCGTGCTCCGCGTGATGCTCCCGGAAGCCAAACCGTCCCTTACGGTCGGCGCGGCGATTGCGATCACGACAATCCTCGGCTATTCCGCAATGGCCGGCTTTGTCGGCGGCGGCGGCCTTGGCACGATCGCCGTAAACTATGGTCTCTACCGCTACCAGTCGGATGTGATGCTCGTGACGCTTGCTATGCTTGTGCTCATCGTGCAGGTGTTTCAGGAAGTCGGCATGCACATCGCAGCCCGGATTGACAAGCGGAGAAGATAGATTAGATTTCAAATTTTTTTCAGGAGGAAACGAAACATGAAAAAGACACTCGCACTCGTACTCGCAGCACTTGTAGCGCTCGCTCTTTTTGCTGGCTGCTCCAAGTCCAAAACGGATCCTCACACGATCGTTGTCGGCGCATCCGTAACGCCGCATGCGGAAATTCTTGAGCAGGTCCGCGATCTGCTCAAGGCAAAAGGATTTGAACTCGAGATCGTTGAATTCACGGATTATGTAATGCCCAACACCGCGCTTGAGGATGGCGACCTTGACGCAAACTTCTTCCAGCACAAGCCCTATCTGGATGATTTCAACGCGAATAATGGTACGCACATCGTTTCCGTTGCGGCAATTCACTATGAGCCCTTCGGCATCTACCCGGGCAAGACCGCTTCTCTGGAAGAGCTTGCGGACGGTGCACAGATCGCCATCCCGAACGACGGCACGAACGAAGCCCGCGCACTGCTGCTGCTTGAGGCGCAGGGACTCATCAAACTGAGAGAGGATGCCGGCATGACTGCCACGAAGATCGACATCGTGGAGAACCCCAAGAATCTTGACATCATTGAGATCGAGGCCGCGCAGCTCCCGCGTTCCCTGCAGGATGTTGATCTCGCGGTCATCAACGGCAACTATGCCATCCAGGGCGGGCTTTCCGTGGGTAAGGATGCGATCGCCGCTGAGGATAAGGACTCCCTTGCCGCCGAAACCTATGCGAACATCATCGCGGTGAAGGAAGGCAACGAGAACACCGAAAAGACGAAGGCTCTCATCGAAGTCCTTCAGAGCGAGACCGTCCGCAGCTTCATTGAAGCCACCTATGACGGTGCTGTGATCCCGAAGTTCTAACTATGACCCTAAAAGAAAGGCCGCTTGCAAGCGGCCTTTCTTCATGCCCACAGGTGGGCATATTGCACCGCCTTCAATGCAAATCCCCCGCGTAAAAGCAGAATAACGATGTGCCTCCGGGGCAATCCTATGGATAAAAGCGCGCACAGGGCGCGCGGCCTTGGAGGTGTTTGGGATGGCGTTGAACAAAGTCGATATCTGCGGGGTGGACACATCGAAGCTCCCTATGATGACGCATAAGCGCAGCAGGGAGCTTCTTGTACGCATCAAGGAAGGGGATGAGGGTGCGCGGGAAGAATTTATCCAGGGGAACCTGCGCCTCGTGCTCAGCGTAATCCAGCGTTTTTCCGGCCGCGGCGAACAGATGGATGATCTGTTTCAGGTCGGCTGCATCGGCCTCATCAAGGCGATCGACAATTTCAACCTGGCGCTTGATGTGCGCTTTTCCACCTATGCCGTTCCGATGATCATCGGGGAACTCAGACGCTATCTTCGGGACAATACGGCGATGCGCGTAAGCCGTTCTTTGCGCGATACAGCTTATAAAGCGCTCCAGATGCGCAACCGGCTCATGGAGGAAAACGCGCGTGAGCCGCATATCAGCGAAGTCGCAAAAGCGCTCGAAATGAAAGAAGAGGATGTTGTGTTCGCTTTGGACGCGATCCAGGATCCGGTGTCGCTGTTTGAGCCGATCTATCATGACGATGGGGATGCGATCTATGTGATGGATCAGGTGCGCGACGAGCGCAGTTCGGACGATCTCTGGCTGGACAGCATTGCCATAGAAGGTGGGCTTGACAAGCTCGGCGCGCGCGAGCGGCGCATCATCGAACTGCGTTTTTTCCATGGCAGAACGCAGATGGAAGTTGCCTCCGAAATCGGGATCAGCCAGGCTCAGGTCTCCCGCCTGGAAAAAAGCGCGCTCAAACACATGCGAAAATACGTCTGAGCTGTATAACGCCATAATACTATTCCGCTGCCGCCCTGCATACACATGACCTGTATGGGGGCGGTTTGCTATGTCCAATAAAAAACGGAAAATCCGGTTGGGGAAGCGCATTGCGGAAGCGCTGGACCTTCCGGATGAGGCGGTTTCCGGCCAGCCGAAGCTGACGCTGCATGGCAGGGGGATCCTGCTTATTGAAAACCATAAGGGTATCTTTGAATGTGGGGAATGTGTCGTCAGGCTGCATACTGCCTGCGGCATCCTCCGCATTACGGGCAGTGCACTCACGCTTCTTGAGCTTTCGGCCGAACGGCTATATGTAGCAGGAGCCCTGTGCAGCATGGAATACGAATCCTGACCGCGCCGGATATGGAATGGATAAAAATTAAGAATAGTTTGTGAATTCTCATTTGGGAGCAGCTGATGTTGACAGGCATATGGAATTCTGTTGCCGGATATGTTATCATTGAAATCAAAGGAAAAGGCTTGGAACGCTTCCTGAACCTTGCTGTACAAGCCGGCATTGAGATCTGGCATGTGCGGCGCACAGGCACCGCTGCCATTACGGCACGGGTAAGCGTTGCGGGATTTTATGCATTGCATGCGCTCCTGCGCGGGCAGAATGTGCGTGTGCGTATCCTTGAAAAACGCGGGCTGATCATGCGCCTTTCAAAACTGCGCTTTCGCAAGGCCCTGCTCTATGGATGGGTGGTCGTGCTGGCGCTCCTCGTTGCGGCATCCCGGCGCATCTGGTTTATTGAAGTGGATGGCTGCGATACGGTGCAGGAAGCGGACGTGCTTGCTGCGCTGGACGAAATGGAAGTGCGCGTTGGCGCATGGCGTACGGCAGTGCACACATCGGAGTTGGGCGGCGCGCTGATGGAGTCCGATCCGCGGATTGCCTGGGCGGGGGCAAAGCTCTTTGGCGTTACGCTGCTTGTGTCCCTGAAAGAGGCAGAAGCGATCCCCGAACTTCCTCCTGCCGGCAATGAAACGCCTGCGAGCATCTGTGCCGCAAAGGATGGCGTGATCACAGGCATTACGGTATATGACGGAAAAGCGAAGGTGCATGTCGGGGATGCGGTGCTTGCCGGGCAGGAGCTCATCACCGGCGTGCTGCGCAGCGATGAAGAGAACACGCTTCTGACGCATGCTCGAGGCGAAGTGATCGCAACAGTGCTTTACAGCTTTGAGGCAACTGTTGGGCCGACGCTTCTCAAACCTGCGGAAACGGGGGAGACACGCACACAAACGCGCATCAGCCTGTTTGGATGGGAGCTGCCTTCAAAGTGCTTTCATGGCGATGAAGCGTGGGAAACAGTGCGGGAAGAGCGAGCCGGCGGCTTTTTACTCAACAACTGCTTTTTGCCGCTTACGGTAGAGCAGATCCGGCTTTATGCGCTTGCGGAGCGAGAGGCGGCTGCAACGCAGGAAGAACTGGAGAAAGCAGCGCTGCAAAAGGCGGAACGCGCTGCAACGGAAATGCTTCCGAAGGGTGCGCGCATACTTTCAAAAAAGAGCGAAACGGTCTTGCTGGAGAATGGCGCCGTGCGGGCGACGGTCTTCATCACGACGGAAGAAAATATTGGTGAAACAAAGGAAATTAAGGAGCCGCATGGAGAACAGGATTGATTTGCTGAACCCGGAAGAGGAAAAACGCTCTTCGGATGAATTGCAGGCCGGTGTACCGGGCGCTGCCGTTACGGTGCGCACCGTGCCGGTGGAATCCATGGATGAGTTGATCCGCCTCTTTGGCGTGTTTGATGAAAACCTGAAGATCATTGAAGATGAAACAGGCGCGCGCATCCGTACGGAAGCGGACTGCATCCGCATCGAAGGCGAAGAAGCGAGTGCAGAACTTGCTGCCGAGGTTGCGGACAAGCTGCTTATGACGTTGCGCCGCGGCGAGACGATCGACCGCAGCCGCATCCGTTACGCGGTCGACCTCGCAAAGGAAGGCAACGCGGAGCTCATCACGGAACTCCTTGACGATGTTGTGGCGTTCACGAACAAGGGCAGGCGCATCAAGTGCAAAACGCTTGGCCAGAAAAAATACGTTTCCGCTCTGAAACGCCACACCGTTGTGTTTGGCGTCGGGCCGGCAGGAACGGGGAAAACGTACCTTGCGGTGGCGATGGCGGTGCTTGCCTATAAAAATAAGGAAGTGGAAAAGATCATCCTGACGCGCCCTGCCGTGGAAGCGGGAGAAAAGCTCGGCTTCCTGCCGGGCGACCTGCAAAATAAAGTCGACCCGTATCTCAGGCCGCTGTATGATGCGCTTTACGATTTTCTCGGCGCGGAAAGCTTCAAAAGCCTGAGCGAGCGCGGCGTGATCGAAGTGGCTCCGCTTGCGTATATGCGCGGGCGCACGCTCAGCGATGCGTATATCATCCTGGATGAAGCGCAGAACTGCACCATCGAGCAAATGAAGATGTTCCTGACGCGCTTTGGCGAGGGATCGCGCGTTGTCGTCACGGGCGATATT
>JALFDW010000031.1 GCA_022778545.1 bacterium | reverse complement strand
AAGCACCACTAACACAGGCGATAAAAGAAACGCCGAGAACGCGCAAAAACATAGAGTTTATGCGGGTTTCCGGCGTTTTCTAATCCCTCAACCGACCTAAAATCATCTTGCGGCAGAGAGAAAAATTCTACTATTTTTTATAAAGCGCTCTGCACGCCAAAAACTTCAAGAAATGCTTGCAAAAGCGTATGCGGCATGATAAAATAGCAATGTTTGATTACGAACGTTACGCTTACAGTCGGTAAGGAGGTGTAAAAGCATGGGTAAGTTTTGCGAAGTATGCAATAAAGGAGTGATGTCCGGCAATCTGGTCAGCCATTCCAACAGGAAGACTAGGCGCGCTTGGGCTCCCAACGTTCAGACCGTTCGTGTCGTTGTCAACGGTACGCCGCGTAAAATGAACGTTTGCACTCGCTGCCTTCGTTCCGGCAAGGTTGAACGCAGCTTCTAATCTCACCACTAGACTTTTTGACGGCGCAATGCGCCGTCTTTCTTTTTCTCTTCATTTTTATGAACGAAGCAGTAACTGAACAATCAGCACAACTGCTCCGGAAAGCAGCAGTGAAAGAAAAAAACCGATTCCACAGCAGAGCAATATGATAACGATCAGCAGGAACAGCAGCGCGCAGCGCAGCGACCTGCGTTTTACGCATCGCCTTTTGATATGCACCATGGCAGGCCTTCTTTGCATCTGCTCTCCCCCTTTCCATGTTTCAATATACGCATACCTCTGATGAACGGTTCACGCGGAAACCTGTTAAAGAATACAGTATCGTATATCACTCTTGCATTTATGGAGGACAGCTATGGCCGATACGCTTGTAGAAGCAAAAAATATTTGCCTTACATACCATGAACCGACCGCTGAAACGCGTGCGATCGAGAACCTGAGCTTTCAGGTAAACAAAGGAGAGTTCGTTGCGATCGTCGGGCCATCCGGCTGTGGAAAGACAAGCGTTCTTTCCCTTCTCGCCGGATTGATGGAACCGTCGGAAGGCGAGATCCGGATTTATGACAATAAACGGCCCGGATATATGCTCCAACGGGATCATTTGCTGGATTGGCGTACAATCGAGGGAAACATCATGCTTGGCCTTGAGGTGAAGCATATGGCAACGCCGGAAAACCGGGCATATGCGCTCGCGCTGCTCGCAACATACGGCCTTTCCGAATTCCGGGATCACTATCCGCGTCAACTTTCAGGCGGGATGCGGCAAAAGGTTGCCTTGATCCGCACGCTCGCTACCTCGCCGGAGCTTCTGTTGCTCGATGAACCTTTTTCCGCGCTCGACTATCAAACGCGCCTCCGCGTAGCGGATGAGATCCATGCCATCCTGCGCAGCGAAGGGAAAACTGCGCTTCTCGTTACGCATGATATTTCGGAAGCGATCTCCATGAGCGACCGTGTGCTTGTCTTTTCGAGCCGTCCGGCAACGCTGAAGCAGGAGCATATCATCCGCCTTTCAGGGGAAAACACGCCGCTTGGCAGGCGGAATGCGCCGGAATTCAAGGACTACTTCGACATGATCTGGAAGGAGCTTGATAGCTATGAAGAAACAGCTGCCCGATAACTGCTCCAAAGAGCATGCGGCGTATCTGCAAGCGATTGCGCGAAAGAATCGCTTTGTTTCCTGCGCGCGCTATCTGATCCTGATCGGCTTTATCCTACTGTGGGAGGCTTTTGCTCATACAGGGTTGATCGATCCGTTCATCTTCAGTTCGCCCTCCCGCATTTGGAATACGCTCTTGCGGCTCAATGCAAACGGCGAGCTGTTTCGGCATATCGGGATCACGTTATTCGAAACCGTGGTCGGTTTTGTGCTTGGCACATTGTTTGGTACGCTTATTGCCGTTCTGCTCTGGTGGAGCCGCACGCTTTCGCGCATTCTCGACCCCTATCTTGTGGTGCTGAATGCATTGCCGAAGATCGCGCTCGGGCCCATCCTGATCGTCTGGTTCGGCGCCGGCGTAAAAAGCATTATCGTAATGGCACTTCTGATCTCGCTTGTTGTGACCATCATGAGCGTGCTTGTTGGGTTCAATGAGATCACCGGAGAAAAGCAGCTCCTGATGCGCACGCTTGGCGCAAGCAAGCTGCAGATCTTCACCATGGTCGTCCTCCCCGCCTCTGTCCCTACCATCATGAGCGCGCTGAAAATCAGCGTCGGCATGAGCTGGGTCGGCGTGATCGTTGGCGAATATCTCGTTTCAAAGGCAGGTTTGGGGTATCTGATCGTTTATGGCGGGCAGGTGTTCAAGCTTGATCTCGTTATGGCAAGCATCGTTGTACTCTGCGTGCTTGCAGCGATTATGTATTATGGAGTTGCTTATCTGGAAAAGAAGCTCGTGCTTTGGCGCACACATGCATAGCGTTCGTGCGCCTTTATACCAGCACGATCTCCGGAAACAGCTCCCCGTTTTCGATTTTGAGCAAAGCTACGGAAGGCGCACGTCCTTCCCGCGGCAAAGCTGGGCTCCCGGGATTCAGGGCAAGGATAGAACCACTTGCTTCCAGCAGGGAAACATGCGTATGCCCATAAAGCGCGGCTGCACAGTCGAGCTCCTCAGCGCGGTAAAAGAGGCGTGTCCTGTCATAACGCACAGCGTATTGATGCCCATGGCACAGAAGGATGCGCGCGCCCCCGAGCGTTAAAACCAACTCGGCGGGGACGCGCGTGTCAAGATCGCAGTTTCCACGTACGGAGTGTACGGGTACGCCGGCTTCCCGTTCAAGGATATGCGCATCCGCCGCAAAATCTCCGAGGTGGATCCATGCTTCCGCATCCGGGATCGCACGCAAAGCCCGCGTGATTCCAAAGGAAACGCCGTGCGTATCGCTGATCACGCCAACGCGCATCATGCCCGTTCTTCCTCAAGCGCAGCGCGTACCGCCTCGAGGCCGCGTTTTCTGTGGCTGACAAGGTTTTTTTCGGAAGCATCCAGTTCCGCGAAGGTTTTCCCAGCGGGCACATAATAGAACAGCGGATCATATCCAAAGCCGGATGTGCCGCGCGGTGCACGCAGGAGCATGCCTTCTACTTTTCCCAGGCGAACGAGCGTCTCACGGCCACGGCGTGCAAGCGCGATCGCGCTCACAAAGCGGCAGGTGCGCGCGTCATCCGGCACATTCTGCATGGCTTCAAGCAGCTTTGCGTTGTTTGCAGCATCATCATGCCCCTCGCCCGCATACCGCGCGCTGTACACGCCCGGCGCACCGCCAAGCGCATCCACCATCAGGCCGCTGTCATCGGAAAGAACCGCATCCGCAGCTGCAACAGCAAGCACCTCCTCCGCCTTCTTGCGGGCATTCGCTTCAAACGTGTCGCCATCCTCCACCACATCGATCGTGATGCCGGCATCCCGCAAGGACAGAATCTCATCAAAATACGGCGCAAGGATCGCCTTGATCTCCGCAACTTTGTGTGCGTTGTTGGATGCGATAACAAGCTTCATCTCATGTTCTCCGTTTGTATAAATTAATTGGGACGCGCTTCTACCGCGTCCCAATTATATTAGCACACTTTCTCCGATTCAGCCACCCGGAATGCTACGCTCAGGAAATGAATTCATTCGCATACATGGGCGCCATGATGGATGTGCTGAATTCATATGGTTCTCCCTCCACAAGAACGTTGAGCTCATAAACCGGCTGCAGCGCATTCGCCGTAAGATACATCGTAGTATATGCTGCCGCATCCAAGCCTTCCGTATACTGTGCAGAAAGGAACTCTGCGCTCACGTTTACGGTCGCGACACCGTCAAACAGATCGGCAGAAATAAGTTCTGTGCCTTCCGGGAAGCAGCACAACAGCGAATCGTTTTCCGGCCCTTCGATCAAGGCACGCATTGCCGTTTCGATCGTAGCTCCATCCTCCGTATAACGCGTTACCGGCACGTTCAGGCTCGCGCTGCGGTTTGGGAAAAAGAGTGTGAGCGCCACTGCTCCCTCTGTGCTCGCGCTGATATCCCCGTTCTCTGTATTCAGCGCAAAGGGCGTCATGGCCTGCTTCACATTCGTGCCGTTCGGCAGTGTGGAAATCTTTCGGCCATCCATCGTAATGCGCACGGAATCAATGGAAGAAAACTCAGCGAGTGTATTCACAACTGCAGTCACCATCGCGCGCTCCGCTTGCGCCGAATCATGCGGAGTAAAGCCCGCAAGGTCAAGCGTTGCCTCCCCGTTGTTCCCGATGCGCAGGGAAAGTGAAGTTCCCGCTGGGATGACCGTCTGCAGCCCCATCAGCGCTGCAGACGCACGGTTTGCTTCCGTATCCTGCAAATAGCTAAGCGCAGCTTTCCCGATGCCTTCCTCCCAGGGAATCATCTTCATCACAGGCACGATAAAACCGTCATCCGTTGCATAATACAGCACCGTGCGCCGAAACCCTTCATCCCCCGCATCTGCATTGTGCTCCAGGTTTTCCCCATCCATTTCGCCCGCGGGCGGTTCCTCCGCCGTTTTTTTTCTGCAGCCCGCGGCACCAATAAGCAGCAATATCGCGGCAAAGCCGCACAAAAGCCTTTTGAGCATAAAGACCCCTCCGTTCATCTTTGTTTACTTATGCTTATTCGATGTCCGGAGGGAAAATACCGATGTTTTCAGTTATAGCGTTTTACATGACTATGGCGCAATCGGCTTCAGCGCTTTGATGCTTGCCTCATCAGGCGTGACATACGCCGTTCTGTTCGTAGTGTAGATCACCATGCCAGGCTTTGCCCCGGCAGGCTTCTTCACATACTTTCTCGGCGTATAATCCACAGGGACATTCTCGCTTCCCCGGGCGCGGCTGTAATATGCAGCAAGCATAGCTGCTTCAAAGAGCGTCTGCTCGCTCAATTCGCCTTCACACTTGATGATTACGTGCGATCCCGGAATATTCTTCGTATGCAGCCAAATGTCGTTTCCTTCGGCAAAGCGCAGTGTCAGCGCGTCGTTTTGGCGGTTATTCTTGCCAACATAAATGCGCGCACGCCCATCCGACGAAGCAAAGCACATGGGTTTCGTTGCCGCATGCTTCTGTGGCTTCTTTGCGCCCTTTTCCCGCTTCAGATAACCCTGCTCACGCAGTTCATCCACAAGCTCAGTAAGTTCCGTATCGCTCACACATTTGCCGAGGTTATCGAGCTGGCCTTCAAGATACGCAAGCTCTGTGAGCGCCTGCTCCCGCTGAGCGCCTGCCATATCGCGTGCAGCCTTCATTTTTTGATATTTTTTATAATATCGCTGGGCATTATCACCAACGCTGAAACGCGGATCAAGCGGGATCTCGACCATTTCCGGCGGGTCAAGGTAATAATTGAGGACAGCCGCCTCTTTCCCGTTTTGCCGGAGTGCATGCATGTTCGCCGTGAGCAGTTCACCATAAAGCCGACAACGTTCCATGCTCTCCGTGGCGTTCATCGCCTCCGCATATAAAGCAAGCTTTTTCTCACACCGTTCGATGTTGTTTTGCAGCACGCGGCGCACGGACGCCCCGTGGCGCTGCATCCGTTCAAAAACATCATGCTGTGCACAGTACGCGTCAAACGCCGCGCCGATGCTCTCAGCCGGGCAGGATGGCACCCCTGCCGGGACAAACGGATATACCGCGATCGGTTCGCTAAATTCGTTTACCGCAAGCGTGGGTGTAAACTCGCCTGCCGCAAATGCGCGGTAAAACACAAACAGGCTTTCGGCCAGCAAACTGCGTTCCAGCTCGCTGAGCGATTCACAGGAGGTCTTCTCCGTTACGCGCGCAGCAAGCGCAGCGGCCATCGCAGGCGCAAGGCCGAAAAAAGCCCCGGAAAGCCGTTTGTCGATGCGCCCCTCCTGCGAGAGAGCAAGCGCAAAGTCAGTTTCTGATGCAGTAAGAGGATTTTTCTTTGCCTGCTGCGGCGGCAATTCATAGGGCAATCCTGGAAGGATCAGCCGCACGTTTGACATGCCCACGCCTACGTGGCGGATCGCATCCACAATCATGCCACGCTCATTCACAAGGACGATGTTGGAATGCTTGCCCATGATCTCCGAAATGAGCTGATATGGTACAAGATCGCCGAGGTCATTCTGTGCTTCAATGGTTATCACAAGCACCCGGTCAAGATTCGGCTGATCGACCGAAATGATCTTTCCGCCCGCAATCCGTTTGCGTAGCAGCATGCAAAACATCGGGGCATCAGCCGGATTTGTGCGTTTCACCTGTGTAAGGTGCGCGCGCGTATTCGCTGCTGAAGCGGAAAGCAGCAGCTTAAAGTTGCCGTTTGCCGTATGTACGCCAAGCAGCAGTTCGTCCCGCTCAGGCTGCTGCACTTTATCGATCTTTCCGCCAATCAACTGCTGCATCTCGATCAACGATGCATGCAGATTCAAACCATCCATTGCCATGAGGCGTTTTTCCTTTGTTTTTCAGATTCACCGTGAGCACATCATACGATCCTGTTTTTCAGCGTTCCGATCCCTTCGATCTCAACTTCGATCACATCGCCACGCTGCATCGGTCCGATGCCTTCCGGCGTTCCGGTTGCAATGATGTCACCCGGAAGCAGTGTCATGCAGGCGGACATATAGCAGATCAACTTGTCGATGCTGTGGGTCATCATGGCAGTTGTGGAATCCTGCCGCACCTCGCCGTTGAGTATGGAACGGATGCGCGTATTCCCAGCATCAAGCTCCGTTTCGATCCATGGGCCGATCGGGCAGAAGGTATCGAATCCTTTGCCGCGCGTCCACTGGCCGTCGCCTTTTTGGATATCCCGCGCGGTTACATCATTGAGGCAGGTATAGCCGAAGATATATTCGGCAGCATGGCCTGGTTCTACTTCATGCGCCTTCTTGCCGATCACTACGCCCAACTCGGCTTCATAATCCACGCGCTTGCTCTGTGCAGGGTAAACGACATCATCGCCATTGCCCACAATGCAGGTGTTTGGCTTCAGGAACAGCAAAGGTTCCTCCGGCTGCCCTTCCTTCATTTCATCCGCGTGCGCCTTGTAGTTTTTGCCGACACAAACGATCTTTGTGGGTTCAGCCGGCGCCAGAAGCTGCACATTTTCAACGGAATACTTCCTCCCATCCCGCACGATGCCGTCATACGGCGCTCCGTTCAACCGTTCCACGGCATCCTTTTCCAAAATCGCGTAAAACACTTCGCCTTGGTACTTTGCCCGAACAATACGCATAGTTTTCTCCTTTGCATCTTCTGAAATTTATAGAATCCGTTCGAGTGACGAACAGGAGACCTCATACGTTGTGCGCTCTACAACCGCCCCATCTTCGCAGCATTTCTGGTAAACGCGGCTTTGCAGCCTTCCGGTCAGGAACACCCTCCCGCCCACAGAAAGGCTTTGTGCAAACCGCGCATTCCGCCCCCACGCAATGCATGGCAAATAATCCGATTTATGGTAAGACCGGTTCACGGCAAGAAGCAGGTCTGCGATCTCGCGGGAAAACGGTGTTGTTCTGTAATTTGCCGGCTTGCAGAGATAGCCGTTCAAGGCAACCTCGTTTCGCGGCACAAACGCTTCCTCCGGAAGCAGCCGGATGCTCCGCGCAAAAAGCGTGACCATCAAGCGGCTTCCTTCTCCCGCGCGTCTGTTATAAGAGCGCACCTGCCCTTCCACTTCGATGGCCTCCCCTTCCCGGGGCATTGCACCGTCCATCAGCCGCCCTGGAATGACAAGCGGCAGAACATCCATTACACCGCTTAACCGCGGAATCGCAAGGTGTGCCAGATAGAATGTCTCACCATACAACGTATGATCCAGCGTTACTTCTCCCACGATCGTTCCCGCCATGAACGCGCGGTTGTTCTCGTATCCTTTGTCCATCACTTCTTCTCCATTCGTTTGGAATGGTTATAAGTATGAACAAAGCGCTTTTGTTATGTGTCATCCGCCTGCTTTTGATATGCGCAGGTCACAACATCATCCAGTAGCGTCATGACGAGAAGCATGCCCTTGCCGGCACGTGCATCGATACGCACAAGCTCCGTATTAACTTCCGTCTTCGTGCCGTGCTTTTGCTCCACCACAAAGTCAAACGGCATTTTCACATGGAAGGCCGCAGCAATGCAAGTGCCGTTGCTGCCATTTTTCTTAAAGTCAAATGTCTTAAGCCCTTTGCCGTTGCGCCCCTGGATATCATAATCAAACACAAAGCTCCGTTTTGCGTAGCCGCGGTCGGTCAGAACAAGGATCTCTCCATCCTCTCCGATCTGCTCAAAGAAGCAGACCTCATCCCCCGCATCCAGTTTAATGCACTTCACGCCGCCTGCAACCCGGCCCATTTCCGGAACGGTATCCGTTTCAAAGCGAATACTCATGCCAAGTTTTGTAATAAGAAGGATCGTATCCGCGGAGCGCGGCTGCACGCCAAGCAGCTGATCGCCTTCCTTCAAGGAGATCGCCTGTACGCGGCGTGTGCGCGTCAGGTACTCCGCAGCTTCCGTACGCTTTATGTTACCCTGCTTCGTAAAGAAGTACAGCGCACCGGCCTGCGGCTCTTCCATGCATGTGACCACCATCTCATCCTTTTCAAGCGTCAGGATGGAATTCAGGTTGATCGGCCGCCCGCCCGGCTTGGATTCCGGGATCTCATCCACAGCCAAGGTAAAGCATGCGCCGAGGTTCGTAAAGAACTTGATGCGCCTGTCCGTTCTGGTTTCAACAGCCGTAATGACACGTTCACCCTCCATCGGCTGTGTGCGCTTTGGCATGCGGCGGATTCGCGCGCCATCGAGCAGCAGAACAACGGCTTCTTCTGAGATCTTTGTTTCGAGCTCCGGTGTGGCAATCGTCTTTTCCGCCTGGATCAGCTGCGTACGCCGGGGGATACCGTAACGGTCGCGTATCTCGATCAGTTCCGTTTTTATGACCGCACGCAGTTTTTCATCTGAACCGAGAATCGCCTTAAGCTCCCGGATTTTCTTTTTCACTTCCTTATATTCTTTTTCGATCGCAAGCAGCTCCAGATTTGTCAGCCGCTGGAGACGAAGATCGAGGATTGCCTGCGCCTGGATCTCACTCAGGTTGAAGCGCTGCATCAGGCCGTCCCGTGCTTCTTTCGGCGTTTTGGACGCGCGGATGAGCGCGATCACCGCGTCAATATTCAGGATAGCCACCATAAGGCCTTCCAGAATATGCTCGCGCCGTTCGGCTGCATCAAGGTCAAACTGTGTGCGCCGCGTAACAACGTTCTCCTGATGCGCGATATAATGCGCGATCATCTGCTTTAGCCCCATCTGCTGCGGCTTTCCTTCAGCGATCGCGACCATATTCACGCCAAACGTAATTTGCAGATCCGAATATTTATAAAGATATTGCAGGATCTTTTCTGCATCCGCGTCCTTCTTGACTTCGATAACAGCACGCATCCCCATGCGGTCCGATTCATCCCGAATATCGCTGATCCCTGCAAAGAGCGTCTTTTTTTCCTGTGCAACGCGGAGGATCTCCTCGAGCGCCTTCGCCTTGTTCACCTGATATGGCAGCTCATGAACAACGATGAGCTTTTTGCCGTTTTTCAGCGTTTCGATCTCGGTCTTTGCGCGCAGCGTCAGCTTGCCGCGCCCCGTTTCATAGGCAGTGCGGATCTCTTCGGAATCAAGGAGATATCCGCCCGTCGGAAAATCCGGACACGGAATGATCTTCATGAGAGCGCTGAGCGAGATATCCGGATCGTCGATCTGCGCGATGACAGCGTTGATCGCTTCGTTGAAATTATGCGGCGGGATATTCGTTGCAAGGCCGACGGCGATTCCGCTTGCACCGTTTACGAGCAGGTTTGGAAAGCGTCCGGGCAGCACATCCGGCTCTTTCTGCGTATCATCAAAGTTCAGGCTGAACTTGACGGTATCTTTTTCGATGTCGCGCAGAAGCTCGAGCGCAAGCGGCGTCATCCGCGCTTCCGTGTAACGCATGGCAGCTGCGCTGTCTCCATCCACAGAGCCGAAATTACCATGCCCATCCACAAGCGGCATCTGCATGTTGAAATCCTGCGCAAGGCGCACCATCGCATCATAAACCGAACTGTCGCCATGCGGATGGTATTTACCGAGGCAGTCACCCACGATGCGTGCGCTCTTCCTGTGCGGCTTATCCGGCGTTACACCAAGCCCCATCATTGTAAACAGGATGCGGCGCTGCACTGGCTTGAGGCCATCCTCAACACGCGGAAGCGCGCGTTCGAGAATGACGTGCTCCGCATACGGGATCATGGAGTTGTGCATCACATCCTCCATGCAGCGAATGACGACCTTTTCCCCTGAAACCGCGGGCGGTAAATCGTTGTTCTTTGCCATAACGCGTTATCCCTCCTGCCGTACGGGCTGCGCTGCAACCCGGCTTTCAAACGTATCGAACTTGTTGAAGTCCGCAAACTCGCTGATGTATTCCTTGCGCGGCGCGACCTTGTCTCCCATGAGGATTGTAACGATGTGCTCAACATCCGCCGCATCTTCGATTGTTACCTGCACCAGGGAGCGGTGCTCCGGGTTCATGGTGGTTTCCCAAAGCTGTTCCGGGTTCATCTCGCCCAAGCCTTTATAGCGCTGCAGCGTATAGTTCTTTCCAACGCCTTTGAGCGCCTTTGCAAGCGCAGCATCATCATAAACATATTGGGCGTCCTTTCCCCGCTGGATCTTATACAATGGGGGCTGGCCGATGTACACATGCCCATCCATGATCAATTCGCGCATATAGCGATAGAAGAACGTCAGCAGGATCGCCCGGATATGCGCGCCATCCTGATCAGCATCGGAAAGGATGATGATCTTGTTATATTTCAGGTTTGCAAGGTTGAAGCTCTCGCCGATACCCGTCCCAAGCGCAGTGATTATGGAGCGGAATTCCTCATTTGCAAGCACCTGATCGAGCCGTTTCTTTTCCACGTTGAGCGGCTTTCCGCGCAGAGGGAGAATGGCCTGAAAGCGCCTGTCGCGCCCCTGCTTTGCGCTTCCGCCGGCAGAATCACCCTCCACGATGAAAAGTTCGTTAAGCAGCGCGTTGCGCCCCGTGCAGCTGGAGAGCTTGCCCACAAGCGGTGCATTCTCAAGCTTGCTCTTTTCCCGCGCCATGTTCTTTGCCTTGCGCGCTGTCTCTCGCACATGTGCAGCCTTCATGGCCTTTTCTGCGATTTTATTTGCAGTGTCTGCATTCTTCAGATCTTCAAGCAGCGGCACCAGCATTTCGTTCATCACATATTCCACCGCAGGGCGGGCTTCCGTGTTGCCAAGTCGTGTTTTCGTCTGCCCCTCAAACTGGATGCTGCGCATCTTCAGAGAGATCACCGCAGTGAGGCCTTCGCGGAAATCCTCCCCGGAAAGCGACGGCATCTTGTCCTTCAGGATGCCGCTTTTGCGGCAATAATCGTTCAGGATCTTCGTGAGAGCAGCTTTAAAGCCAGTCTCATGCGTACCGCCTTCCGTGGTGGGAATGTTGTTGACATAAGAGAAAATGCTCTCAGAATATCCATCGTTGTGCTGCATCGCGATCTCAACGAGGATGTCATCCTTCTTTCCGCGGAAGTGCAGCGGTTCTTCATAGAGCGGGGTCTTATCTTCATTCAGGTATTTCACAAAGTCCGAAAGGCCGCCTTCAAACTTGAATTCAGCATTCTTCTGCTTCCCGCGCTCCCGTTCGTCCGAAATCCGAAACAGGATGCCTCGGTTGAGGTAAGCAAGCTCACGCAGGCGCTTAACGATGGTATCATAATTCATTTCAAGCGTCTCAAACACTTCCTTATCCGGCAAAAAAGAGATCTTTGAGCCCTGCCGGCGCGTCCTGCCCGTTTCTGCAAGCGGTGCCATCGGTTCTCCGGAATGCATCTTTCCGGTGCTGTCGCGGTAACTGCGGAACTTCTGAGCATATGCACGGCCTTCAGTGCATACTTCGACCTCCACCCATTCGGAAAGCGCATTGACGACCGACGCGCCGACGCCATGCAGGCCGCCGGAATACCCATAAGCATCGTTATCAAACTTCCCGCCTGCATGCAGCTGCGTGAAAACAACTTCAACGCCGCTCACACCCAGTTTTTCATGAATGCCCACGGGGATGCCGCGGCCATTGTCTTCAACCGTTACTGAATAATCCCGATGCAGCGTAATGGAGATCTCGTTTGCATACCCGTTTGCTGCCTCGTCCACAGCGTTGTCCACGATCTCCCAAAGCATATGGTGCAGGCCGCGGATTCCCGTGCTGCCGATATACATGCCAGGCCGCATGCGAACTGCCTCGAGGCCTTCCATAACTTTGATGTCGCTTACGCTATAATCCTTTGACATTCTTTTCCTCCGTTTGCAACACCAAATCTTGTGTTTGATGCCACCAATATCCACATTATAGTATAATACACTGTACTGCGCGCTGGCAAGCGCGCATATTTTCCCCCGCGATATCCGAAACTAAGCGCGGAGGTGATCACAGCATGGATCAAAACGCTGAACTTTTATTGGAAATTTACAAAAACGCCGAACTTGAGCGTGCAATCATCGGCAGGCTCATCCGGTATTGTGAGGATGCTTCCTTCCGCAACCTCATGGCAGAGCATTTTACTGCATACCACATGCTCATGCAGGAGGCGCACGAGATGCTCAACCAACACGGAATGCTGGCACAGGAATATGGCCCGTTCGAAAAGAAATCCATCTTCTCTTCGATTGCGCTGCATCTCAGGATCGACAAAACCTCATCCCATATGGCGGAAATGCTGGTGCGCGGCAATGTGACAGGGTTGATCGACATCACAAAAGCGCTCAATGAAGCAAAATCCGCCGAAGAAGCAGTGCTTCAGTTGGGCGAACGGCTCAAGAGCGCCCATGTCAGGCATATGGAGCAGCTTCTTGCCTTCATTTAAGGCAGGTTACTCCTCCTCTTTTTTCATCAGCTCGGAAAGGATTGCAGTGTAGATCGCCTGTGCCCGCTCAGGCCAGACGGCCGCTGCATGCTTTGCTGAAGCAGCGTCCGGAAGAAGGATCGAGATCTGGAGCAGCTCGCCGTTCAGCTCCATGGCGCGCAACGTTGTGCGGTATGCTCCGCCCATGCCGGCCTTTTCGCTTGCCGATGAAAACTGTGTTTCCCTGCGCAGTTTTTCCCGGCAGGCATTGGCATAATCCGTAAGGTCATCCCGAACCGACTGCGGCAGACGCTCCACGAACATGCCGAGCGTCTCCTTGCCCTTCGGTGTAAGGCAGTATGCCTGGCCATACGGGCGCGGCACGGCTGCAAGGAAGCCTTCTTCTTCCAGCTCATAGATCGCACTTTGCAGCTCGAAATATGGGATCAGCTCATATGCCGCTGAAAACGTTGCGATCTGCTCCTTGGTCAGATCAACGGAGAGTTCGTTCAAAAAGAAAAGCACCATCAACTTGCTTTTTGTGTATCCTTCGGAAAAGAACGCCATAGAACTCGCCTCCGTGTCTGCACCAGATATTATATTGATTATACCATAACCTTGCCCACAAAAAAAGCTGCCGGGAAGCGCGGCAAAAGGAGACAGAATGTTGGAACTGGAATTGAACGATTTCGTACAGATTGGCTTAGGCGCGTTCACATCGATCGTCGTATTGTTCATCGCCACAAAGCTGATGGGAAACCGGCAGATGTCCCAGCTGAGCATGTTCGACTATGTGTGCGGCATTACAATAGGCTCCATTGCAGCCGAAATGGCAACCGCACAGGAGGACATACTGAAACCACTTCTTGCGATATTGGTTTATGCAGCTGTTACAGTGCTGATCTCACTCGCAACAAGCAAAAGCCTTCGTGCACGGCGCGCTTTGTCCGGCAAAAGCCTTCTTTTGTTCAGCCGCGGGAAATTCTACCGTGCCAACCTGAAAAAGGCACACATTGACCTTTCAGAATTTCTGATGCAATGCCGCGTAAATGGTTTTTTCGACCTGAATGACCTGCAGGCCGTTCTGCTGGAAGCAAACGGCAAACTGAGCTTTATGCCAAAGGCAGAGGCACGCCCCGTCCAGCCGCAGGACATGCAGCTGACGCTACAGGAAGAAAACCTCTCCGTCAGCCTGATCCTTGATGGCTTCATCCTGCATGACAACCTGAAAGCGGTGGGGTTCAATGAAACCTGGCTTGAAAAGCAGCTGAACGCGCAAAGTTATGAGGACGCCTCTTCCATCGCGCTCGCCGCATACGATGGCGCGACACTCAGCATTTTCCCGCGCGAAGAAAAGCCCGCAACAAGGGACATATTCGAGTGAACATAATGTGCCGGCATTCATCTTCACAGTTTTTCCACATTTTTCGTTGTTTTCCTCCCTTGCTTTTTTCTTCCGGCCGCGTATAATTAATATTATAACTTAATATTTCCATGAGGGAGTAGTTACCATGTTTTACATGGTTTAAGTCCAACATCATGGCGCTTGCGCCTGGCTTAAATGAAAAAACGAGACTCATGTGCAGAATTTTTCTGCACATGAGTTTTTTCATTATAGCAGCGAGAAATATTAAATGATAGATTAATGAAAGGAAAGGGATCACAAATTGAAGTACTATTGCGAAGACTCCCAAAGAGTGCTTGCCGACCTTGGTTCCGAGCAGGAAGGCCTGTCTGCGCATGAGGCAGAAAAGCGGCTTACAGAGCACGGCCCAAACAAGCTCGCCGAAGCGAAAAAGGAGACGCTGCTGCAGCGCTTTATCGCGCAGCTGAAGGACCCCATGATCCTCATCCTGCTTGCGGCAGCTGCGGTTTCCGGCATCACCGCAGCATACAGCGGCGAAAGCTTTGCGGATGTGTTCATCATCCTGATCGTTGTGCTCATCAACGCAGTGCTGGGCGTCTATCAGGAAAGCAAGGCTGAAAAGGCAATCGAAGCGCTTCAGGCGATGACCGCGGCAACAAGCAAAGTTCTGCGCGACGGCAGGCAGATATCCGTCAAAAGCGAATTGCTCGTCCCGGGCGATGTGATCGTTCTTGAAGCCGGCGATGCCGTCCCGGCGGATGCGCGCATCCTGGAATCCGCCAGCATGAAGGCAGAAGAAGCCGCACTGACCGGCGAAAGCGTTCCTGTAGAAAAGAGCGCAGACGCCATTGACGCCGGCGATGCTGATGTCCCGCTGGGAGACAGGCACAACATGGTCTACATGGGGAGCACGGTCGTATATGGCCGCGGCCGCGCCGTCATTACCGCCACAGGGATGGATACGGAAATGGGCAAGATCGCAGATGCGCTCTCCGCTGCCGAAGACGGGCAGACCCCGCTGCAGATAAAACTTGCTCAACTGAGCAAGGTGTTGAGTTGGATCGTACTCGGCATCTGCGTGTTTATCTTTGCATTCAGCCTTTTAAGGGCGGGTGATTTCCACCTTGATGTTGTGATCAGTACGTTCATGGTCGCAGTAAGCCTTGCCGTTGCCGCGATTCCGGAAGGCCTTGCCACAGTGGTAACGATCGTACTTTCTATCGGCGTGACCAATATGTCCAAACGCAACGCCGTCATCCGCAGGCTCACCGCTGTGGAGACGCTTGGCTGTGCGCAGGTCATCTGCAGCGATAAAACGGGCACGCTGACCCAGAATAAAATGACGGTCGTGGATCACTTCGGCGACGAACGTGCCACAGCTCAGGCTATGGCCCTCTGCTCCGATGCAGCGCCGGATGAAACCGGCGAGGCCATCGGTGAACCGACGGAGTGCGCACTTGTTAATTGGGCAACACGGCTTGAACTCCATAAGCTGCAGCTTGAGAAGGTAACACCCCGCATAGCGGAAGCGCCATTTGACAGCATGCGCAAGATGATGAGCACACTGCACAAAACGGAGCATGGTGTCACCCAATACACCAAAGGAGCACCAGATGAGATTCTGAAGCGCTGCACTTTCTATTGGAAGGATGGCGTAGAATATCCCATGACCGATGCTGTGCGCGCAGAACTTCTCGCCGCAAACAAAGCCATGGCGGATCAGGCGCTTCGCGTCCTTGCCGTAGCGCGCCGCACTTATGACGTGTTTCCAACTGACCTTACCCCCGCCTCTCTTGAACAGTCTCTTACTTTCCTCGGGCTTGCGGGTATGATCGACCCCATTCGCCCGGAAGTCAAGGCCGCGATTGAAGAATGTCGCACAGCGGGCATCCGTCCAGTCATGATCACAGGAGACCACAGGGACACCGCAGTTGCCATTGCGCGGCAGCTTGGCATCCTTACGGATGAAAGCCAGGCCATTACCGGAGCGCAGCTCAATGACATCAGCGATGAAGAGCTCAGCCGTACCATTGACCATTACAGCGTGTATGCCCGCGTGCAGCCGGAGCACAAGGTGCGCATCGTTAACGCATGGCGCAAGCATGGCTGCATCACTGCCATGACCGGCGATGGCGTAAACGATGCCCCGAGCATCAAGAGTGCTGACATCGGCGTTGGCATGGGCATCACCGGCACCGATGTTACGAAAAACGTTGCCGACATGGTGCTTGCGGATGACAACTTTGCAACCATCGTAGGCGCGGTCAGTGAAGGCCGCCGCATCTATGACAACATCCGCAAAGCCATCCAGTTCCTGCTTGGCTCAAACATGAGCGAAGTGCTCAGCGTTTTCTTTGCGACGCTGCTTGGCTTCGTCATCCTGGAACCTGTGCACCTGCTGTGGATCAATCTTATCACGGATTGCTTCCCCGCGCTTGCCCTCGGCATGGAAAAGGGGGAACCGGACCTCATGCGCCGTCAGCCGCGCAGCGCAAACGACGGCATCTTTTCCGGTGGGCTTGGTGTTGACGTCGCTTATCAGGGGCTGCTCGTTACACTCGTCACGCTTCTCGCCTACTTTACCGGGCATTACATTGAATCCGGCGTATGGGAGATTGCCCAAAGCGCGGACGGCGTGACGATGGCCTTCCTGACCATGAGCATGGCGGAGATCTTCCACAGCTTCAACCTGCGGAGCCAACGCGGCAGCGTATTTCAGCTGCACACGCATAACCCGGTTCTCTGGGGTGCCATGCTGCTGAGCCTTGCTCTGACCACTGCCGTGATCTATCTGCCCGGCATCTCTGCTGCCTTTGGTTTCACCCATATCAGCGCGCTGGAGTACACCGTTGCAATGGTGCTTGCGGTAAGCGTGATCCCCATCGTAGAGCTTGTGAAGTTGCTGCAGCGGCGTTGTGCAAGAAAGAAATAAGCGAATTTTCCCATGCAAGGGCGCTTTTTCAAGGCGCCCTTCATCTTTTTATTCGTCCCCCTTGTTTCGCGTTAAGAATTTTGATACAATTTTCCAGGCCGCTGCTCAGCAAATCATGCGGCTTCCAGTAAAGGTGCTTTTATGAATGGAATGAAACCGGAACTGCTTCTTTCACTTCGTAATTACAGTAAAGAGCAGTTTGCGAAAGACCTGATCGCAGGCGTCATCGTTGCGATCATTGCCCTGCCTCTCTCCATCGCGTTGGCCCTCGCTTCCGGCGTGAACCCGGAGCAGGGGCTCTATACTGCAATCGTAGCCGGCTTTCTGATCGCAGCCCTCGGCGGCAGCAAAGTTCAGATCTCGGGTCCAACGGCAGCCTTTGCAACGATCGTTGCCGGCATTGTCGCAAGGAACGGGATGAGCGGGCTTGCCCTGGCTACCATTATGGCTGGTATCTTCCTGATCCTGATGGGTATATTTAAGCTCGGCAACCTGATCCGCTTCATTCCTTTCACCATCACCACAGGCTTCACGTCCGGCATTGCCGTTACGATTCTGATCGGCCAGCTCAAAGACTTTTTCGGCATCACCTACGCACCCGGCACAACGGCTGTGGAAACCATGGAAAAAGCGGAAGCCCTCGTCTCCAATTTTTCCACCTTCAATCCTTATGCGCTGCTTGTGGGCGCTCTCTGCCTGCTGATTCTCATCTTCTGGCCCCGCGTCAGCAAGCGCGTACCCGGTTCTTTGATCGCCATCATCGTGAGCGTTCTTCTCGTGAAGTTTTGCAAGCTGCCCGTAAACACGATCGGAGATCTTTACTCCATCAGCAGCAGCCTTCCCAAGCTGACTTTCCCGGCTATCAGCCTCTCGAGCGTTGGTGCGCTTCTGCCGGACGCGCTGACGATCGCCGTGCTTGCCGCGATTGAATCTTTGCTCTCCTGCGTAGTGGCTGACGGCATGATCGGTTCAAAGCATAACTCCAACATGGAGCTTGTTGCGCAGGGCGTTGGTAATATCGGCTCCGCGCTCTTCGGCGGTATCCCCGCAACAGGCGCAATTGCCCGCACGGCGGCGAACATCAAAAACGGCGGCCGCACACCTGTAGTCGGCATCGTGCACGCAATTGTGCTGCTGCTCGTCCTCGTTGTGCTGATGCCTTATGCCGCTTTGATCCCCATGCCCGCAATCGCCGCGATCCTACTCATGGTCGCCTACAATATGAGCGAATGGAGGCAGTTCGTCCGCATCGTCAAAACAGCGCCGAAGAGCGATATTCTCGTCCTCGTGCTCACGTTTGCGCTCACGGTCGTATTTGACCTCGTAGTCGCCATCGAAGTTGGGCTCGTTCTCACATGCGTGCTTTTCATGAAGCGTATGAGCGATACCACCAAACTGCGCAAGTGGGATGATGCTTCCGAAAACGATGCATATAAGGCGATTCCGGAAAATGCAGCCGTTTACGAGCTCAGCGGCCCGCTGTTCTTCGGCGCAGCCGATGAGATCCTGAAGGTTTCGGAAGAAACCGGCAAGAACTGCATCGTGCTGCGGATGAAGGGTGTAACCGCGATCGATAGCACGGGGCTTAGGAATCTGGAACGGATTTACGCGCAGTGCAGCGAAGCAGGGATCACGCTCATCCTTTCCCATCTGAATGAGCAGCCGCGCAAAACGTTGGAAAAAGCCGGCATTCTGAGCCGCATCGGCGAAAAGAACATCTGCCCGGAAATCAATGCCGCGCTCTCCCGCGCAGCAGAGCTTGCGGAATAAAGCGAAACATCATAAAACAAGGAGCGGACTTCGCTGCCGCTCCTTGTTTTTCTCTCTGTGTTCTATTCATTTGGAAAATATAAAGAATCTGCTGTATCGCTCACCATTTGATCGAACCAAACAACCCGCGCACGATCTTCTTTCCGACCTCTCGGCCAATGGTGTTCATTGCGCTCGAGGTTGCCTTGGAAAGCGCTTTCCCCGTTTTGCTCGTAGTTTTTTTCTTTGTTGCATTGGTCTTTTTTGTCTTTTCCTGTTTGGCCGCCTCGCGCTCCTTTGCAGCTTCTTTTTCCTCTGCCGCCTGCTTTACTTCCTCCTCATGCAAGGCTTTAAAGTGCTCGTAGGCGGATTCACGGTCGATCTGCTGATCATACTTTGCGCCCAACTCGCTCTTTTCCATCACGGCATGGCGCTGTTCCTCCGTGATCGTCCCCATCAGGCTTTGCGGTGGAAGGATGAACGCACGTTCAACAACGCCCGGTCTGCCCTCTGCATCCAGGAAGGAGACGAGCGCTTCACCCACCCCCAGTTCGGTGATGACATCCTCCGTCTTAAAGTTCGGGTTTGGGCGGAATGTTTGCGCCGCCGTGCGTACTGCCTTTTGTTCGGCAGGCGTATAGGCGCGCAGCGCATGCTGAACGCGGTTGGAAAGCTGCGCAAGCACGGCATCCGGAATGTCGCTCGGGCTTTGCGAGATGAAATAAATACCAACGCCTTTGGAGCGGATCAGCTTTACGACCTGCTCGACCTTCTGCAGAAGAACCTTGGGAGCACCGTTGAAGAGCAGGTGCGCTTCATCAAAGAAGAATACGATCTTCGGTTTCTCCGGGTCTCCCGCTTCCGGCAGCCGTTCAAACAGCTCTGACATCAAGAAGAGCATGAACGTTGCATACAGCGTCTGATTCTGCACGAGCTTTACGCTGTGCAGAATGTTGATGTAGCCGCGACCGTTTTCATCCGTTTTCATCCAGTCGAAAATGTCGATAGCGGGTTCACCGAAGAAAAGGTCGCCACCGGCATCCTCCAGAACAAGCAGCGCACGTTGGATACCGCCAAGGCTCTGCGCGGACATGTTGCCATACTGTGCAACATACTCGGCACGGTTTTCACTGACATACCGCAGCATGGCGCGGAGATCCTTGATATCGGTAAGGAGCAGCTCCTGATCGTCCGCAATATGGAACACGATGTTGAGCACATCCGTCTGCACATCGGTAAGGTCCATCAGCCGCGCAAGCAGCTCTGGTCCCATCTCGGAAACCGTCGTGCGCACCGGGTGCCCCGCTTCGCCATAAATATCCCAAAAACGCGTTGGGAACACACGGTAGCGCCAATCCGGGATATCAAAGCGGGCAATGCGTTTTTCCATGTTTTCGCTGTGCTGACCCGCCCGGCACATTCCCGCAAGGTCGCCTTTGATATCCGCCAAAAACACAGTAACGCCCAGCTCGCTGAAGGATTCCGCCATCACCTTGAGCGTGATCGTTTTTCCCGTTCCGCTTGCGCCCGCGATCATACCATGACGGTTGCACATGCGGGGTTCCATAAAGATCCGTGTATCCCCGCTTTTTGCAATCCAAAGCTTACCGTCTTTCAGCATAAGATGTTCTCATCTCCTGAATTGTTTTTTGTTTTTGATAAGGAAAGGGCCTGTACCGTACAAGCCCCTTGGCAAGTATGCCCTGTTCTCAGGAATCCCGCAGTACATCGTTGATGATTGCGTCAAGCTCAGCGGTGATTCCCGCATCCTCCGGCGAAAGCGGCTCGCCGGACATATCTTTCATGATTTCGTTTACGGTCCATACGCGCTCCGGCTCATCTTCAGCCGGCGCAGCAGCCGGTTCTTCTTTCTCCGCGGTTTCCTGCTGCGGCAGATCACGATTCTCGATGGCATAGATGCTCTTCATCAACGTTGCCGGCGTTTCATAATCATCGGGCAATTCCAGTTCCTTTTCATCGAGCAGCGCCGAAATGTCAGCGTATTCGCCTGCAAGCTCTGTTTCGCCCTGAAGCTGTGTGCCGGAAGCAAACGCGCGGAACTGCTCCGCCTGCGCCGCTGCCGCCGTTGCCGCAGCCTGAAGGCTCTCATTCAGCCGCGCAGCATTCGCCCGGTATTCCACCATGAATGCCTCTGCCTGCATTGCGATCCCCCGTGCCTTTTCCTTCGCCTTTTCGACGATCGTATCCGCCTCGCGGTTTGCATCACCGACGATCTCCTGCGCCTCCTGCTCTGCGGAAGCACGCGCTTCCTCTGCCATCTTCAGGATTGCGGCACGTTCATTTTCCGCTTCCGCGATGATTTTTTCTGCCGCGCGCTGTGCATTTGTCAGCGCGCCGGATATTGCGGATTCCTTTGCCTTGAATTCCTCCAGCGCTGCAGAAAGCGTCTCCACTTTCTTGGCAAGGATCGCAACCTCCTGCTGGCTTTGGTTCAACTGTTCTTCCAGTTCCTTTGCTTTACGTCCAAACATCGTGCGGCCTCCTTATTCGGTCAGAATTTCATTTTTTCCTGCTGCGGCTGTGCCGCAGGCGGCGTGTATCCCATATGGATATATCCCTGCGGCATGACGATCCTGCCGCGCGGCGTCCGCGCAATCAGGCCAAGCTGCAGCAAATACGGTTCATAAACATCTTCGATGGTAGTAGCATCTTCCCCCGTCGCAGCGGCGATGGTATCAAGCCCGACTGCACGGCCACCGAATTTCTCGATCATCGCACTGAGCATTCGCCGGTCTACCGCATCAAGACCAAGTTCATCGATCGCAAGCATCTCAAGCGCCGCCCGCGCAGTCTCAAGGTCGATGGTGCCATTTCCGCGCACCTGCGCGTAATCCCGCACCCGCTTAAGCAGCCGGTTCACGATACGCGGCGTACCGCGTGAGCGCGATGCAATTTCCAACGCTCCTTCCGGATCGATCTCAACGTTCAGGATCTCCGCGCTACGCTCAATGATGTGCTTGAGATCCTCCGGCGGGTACATTTCAAGCTGCTCTTTAATGCCGAAACGATCCCGAAGCGGCGAAGTCAGAAGGCCCATGCGCGTCGTTGCACCCACAAGCGTAAAATGCGGCAGATCCAACCGGATCGAGTGGGCGGACGGCCCCTTGCCGATGATGATATCGAGCGCAAAATCCTCCATGGCCGGATAAAGCACTTCCTCCACACTTGCGTTCAGCCGGTGAATCTCATCGATGAAAAGCACATCTCCCGCGGCAAGGTTTGTGAGGATCGCGGCAAGGTCGCCAGCATGAGAGATCGCCGGGCCGCTCGTTACGCGCAGATTTCCTCCCATCTCGTTGGCAATGATCGCGGCAAGCGTGGTCTTTCCAAGGCCCGGAGGGCCATATAACAGCGCGTGATCCAGCGGTTCATTCCGGTGCTTGGCAGCCTCAATATAGATGCGCATGTGCTCCTTCACATTGCGCTGCCCAATGTATTCATTGAGGAACTTTGGGCGCAGACTGTATTCAATCTGTTCATCCTCCGTCATCATGGAGGATGAAATAAGGCGTTCTTCCATACGGCGTTATCCTTTCTTCGCCAACTCGCGCAGTGCCTGTGTGATCATATCCTCCACCTTGGCACATTCGCCTACGGCAGAAACGGCGCGCCCGGCAGTTACTCCGTCATATCCAAGCGACACAAGCGCAGCGATCGCTTCGCCACGCATATCGAGCCCTGTAGCCGCCGCTTTCGGAAGGCCAACGGAACCCATGTCTTCTTCGCCGATCTTTTCCTTCAATTCAAGCAGCACGCGCGCAGCCGTTTTTCGCCCCATCCCCGGGACTTTATCAAAAGCCGCAGCGTTTTCCGTAAGGATCGCGCCTGCGATATCCGAAACGCTCAGTACGGAAAGCACGGAAAGCGCAAGTTTCGGCCCGACGCGCGTCACACCGATCAGTCTGCGGAACATGGCGCGCTCTTCCTCGGTCTCAAAGCCGTAAAGGGCCATCACGTCCTGCGAAAGCGAAATATGAAAGTGAATATAGAGCTTATGTTCTGCCCCGACCTGCAGGCATTTGCGCGTCTGCGCCGAGCAAAACAGCTCATATCCAACGCCGCAGGCTTCCAGCACAACGCGATCCGGCATGATCTCCGAAACCGTTCCTCTGATGTGCGCGTACATATCCTTCCCGTTCTCCCATTCGTTCTCGTTTATTTGATGCGGAATTCCTCCGCTGCGACCTTCGAGGTGTTTGCATGGCAAATCGCCGCACCCAGTGCATCCGCAGCATCGTCCGGCTTGGGGATCTCACGAAGGTTCAGAAGAACCCGCACCATCTGCTGCACCTGCATTTTATCCGCATGGCCGTTCCCGGTGACCGCAAGCTTGATCTGCATGGGCGTGTATTCATAAAGCGGCACGCCGGACTGCTGCGCGGCAAGCATCGCCACTCCGCGCCCTGCGCCAACAGGCAGCGCGGTCGTCGTGTTGCGATAAAAGAACAGCTCCTCAAACACGATATGCTCCGGCTTATAGATGCCGACGAGCTGGCGCATGCCGAGGTACAACTTTTCCAGGCGCTCCGGGAACGGTTCGCCTGCCTTTGTTTCGATCACGCCATAATCGACCGGGCGGATATGCCTGCCTTCTGATTCAATGATCCCATAACCGAGGATCGCATATCCCGGGTCGATGCCGAGTATCCTCACAGCAGCCATCCATCCGTCTCAATATGCTTGGCTGGCCGGTTTGCAAACGCTCCGGCCTGCCCAGTATTATTTTACCATGGCTTTGCCATTAAGGCAAAAGAA
This sequence comes from bacterium, assembly GCA_022778545.1. Taxonomy (GTDB): domain Bacteria; phylum Bacillota; class Clostridia; order Christensenellales; family CAG-138; genus UBA1685. The sequence continues at coordinate 23,170 of JALFDW010000031.1, read as the reverse complement.
AAGATAAGATGCCCTTTCAGCTCTCCAGGCTCTCAAAATATGCATCGATCTGTTCAAGGGAATCAAACGGGATTCCGGTCTCCAGTTCCATGCGGACCGTTTCATCCAACGCACTGATGGAAACAGGCAGCTCCATTACAACATATGGCAAAAGCGTGTCCGGATCCGTTCGTTTTACACAAACCCTGCTGTTTTCAAGCATCAGCAGGTAATGCTTCGGGCAATAGCCCTCGATTTCGCGCTTGAGCTTTACTTTTGAAGCGGTAAACAGGCTCACCTCATAATCCGTATAAGTGCTTTTAAGCTCTGCAAGCGTCATGCCGACAGCACTTTCGCTGTCTTTTTCAACGCATTCGTGCCCACAGGCCGTGAAAGCGCTGATCCATTCCACCTCAGTCGTGTTCAAAATGCACTTTGCCCTTTTCCCAGCGACTGCCTGCGCATCATTTTCCGGGTCTGGCACAGGAGATGCCGCAGGCTCTTCCGCCTGCATCAGGCCGATGGGCTCCTGTTGTTCCGGCAGCAGCAGCGAAGCTACGCCCCCAAAGAGTGTTCCCATCAGGAACACCGCCACAGCACCACCTGCAAGCAGTGCGCTGCGCGGCCGAAAGCCGTTCGTAAATCTCGAATCCATATGATCTGTTGCCTCCTTTGGGAAAAGTTTTCCCAAATTGCGGCAAACCATGCATCCATAATTAAAGCAGCTGCCGTGACGCTCTCACAGCAGCCGCTTTTACCTTCATTTCGTCTGAAATGGCAGTTATCCAAAGAAATTGTAGTCTGCTTCACCGCCAACGTACTCCGACCCCATGTTGTTAAGGTCGCCGATCGTAAGCGTTGTGTCGAAATACTCGCCGGCTCGCCACACCTTGAGTTCAAGCGTATCGCCCACGGTCTTTGCTTTTACATGCGCCACAAATTCATCCTGCGTCGGAACGGGTGCGCCGTCAACCTCAACGATGATGTCATTCGGGCGAAGCCCCGCTTCGTCTGCCGGGCCATCTTTCGTGACGGTGTAAACCAGCATTCCCTCCACCGTCTCATACTTCTGCGCAGAAAGCGCATCCCATGTCACAATGCTGACGCCAATGCCCGGCCGCAGCACATAGCCGCGTGTAATAAGCTGCGATACGATCTTCATCGCGTCGTTGATTGGGATCGCAAAGCCGAGTCCTTCCGCGCTGATCGCGTTTCCGAACTCATCATAGCTCGCGGTAACGGTTTTCGCGGAGGTGATCCCAATCACTTCCCCTGCCATGTTCAGCAGCGGCCCGCCGCTGTTGCCCGGATTCACCGCAGCATCCGTCTGAAGGTAAGTGTTCGTCCTGCCATCGATATTGACCTCGCGCGCCGTTGCGCCGATGATGCCAAACGTAGTCGTGCCCGCAAGTTCCCGCCCCGTCGGGTCGCCAATCGCAATGGCAAATTCGCCCACGCGCACAGCATCGGAATCGCCCAGCTTGAGCGCGTGCAGGTTTTCTCCTTCCACCTTGAGCACAGCAACGTCCATAGATTTGTCCATTCCGATGATCTCTGCATCCAGTTCAGTACCGTCCACAAACGTTACGGCAACAGCGTCCGCATCTTCAACCACATGTGCATTCGTAACGATATAGCCATCCGTAGAGATCATAAACGCGGAACCAGCAGCCTGCTCCACATATGTGCCGCCAAATTCTCTGACATAAGCGTAATTGATCACGCCAAGCACACCGGCGCTGACCTGCTCCACGATGTCCGGAATCGGGTTTGTGGAATTCCCGATCACAGGGCTCTCGCCATCGAGCTCCGGCATGGGACGCGAAGTCGGCTTCGGCATATCGGCAGGGCTGGCCGATTCCGAAGGCTTCTGCGTTTCCGGCGTCGGCACAGGCTCCGGCGAAACGCCCGGCGTCAGTGTCGGTGCAGGCTTCTGTGCCGTTCCCTCAAGGTCATAAAGAGAGGGCATCAGGATCGTTGCAAGCAAAGCACCGATGATCGTAAAAACAATCGCCGTCACCACATAGCCGCCAATGCCGCGCCGGGGCGGGTTCTGCGGCTGTTCCTGCCGGTCATTCTGCTCGTAATAGTAGTTCGGGTATTCCATGTTTTACCTCCGTTGCGTAGCATAAGGGTGCGTTTTCCCCTGCTGCTCGCATAATTTAAGCGTAAATGTGAAGCATGTTCCCTGCCCGGGTGGCGATTCCACCGCAATGCTCTGCCCATGCTGTTCCACAATTCGTTTCACGATCGAAAGCCCAATGCCCGTTGACGATCCGGACGGCGTATGCGCTTTCTCGGCTTTATAAAACCGGTCGAACACATACGGAAGGTCATCTGCGGCAATGCCGACCCCTTCATCCCGCACGGAAACATAAACTTCTTTTTTGTTTTTTATGACCTCTGTTTTCAGCGTGAGCATCCCGCCCTTTGGCGAAAACTTGATCGCGTTGTCAACGAGGTTGCGGACGACCTGGGCGATCTGATCCGAATCTGCCTCAACGATCGTATGTTCCGCGTCAAAATCCATGCTGACATCGATATTAGCCGCATTGATGCGCGCTTCAAACGTCAAAAGCGTGCGGATAATGAGCTCATTGATATCAAAGGCTTCAATTTTGAGTACTGTCTGCCCGGACTCGATTCGCGCAAGGTCAAGCAGGTCGTTTACCATAGCCGTCATGCGCTTTGTCTCATCGATTACCACGCCGAGATACTTCCCGTATTCCTCCTGCGGGATCGTGCCGTCCTGCATCGCCTCAAGGAACCCACGCATGGATGTAAGCGGCGAGCGCAGTTCATGAGAAACATTTGCGACAAAGCTCCGGCGGGAGTGCTCCAACGTATCGAGTTCATCCGCCATCACATTAAAGCTCTGCCCCAACTGGCCGACCTCGTCGCGGCTTGTAATCTTGACGCGCACATCAAATTCCCCTTTGGAAAAGCGCCGGACGATATTGTTCATATCGGTGATGGGCTTTGTCATGCGCCCTGTAATATAAGATACTGCAAGGAACGCAAGAATCACCGAAACACATCCGGAAAGCAGCACATCAAGATAAACCTGGCGGATCGACGCATTTGTGCGGCTCATGTCCGTATGAAAGAACATCGCTCCAACGATAGTTCCATCCCCAGCTGTGATGGGACAGGCGATGGACATCGTCGGAATATCGATCCACCCACGGAACACATTGTTTTCGATGCGCGTAGCGGCGTTTTCCATGATTTCCGCCGCCTCGTCGTTCAAATACGTCTCCGCAACGGGAATCCACTTGGTGGATCCCCTGTCATACATACAGACGTTGCCAAATGCCTGATCCACAAAAACGAGCTGCAAAAGCGCATCGTATTTTCGGGCTGTCGTCACAAGTTCCTCGATGGCAACAGGCCGTTTGTCGTCATCAAGGTATTTTGTAACGATGGTCAGGGTGACTTCTTCCGCTTCCCGCCGAAGCTCGCTTTCCTGTTCCGCAATGTACTGGTTCTGGAACATGCCGGAAACCGTGATTCCCAGCAAAAGCAAAATCGCGAGCATCACGGAAAGATACGTTGCAAGCATGCGCGAGAACAGCGTGTTGAACATCCCCTGCCTCACTTTGCGGCTTCAAATTTATAGCCTACTCCCCAAACGGTCTTGATCTGCCAAGCATCGCGTTCCCCAAGTTTTTCGCGAATGCGCTTTACATGAACGTCCACCGTGCGGGAATCTCCAAAGAAATCGAACCCCCAGACCTGTTCAAGAAGCTGCTCGCGCGTGAATACCTTTCCCTCGCGCGAAGCGAGGAAATACAGCAGTTCAATCTCTTTGGGCGGCATTTCCACCTGTTTGCCATCAAGCATTACGGAATAATTGTCCAACGAAACGGTAAGCCCTTCAAAAGCGACCTGCCTCTCATCCTCCTCCGGCTGGCTGGAGCGGCGCAGCACCGCTTTGATGCGCGCAAGAAGCTCCTTTGCGTCAAAAGGTTTCACGATATAATCATCCGCGCCAAGATCAAGGCCCTGGATGCGGTCAAGCGTATCGCCTTTTGCAGTAAGCATGATGACGGGCACGGTGCTTTCTGCACGCAGCTGCCCAAGCACCTCCCAGCCATCCATGCCGGGAAGCATTACGTCGAGCACCACAAGCGCGGGCTGCGTATCCCGGAAAAGCTGCAAAGCCAAGTCGCCCCGCTCACAGGTTTTGACGTTGAAATTCTCTTTTTTCAAGTACATCTCAATGATCGCAAGGATGTTTTTATCATCATCGATCACGAGAATGGTATTGTTCTCCACGGTTCAACCTCCTGAAGTGATATTTCGCTGCACGATCCGCAGCGGATCAATCGCGTTCAGTCCGCACGGATATCCCGTTTCTGCCAAGAAGCGCCGCTGTCACCCCATCCCCGGGGATGAGCTTGCCGGAAAACGTCCCATCGTAAACCGTGCCGCAACCGCAGGAAGGGCTCCTCGCCTTGAGTACTGCCTCCGTTATGCCATGTGCCTGGCAGAACTCCAACGCAGCATATGCGCCGCGCACATAAGCATCTGTCACATCTGCGCCAGACTTTGTAAGCACTTGTGCATGCCCGGAAAGCACGTCCTCCGCGCCGCCGCCGACGATCTCGGCCGGTTCGCGCGGTGTTGCCAGGCCTCCCATGCATTCAGGGCAAATGCAGGCTGCCTCTTTGGCTGCCACAAGCCTCACCATTTCATCCACGCTGTTTGCGCCCCCATCATAACGGCAAGGTACTCCTGCGAGGCACGCTGATACCGCGATCATAACTTTCCTTTCATTTTATCATCAAAATATGAACCTGGTATGAATTTCGGCAAAATAGCCGGCAATTCTTACTTTTTCAGCGTAACGACCGTCACGCCCGCATCACCCTCGCCATAATTGCCGATGCGGAAGCACTTTACGCGGGGATGCCGTTTCAGGAAGTCCTGAACGCCTGTGCGCAGCGCGCCGGTACCTTTCCCATGAATGATGCTGACCTCGGTGAGGCCGCTCAAAAACGCATCATCCAGATAACGGTCCACCACGGCAAGCCCTTCCTCCACAAGCATGCCGCGAATATCGAGTTCGAGCCCAACGCGCCGGTCCATAGCCGCTGTAATTTTGGATTTCCCCTGTTTGGGCTGTTCTTCCTGTGTCAGGCGGAGGTCGGAAAGCTTCACGGAAAGCTTCAGGATGCCGGCCTGCACCTGAACATCGCCCTTTGCATCCGCCGGTGAGAGCACAGTCGCCTTCTGATCCAAAGATACGATCTTCACGCTGTCGCCGGGTTTTACGGACTTGGGAGGTGCACCCGCATCGTCCTTTTTCAGCGTAAGCGGTTCTGCAAGGGCGTTTTCCTCAGCGCGCATCTTGTCGCGCGCCTGCTGGATTACACGGTCCGCCGCGCTGCGATCGATCCCCTTGAGCGCACGGACCTGGACGATCAGCCGCTCCATCTCGCGTTTTGTATCCGCGACGACTTTGCGCGCTTCCTCGCGCGCTTTCGCCTGCTGCTTTTCACGTTCCTCCGCAAGCTTTTTGCGTTCCTGCTCCGCTTCTTTGCGCAGCCGTTCCAACTCCGCGCGCGCTTCCTGCGCAAGGGCACGTTCTTCTTCCGCAATGCGGTGCTGAGACTGGGCGCTTGAAATGATATCTTCGAATTTCACGTCCTCGCCCTTCAGAAATTCCCGCGCATTTTCAATGATGCGTTCCGGGATTCCGAGACGCTCGGAAATCTCAAATGCGTTCGACTTTCCGGGGATACCGATAAAGAGGCGATAGGTCGGGCAGAGCCTGTCCACGTCAAATTCCATGGAGGCGTTTTCCATGCCGTCCCGCGTGAGCGCAAATGCTTTGATCTCGCTGTAATGCGTTGTGGAAACGCAGACAGTTCCACGTTCATGCAGATCCGAAAGGATACTCATTGCAAGCGCAGCGCCCTCGATCGGATCCGTGCCCGCGCCCAACTCATCCAGAAGAACAAGCGAATGATCATCCGCACCTTTCAGAATCTCCACAATGTTCTTCATGTGCGAAGAAAATGTGGAAAGCGATTGTTCGATGGATTGTTCATCCCCAATGTCGGCATATATCGCATCGAACACCGCGCATTCGCTGCCTTCTGCTGCCGGAATGAACATCCCGCTTTGCGCCATGAGCGTAAAAAGCCCCACGAGCTTGAGCGTCACGGTTTTTCCGCCGGTGTTCGGGCCGGTAATGATGAGCGAACGATACTCCTTCCCAAGCCAGATATCCACCGGAACGACGCGCTCGCGCGGGATCAGCGGATGCCTTCCGCGAACGATGCGGATATACCCCGTCCGATTCAGCTTCGGGCAGATGCAGTTCATCTCCCGGGAAAGGCGCGCTTTCGCAAAAACAAGGTCAATCTCGCCTAAAACCGAAAGGTCTTCATAGATCTCGTCCGCATATGGTTCCACCATGGCAGTAAGCTCCGCAAGGATGCGTTCGACCTCCTCCGCCTCCTCCGCAAGCAGCTTCTTGTATTCGTTGCCAAGCTCCACGACCGCTGTCGGCTCAATGAAAAGCGTTGCGCCGCTCCCGCTCTGGTCATGCACGAGCCCGGGCACCTGCTGGCGGTATTCCTGCTTAACAGGAATCACAAACCGGCCGTTACGGATGGTGATGATCGGCTCCTGCAGGTATTTCTGATACGTTGCAGAGCGGATCATCGTATTGAGGCGTTCCCGAACCCGCTCGTTCGCTGCGCGCATCGCCCGGCGAATGCGCGAAAGCGCAGGCGAAGCTCCGTCAAAGATCTCATCCTCGCTGATGATGCAGCGGTTGATCTCCTCCTCAACGCTGCGGTGCGTCGTCAGAAAACTTGCCATGTTGTAAAGGAGGCCGCCTTCGTTTTCCTTCGTCAGCACCTCGCGCGCAACACGCGCTGCCCGAAGGCATTTTGCAATGCCCAAAAGCTCCCCCGGGGAAATGAACAGCGCAGCATGCATCCGCTTCAGGCATTGCCGCATATCCGGGAAATCGTCCACCGGGGATTGCCCGGTTCGGTACACAAGTGTTTCCGCTTCCCCTGTCAGGGTAAGCTGGCGCTGTACCTCATCAAAATCGGCTGAAGGAGAAAGCGTTTCCGCCAGTTCCCTGCCGATGCAGCAGGAAGCCCGCAGCTTCAGTTCATCGAGTATTTTATCGTATTCAAGTGTTTTTAAGACGCGTTCCTGCATGGTCTTTCTCCTGAAATCATCGTTTTCATCAGTCTACTGCGCGTGCCCAATGGCCGCGCGTTGCATCCGCCACCGGTTTTACCGCCGCCCCCGCCGCTGCACGCCGCGCATTTTCAACGCACTGCGCCACTGTTTCCGGCGATTCCTCATAAAACGACAGCAGCGCAGCATCCACAGACGGCAAGGTGCCATAAAGATCCGTAATATCCGTTACGCTGCAATTGAGTACCCGAATGAGGCAGCCTTCCTCCTGCCGCACATTGGAGAGCGGAAACACGCGCCCCGCTTCATCCACAAGCGTACCCGCAATGCCCGTGCAGTTCTGGCATCCCTGCCGTTCCCGTACAGGGCAATGCCGCAGCTGCATCATTTCCGCACGGCCGTAAACCGTCACCGCACCGCCGGTTTTAATCAGTATATCACGCATTTGGGGCTTTGTCAGTTCCTGCGAGAGCACAACGCGCTGAACCCCTAATGAAAGGAGCTGCTCGACGGAAAGCGCATTGAGCGCATTGAGCGTGTTTCCGGCAATGCGAACCGGCAAATGCCTGATCATTGGGATCTGCCCAAGATTATTCGCTTCGGCGCCATCAAACAGGCCGCTGTGCAAAAGAGCTGCTACACGCGCATGCTCCGCGCGGCTGAGGATTGATGCAGGCAGAGACAACAGCAGTTTTGCCTTGTCCCGGTATTTCTGAAGCGCAAGCGGAGCGGTTTCGTCCTCGTAATCCACGGGGGAAAGCAGGACTTCCTGCGCTCCGGCCTTAAAAGCGGCTTCCGCCTGTTCCACCGTGCGCACGCGCGCCATGATCTGCCCGGAACCATCGCTTTTCCGCACCGGTTCAGGCACATGAAGCGTTTCCGCCGCTCTTTCCCGCACACAAAGGCGGGCAAGCAATGCATCGCACGCTTTGCGGCGCAGCTCATTTACCTTGCCGATGGGCAAAAACGCATTTTCAGGCATGGTAAGCGCAAAGCTCTCTACGCAAAAAGGCGTTGCGCCAAACTTCTGAAGCTGTGCGGCATATCGTTCGGCATTCTGCGGCTTTTCGGCAAGCTGCACGGTCTCGCCTTCCACTTTCACAGAGATGCCGCCGCAAGAAAGAGAAATCCGGGCAGGTTCTCCGGGAAGGAGTTCTGCCGCAACGGAGACCGGCTGTTTACGCGTATCCGCCGCATAAGTCGCACGAAGCTCACGAAGCAGTTCTTCTTCCGGCTCTGCCTTTGCAACGCAATCCGTTATGCCGCCATCACCATAGTAATACCCCGTTCTCTCTCCACCGCGGTTGAATACGGAAAACAGTTCCTCCTGCAGCCGAACAAGTTCACGCTCCTCTGCGCCATCAAGCGCCGCACGATAAGCACGCGTAGCCGCGGCAACGTATTCCGGGCGTTTCATCCTGCCCTCCAGCTTGATGCAGGATACCCCCGCATCCGCAAGTTCCCGCACATGGGAAAGCATGCAAAGGTCAGAAAGGCTCAGCGCATAATCGGAAGGCCCGGGGCGCTTTCCAACCGCCATGCGCTTGCGGCAGGGCTGCGCGCATGTGCCGCGGTTTCCGCTGCGCTCTCCCGCCATGGAGGAAAACAGGCACGCCCCCGAAGTGCTCATGCACATCGCCCCATGCGCAAAAACCTCAACCTCTATCCCTGCGCCTGCGCAGATTTCCCGCACCGCTTTCAGCTGCACCTCACGGGCAAGCACAACGCGGGAAAGGCCCATATCCCGTACAACGTGCGCGCCTTCCAAATCCGATATGCCCATCTGCGTGCTCGCATGCAGCACAAGCCCCGGTAGTTCACTGCGGAGCATCCGCACAAGGCCAAGATCCTGCACGATCGCCGCATCTACGCCCGCTTCATATAAAAAGCGGCCATAGGAAAGCGCTGCCGCAAGTTCTTTATCAAACAAAAGCGTATTGAACGTTACGTTTACCGCAACGCCGCGGGCATGGCAATAATCCACAGCCCAGAGAAGCTCCTCTTCGCTGAAATTGCCGGCAAAGCGCCGTGCATTGAATGCGCTGCCGCCCAGATATACTGCATCTGCGCCGTTTTGTACAGCAGCGATCAGACTTTCCCGGCTCCCTGCCGGAGAAAGCAGCGTCATTTTCAAAGAATCTTTCCTTTTGCTTTCCATTTTCCCTTAAAAAAGCGGCCTGGTTTTATCATCCAAGCCGCTCCGCTTCCTTACATTTTGTTATTTTGTGCCCACTGGCTGCCTGCTCTCAAAGGGGCGCTTAACCGGAGCTGCCGGTACGGCAGTGCGCGGCATGTCCCTAAGCTGCGTGATTCTTTGGTCCAGCGCGTCATAATCCGCGCGCAGCTTATGCAGTTCATCCGCCATGTTGAGGGCAGCAAGCAAAACACAGTTTGCCGTGCTCAGATTGGGATAAAAGCCTTGAATTTCGTTTATTTTCCCGTTTACATACTCGGAAAGCTGTTTAATATACTCTTCGCTTTCCGAGCCGGTCAGCTTGAATTCCTGCCCGGCCAGTACAACGCTTGTCCGCGTTTTTTCCATATATATGCACCACCTTATCGTGATTATACAATAGATTGTGGGTACTTTCAATACTCTTACCGGATAATATCAGAAAAATATGTCAGGAAATGCTGCGGAACGTTGTAATGCACATTTCTTCCGCATCGATGGATATATCCAGCTGAAACGCCCCTGCCCGTCCGGTTCCGGATTTGCTTTCCCTGAGCGCCGCGCCTACCATTTCTTTCAGCGAAAGAACGTCAACATACGGCAGCGTTTCCCCATAGTCTTGCGCAAGCGCACATGCGCCGAACACATCGCAATACCACGCGATCGCGGCTTCATAACGTTCCTGCTGCGCAGCATGTTCCTGCTGCATAATCCACCCCGCGTCCGCGGCAAGCGGCGCAGGCGGCAAAGGCTGCTGCATGGAGATCGTAAATGCCGTAACGCATCCTTTCTGCAGCGACAGCACAAGGCTCGCTATCTCCCCTGCCTGGCTTTCGACCGTATATGCTGCCATACGGTCGTTTTCCAAGGAAAGAACTGCCGTGAACTCCGCTCCCAAATCCTGAGCCCGTTCAAGAAACTGCTCTTTGGAAATCGATACTTTATCCTGTGGCTTTGGAGTTTCTTCCGGCTGCACAGTCTCTGTGGAGGGAGCGCTTGACGAAAGAAGCCCTGAAGGCGCCGGTTCATACACTGTCGTTGTGGCACCAAGCCTTGCAAGCAGCGATGCTCCTGCATCCGACAAAAGAAACAGCAACAGGCATACGACGATCAGCACAACGCCAAACATGACGCCCGCCGCCCAAACCTGCCGTTTTTTCTTTTTTATGTCAGGATTTGTCATGCAGAAGCCTTTCGATTCCTTTTTGTATCGTATCCGAAAGCGGTTGTTCTTCGCTTCGGCCTGCTTTGTGCAGCGCAGCGGTAAAATAAGGCGGAACGGGTGCTTCAAACACCATGCTTTGCCCTGTACGCGGATGGCTTAGCATCAGTCGCACGGCATGCAAGGCCTGACCATCCAAACCAAGCCGGTTCTTTTCCGCACCATAGACCGCATCCCCGGAAACAGGGTGCTTTCGGTATGCCATATGCACCCGGATCTGATGCGTGCGCCCGGTTTCCAGCCGCGCCGCGATGAGCGTATACGAGCCATAGCGTTCCAGCACGCGCCAATGCGTTACCGCTTCTCTCCCGCCCGGCACAACAGCCATGCGTTTGCGGTCCGTCGGATGCCTGCCGATCGGCGCATTCACCGTGCCGGAATCCTCCCGAATGTTTCCGTCTACGATTGCAAGATAAATGCGTCCTGCCGTGTGGTTTTTTATTTGTTCCGCCAAAGCGCGGTGTGCAGCGTCATTTTTTGCGATCACGATCAGGCCTGAAGTCATCTTGTCGATCCGGTGCACAATACCCGGGCGCAAAGCGCCGCCGATGCCGGAAAGATCCCGGATATGATACATCACCGCATTTACAAGCGTGCCGCTTTCATTGCCCGGCGCAGGATGTACAACCATCCCCTTGGGCTTGTTGATCACCGCAATGTCAGTATCCTCATACACGATGGAAAGCGGGATATCCTCCGGCACAAGTTCGGTCGGTGCCGGTGGCTCAATGCGGATCTCAACCATATCCCCGGCCTTCAGGCGTGTATTCGCGCGGCCTTCTCTGCCGTTCACGGTCACGCAGCCTTCTCCGATCAGGCGCTGTGCGAAGGCACGCGTTTCACCGCTTGCGCGCGCCGCAAACACATCGAGCCGCTCTCCTTTTTCAAGCGCAGCCGCACGGATCACGCGCGCTCCCGTTTCGCTTTCCTCCGATTCGGGTTCCAGTTCCAACTCCAATTCCTGCTCTGCATCGCCCGGCAGTAGGCAATTATCCTTCACCGCTCGTTCCGCTCCGCTTCCACGGACTCATCTACCTGATCTTCTTTCGGGAGCACTTTCTCCCTTTTGGACGATCCCGGCGCGTCTTTTTTGCCATCAAGCTCCGCCAAAACGGCCTTTCCCTTTTTACAGAACAGCACATCAATCACAAGCAGCACCCCGCCCACGCTGATGGCCGCATCCGCAACATTGAATACGGCAAAATTGATTAGCGAGAAATAAAACATATCCCGCACATAGCCAAGGAAGAGGCGGTCAATGAAGTTACCGAGCGCGCCTGCGACGATCAGGGCAAGGCACACGCGCATCAGCTTGTGCAGTTTATGGTGCTGCTTCACCATAAACCAGATCAACGCAGCACACGCTGCGACTGTGAGCACGATGAAAAACCAACGCGCATTTTGGAGAACGCCAAATGCAGCGCCGCGGTTTTCAACATAAGCAAGCTCAAACACGCCGTCAATCAGTGGGTAAGTATGGTTTGGAAGGGTCGGGAGCCAGGCGGCACAGATGATCTTGGACGCCTGATCCAACACGAGTACAGCAATTACAACAATAAGTTCCAGCATGATGCCTCCGAACAAATGATTTCCGGGTCTATCTTAGCACGCTTTGCTCCCCAAGGGCAATATGCTATTCTGAGCGAAGATACCACTTGTCCGCAGAGCGCAGAATATCCGGTTCTCGGGCGGTTGTCAGCCCCTGAATATCCGCAGAATACAGAAGGCTGTTCAGCCTGAAATACAGCGTAATAAATGGGAGCTCCTCCGCAAAGCGCATCTGAAACTCCGAAGCAGCCTCGCGCATCGTAGTTTCATCTCCGGCAGTAATAATATTCTGCGCGAGTTGTTCAAGGGCCGCGTTGAAATACCCGCCGTAATTGTTTCGCCCGTTTTGTGACACATATTCCGAAAGATCGCAATCCCGCCCAAGGTTGAAGCCAACGAGTGCCAGGTCAAACTCCTTTGCCGCGATCTTATAGAGATATTCACTTGCATCATCCCCAAGAGTATATCCCGCTGTGATGATCACCACATGGATGCCCACCGCTTCAAGCTGCTGCGCAATCATCTCCGCCGCGCTTTTTCGTGCGGTATCCGTTGAATCGCTCACAAGGAGGCGAAGCTCCATCTCGTCATAATGCCGCCCGTCTTTTTCAAGATAGCCGTCCTCATCCACATCGCTCCAGCCCGCCTCCGCCAAAAGAGCGCGGGCAACGGGAACGTTATAATCATAAAGCTTGGATTTACTCTCGTACAGCCAGGAATCCGGCGCCACGGGAACGTCGCAGGCCTGCGCGCGGTTCATGTAAACATTTGTGATGATATGCCCCCTGTTGATCGCATAGGCAAGCGCCATGCGGACACGCGAATCACGCAGATATGGGTTGCTGTAGTTTACGAGCATAACCTCCGCGGTCTGCGTCATTACGTCAAGCACGTTCGTAACGCCTTCTTCGCGATAGCGCCCAACGGAAAGAGCCGATGTGGGAACAAGGTCGAGCTGCCCCGCTTCGTAAGAGGCAAGCGCAATGTCGTTGCTGTCCTTTGCATAAAACGAAAAGGTTTCAATATATGGCGCCTGTTTCCACCAGTTCCGGTTCACCTTCAACCGCACAAGATCATTCGTTACCGTCAGCGCCTGGTACGGCCCTGTGCCGACAGGCCGCCCGTCCGCCTCCACGGCACCGCCACGCAGCACAGGGAACGTAAGCGCCTGGAGCGACGCAAGCCCCGGTTGGTGCATCGTTACCGTCAGCGCGCCATCTTCCGCCACAGCCATGTTTTCAACCCGCATTGTGACATATGCGTAATATGTATTTGCACCAAGCGATACAATGCGTTGATATGTAGCCACAACATCGGAAGCCGACACGGGCATCCCCGTATCATGCCACTTGGCTGCAGTACGCAGGCGGAACGTCCAAACGCGGCCCGTATCATCCACGGACCAGTTTTCCGCAAGCCCTGGAATGATTTTCCCGGAGTCATCAATGCCAAGCAGGCCCTCATAAACGAGCGAAAACAGCGCAAGCATCTCTTCCGAAGTGACAAGAAGCGGATCGCTGATGTCCGCATTCACCGGCATCGGCATGCGGATCTCCCCGCCGGAAACCGGCTGAGGCGCAGGTGTTGCCATGGGCAAAGCAATGCCCGGCGTGCTCTCAGGCACCTCATTTGCAGGTACGCTGCCGCAGCCGCAGCCGATGCAGGCAAAGGCCGCGGCCAGCACAAGCGCCGCAATTCTTTTTTTACTGAGCAAGTTCTTTTTCATAGAGTTCCCTGTATTTCCCGCAGGCAGCGTTCACCCGTTTTACATATTTCTCCGTTTCTGCAAACGGGATCACTTTAAGGTGCCCCGCCTCCGAATAAGCCGGGTCTTCCATCCACTTTTTTACGTTGCCGGGCCCCGCGTTGTATGCAGCAAGCGCAAGGTCTGTCTCACCGTTATATTTCTGCATCAGGTACGAAAGATACCAGCAGCCGAAGCGAATATTCTGTTCCGGCTCATACAGCATCTCCTCTGTAAACGATGGAACGGAAAGCTTTTCAGCGATCCATGCGCCCGTTGCCGGCATGATCTGCATCAGCCCGCATGCACCCTTCGGAGAATGCGCATCCGCCAGCCCGCTGCTTTCGCAATGGATCACAGCTGCAACAAGATACGGGTCAAGGCCAAAGGCCGCACTTTCCTGCCGGATCGTTTCTGCATATGCCAACCGGTATGTGCGTTTTTCCATTCTTCTGTTCACAAAATACAGAAGCGCCGAAAGCAGCACCACAAGAGAAAGGGCAACAGCTGCGATACGCAGCGCGCGCACACGTTCCCGCTGTTTTCGTTTTTTTCCTGCGGTATTCTTCCGCCCGCCCTTACCGCGCGTCTTTTTCCCGGCAGCCGTACCCGGAGCCGCCGTCATACAGGCGTCTCCACAGCCATACAGGCAGCAGCATAACATGCATCCACCTGCTGATAAAGCGCTGTTTCATCGCCATCGTTTGAAATCACGACCGAAGCGTAGCGCAGTTTTTCCTCTTGCGGCATCTGCGATGCCATCCGCGCAAGCGCATGCTCCCGCGTGCAGCCATCCCGTGCCATGATGCGTGCAAGGCGCGTTTTCTCGTTTGCCGTAACGAGCCAAATGGCATCCATGCGTTCCCATGCACCACATTCGATCAAAAGCGCCATATCCCAAACGACCACATCCTTTGGGTGTTCTGCCGCCCACTTCATGGAAAGCTCCTCCATCCGCGCCACGACAAGCGGATGCGTGATCGCATTGAGCGTTTTGAGCGCATCCGCATCGCCAAACACGCGTGCGGCAAGCGCGCCCCGGTTCAGGGCACCGCCGGGCGTAAGGATTTCCGGGCCAAACGCTTCCGTAAGCAGAAAAAGGCTCTGCGTCCCGGGTTCGACGATCTCGCGCGCAACGATATCCGCATCGAGCACATGCGCGCCCAGAGCGGCAAGCCGCTTTGAAACGGTGGATTTTCCCGCTGCGATCGACCCGGTTAAACCAATACGCATTTTTCCTCTCCTTTATTTCGTCTCAAACCAACTGCGCCCCGTCTTTACCTCCGCAGAAAGCGGCACGGCCAGCGCGATCACGTTTTCCATGCATTCGGCAAGCAGCTTTTCTACGCGCGCCACTTCCTCAAAAGGCGCATCGATGATCAGTTCATCGTGGATCTGCAAAATGAGTTTTGCCTGAAGCCCTTCTCTTTGGAGCGCCTCGTGCACGCGTACCATCGCAAGCTTAATAATATCCGCCGCCGTGCCCTGGATCGGCATATTCATCGCCACGCGTTCGCCAAAGGAGCGCGTATTATAGTTGGACGACTGCAGCTCCGGCAATTCGCGCCGCCTTCCCATGAGCGTCCGGACATAGCCATCCCGCTTGCCTGCCGCGACGCTTTCGAGCATATAGCGCTGTATGCCGGGGTATCGCGCAAGGTACAGCTCGATATAATGTGCCGCCTCCTTGCGGGTAATGCCAAGATTCCTTGCGAGGCCATAATCGCTGATTCCATATACGATGCCGAAATTCACAGCCTTCGCCGCGCTGCGCTGCGCGCTCGTGACCTCTTCAAACGGCACGCCGAACACCTCGGACGCCGTTCTGCGATGAATGTCGTCCCCTTCGCGGAACGCGCGGATCATGCCCTCATCGCCGCTCATGTGCGCAAGCAGGCGAAGCTCGATCTGGGAATAGTCCGCGTCCACGAGCAGATGCCCCTCGCTTGCGACAAACGCCTTGCGGATCTCGCGCCCAAGCTCCGTCCGCACAGGGATGTTTTGCAGATTCGGCTCCGTGCTCGAAATGCGCCCCGTCGCCGTCACATTCTGGTTGAAACTCGTATGGACCCGCCCGCTCTCCGGCCGCACAACGGCAAGGAGGCCATCAAGGAATGTGCTGCAAAGCTTTGAAAGCGTGCGGTACTCAATGATGAGCGGCACGATCTCATGCTTGTCAGTGAGCGTTTCCAGCGTTTCCGCATCCGTGGAATAGCCGGATTTCGTTTTCTTCCAGGGCGGAAGATGAAGTTTATCGAACAGGACTGCCCCAAGCTGTTTTGTGGAAAGGATGTTGAACCGTTCGCCCGCAAAGCGATAGATCTCTTCCGCGATCGCGTCAATGCGCACCTTAAACGTTGTGCTCATTTCCCGCAGCACGTCCGTATCAAGTGCAAAGCCAATCTGCTCCATATCGAACAGCACGCGTTCAAGCGGCAGTTCGACCTCTCTGTAAAGCCAGTCAAGCTCCTTTTCCGCAAGCTCAGGCACCATGAGATCCGCAAGGCGCACAAGCGCTGCCGCTCCCCCCTCCGCAAAGCCAAGCCGCTCGCCCGCGAGCGTTTTGAGGGAGCCTGCCGGGTGGATCGCATGCAGGAGATAATCCGCAAGCATTGCATCAAACGTTACGCCCGCAAAAGCAATGCCAAAGCGCGCAAGAATGTGCCGGAGGCGCTTAGCATCAAAAACAAGCTTCTCCGTTTCTTCGTTTTCAAGCAGCAGTTTGAGCGCTGCATAGACCTGCCCTTCATCCAACCCGGCATCGAGCAACGTAGCGCCAAGCACAACGTCATATTGCGTTATGCCATCCGCCGAAAAGGAAAGCGCATCTTCCACATGCAGCGCAAGGCGTTTTGCCTTCCCAAGCGTTTCCACAAGCGCAGCAAGCTTTTCCGCATCGTCCACGCGCACATGGACGATATCCGTGTTCTTTTCATGCTGCTGCATGGAAACGCCGCCCTTCGGCAAGCGGGAAAGCAGGCTGCGCAGCTCCAGCTCCTGCATCATCGGCGCGCCGCCCGCAAGGCGTGCGGGGTCAAAAACGCAGGCTTCCAGACCAAACGGAACCGGCGCATGCGTGTCGATCAAGCCAAGGCGATAGCTCATGCGGGCACTTTCCGCCCCTTCCGTCAGCTTTTTCTGCAGAGCGCCTTTCTCATCCGCCGCATGGGCAAGCGCATTTTCAAGCGTTCCGTATTTTTCAAGAAGTTTGCGTGCCGTCTTTTCCCCTACGCCGGGAATGCCCGGCAAATTATCGGAGCTGTCGCCCATCAGGCCCTTCAGATCCGGCATGCGCGCAGGCACAAGGCCATATTGCTCCATCAGGAGCGCCTCATCATATTCAACGGTCTCATTCGCCTTTTTCGGCATCAGCACATGCGTATTGGGGCCAATCAGCTGCAGCGCATCCCGGTCTCCCGTCACAAGCAATGCATCGACGCCGCTTTCGTTGGCAAACCGTGCAAACGTTCCAAGGATATCATCCGCCTCAAAGCGCGGGCACTCACATACTGCGATTCCCATTTCCGCAAGCAGCTTTTTCATAAGAGGTATCTGTGTGCGGAGATCATCCGGCGTTTCGGCGCGGCCTGCTTTGTAGTCGTCATACTGCTCGTGGCGGAATGTAGGCCCGTGCATATCGAATGCAACGAGCAGATAATCCGGCTGTTCCTGCGTCAGCTTAAACAGCGTGGAAAGAAAGCCGAAGATCGCGCCCGTAGGCACGCCGGATTTTGTCATCATGGAAGGCAGCGCAAAATATGCCCTGTACAGGATGTTGTTCCCATCGATCGCTATCAGTTTTTTCAAGCACTTCTCCTTTCGCCGCTCTCAGAATACCACCGGAAACATGCGGCGTTCAAATCAACAGTTCGTAAACTTTCCGCTTCAGGAAATCACATCATATACCATGGGCGCATGGCCGGGCGTTTCCTTAGAAAGCGTAAGAGCGCTGCGCAGCAGCGCGGCGGCTTCTTCCGCATACGCCGGATCGTTCATATACAGCGTGGCAACCGGCTCATCCCCGGCTACATACATGCCCTGCCGCTTATGCATCACAAGCCCCACAGCCGGGTCGATACGATCTGCCTTCGTGGCGCGGCCCGCGCCCAGAAGCTGCGCGGCAACGCCGATCTGCTCCGCGCGCATGGCGGAAATATAGCCACTGCGCCCAAGCGTGACGGGGATCTTCTCCCGCACCGTGCAAAGCAAGTCAGGTTCCTCAATGCAGCGTACATCCCCGCCGAGAGCAGCGAGCATTGCACGCAGTTTATTGAGCCCAGCACCGCTTTCAAGCGCACAGGAAAGCTTCGCATGCGCTTCGGTTTCATCAGCCGCAAGCCCCGCAAGCAGCAGCATTTGCGAAGCGAGAAGCAGGGAGACCTCATACAGAGGATCGCCCGCCGGGATCTTCCCGGAAAGCAGCTCGATCGCCTCGCGCACCTCAAGTCCGTTTCCAACCGCCATGCCGAGCGGCTGGTTCATGTCCGTAATGATCGCGACCGTGCGCCTGCCCACGTGCCGGCCGATCTCCACCATGGTACGCGCAAGCTCTCTTGCTTCCGGAAGCGTCTGCATGAACGCGCCCGTTCCCATTTTTACATCAAGCACAATCGCATCCGCACCCGCGGCGATTTTTTTGCTCATCACACTTGATGCAATGAGCGGAATGCTGCTCACCGTGCCCGTCACGTCCCGCAGCGCATACATGCGTTTATCCGCCGGAACGAGATTTTCCGTCTGCCCCATCACGCAAAGGCCAGTCTCCTTCACAATCTCAAAAAACCGTTCAATCGGGATCTCAATATTTACGCCCGGCACGGATTCGAGCTTATCAAGCGTGCCGCCGGTGTGCCCGAGGCCGCGACCGGACATTTTTGCCACCGTTCCACCACAGGCAGCAACGAGGGGAGCAACAATCAGCGTCGTCGTATCTCCGACGCCGCCCGTCGAATGCTTGTCGACCTTCACGCCCGGCAGCGCGGAAAGGTCGACCTGCGCGCCGGAGCGGATCATCGCCTCCGTCAGAGCGCCGGTCTCGGCGCTGTCCATCCCTTGAAAGCAGACGGCCATCATCCATGCAGCCATTTGATAATCCGGCACTTCATTGTTCACAAACCCGTTTACAAGGCAATTGATCTCCTGCGTCGTCATGGGTTCCCCGTTCTTTTTCTTTAAGATCAGATCAACCGCACGCATGCTCCCGCTTCCTTTCCGTTTGGTTTCTATGATTTACGCAAACGGGCGAACGGCGTTCGCCCTGTATTGTTATTCGTACCCAAGTTCGCGCATGGTGGAAAGGCTGTTGCGCCAATCATCCTTCACTTTGACCCAAAGCTGCAGGTTTACGCGCACCCCAAGCATCCATTCCATATCGTGGCGCGCCTCTGCGCCGATCTTTTTTAGCATTGCACCACCCTTGCCGATAATGATGCCTTTATGCCCTTCCCGTTCGCAGTAGATCGTGGCCCAGATGTCGCAAATGGGTTTATCCTCACGCTGCACCATTTTATCAACGCCGACACCAATGCCATGCGGCACTTCTTCTTTTAGAAGCGTCAGCGCTTTCTCCCGGATCATCTCCGCGCAGATAACGCGCTCCGGAAGGTCAGTCACCATGTCATCCGGGAAGTACTTCGGCCCTTCGACCAGATGGGAAGCAAGCAAAGACTCCAGCGCCTCCACGCCCTCGCCAGTTTCAGCCGAGATCTCCGACACGGATGAGATATATGACACAGCTTCCAACTGCTTTCGCATGGTACAGACACTCTCCGGCTTTGCCGCGTCGATCTTGTTGATGGCAGCAATTACGGGTGCTTTTGCTGAGGCGAGCTTTTCAAGCAGCGCTTCATCCTTTTCGCGGATGCCCTTTTCCGCATCCACGAGGAACAGCACGGCCTCCACCTCGTTAAGCGAATCATACGCTACCTTGAGCATATATTCGCCAAGCCGGTTCTTCGGCGTCGTTACCCCCGGCGTATCGAGGAACACGATCTGATAGGCCGGCTTTGTGAGCACGCCCATCACGCGGTTTCGCGTCGTCTGCGCCCGCGCAGACACGATGGAGACCTTCTGCCCCACAAAGCGGTTCATCAGCGTGCTTTTGCCAACATTCGGCGAACCGATGATCGAAATGAAACCCGAAAGAAAGCCTGTCATTTTTTGAGATCCTCCGGCAGGAACGCATCCGGGAGCAGGTCTCCCATCGCAAAGATCTTGTATTCGCCCTTCCTGTTTGCACAGATGACGGGCATTTCCGGATCACAGAACTCGGCAAGCACCTGGCGGCACACGCCGCACGGCACGGCGGGGTTATCTCCATCCCAGACGATGGCAAGCGCATCGAACTGGCGCTCCCCTTCGTATACAGCTTTGAACATGGCTGTGCGCTCAGCGCAGTTTGTGGGCGAATAGGCGGCGTTTTCAATGTTGCAGCCAAGGTAATATGCGCCCGTTGCGCCTTTCAGGCATGCGCCGACACGGAAATTGGAATAGGGCGCATATGCCCTGTCCCGCGCCTCATTGGCCATGCGCAACATGTTTTTTACTTCAAAATCATGGATGTTTCTCATCTTGTGATCCTCATCTTCTCTAAGATTTCGTTTTGCCGCGCAAACATTTCAGCGCGGTCTTCATCCGTCATGTGGTCATACCCCAGAAGGTGCAGCGTGCCATGTACGGCAAGGAAAGATAGTTCCCGGAGAAGCGAATGCCCGTATTCCTCCGCCTGCGCCTCAGCACGCGGAAGCGAAATAGCGATATCCCCCAGGAAAGAATCCGGAATTGCGGGAAATTCACCGCCTTCCGCCGCCGGGAAGCTCAGCACGTCCGTCGGCCGGTCCACCCCGCGATACTCCAAGTTCATGCGGTGGATGGCATCATCATCCACCACGGAAATAGTTATGTCGCCCGCCGCTCCCTCATATGCAAGCGCAGCTTCCGCAGCATCAGTGAGCGCCCCTTCGAGCAGCTCGGGCATTTCGGAAAGTTCCGTGAGGATCTCGATCATTTGTTCACCTCGGCAAGGTCCGGATATTCGATGCGGTCATGCATGATGCCGCTGAACGTCTTAAGGAAGCTCTTTTCGATCTCCGTAAATTCCGCAAGCGTGAGCGGTGCATTGGTCATCATATTGTCGCTGTCCGTCATTTTTCCATAAATGACCTTATGCACCATTTCCTCCACCGCCTCGCGCTTTGTTTCACCCAACGAACGCACGGCAGCTTCGCAGGAATCCGCCAGCATCACGATCGCGCTTTCCTTGCTGGAGGGGCGGTTTCCGGAATAACGGAAGTTTTTGATTTGGACTTTGTCCCCCTCCACCTGCTTTGCCTTATAGTAGAAATAAGTCATGAGGGAGTTCCCGTGATGCTCCGATGCAATGCGGATCACGGCAGAAGGCATTTTGTAGCGCGTGAGAAGCGTTACGCCGTCCTTCTGGTGGGCAATGATCGTCTGCGCGCTTTCCTGCGGGGGAAGCGTGTCATGGATGTTTTCCCCATTTTTTTGATTTTCCTTGAAGTATTGCGGGCGGCGCAGCTTGCCGACATCATGGAACAGAGCGCCCACCCGTGCAAGCAGAGGATCCGCCCCCACCCGCTCCGCAGCCGCTTCCGCAAGCGCTGCGACCATGACGGAATGCTGATAGGTGCCCGGCGCTTCCACCATAAGCTGCTTGAGAAGCGGATGGTTCGTGTTGCTCAGCTCACTGAGGCGCGCAGTCGTTGCCACATCGAAAAGGTTTTCCCAAATGGAAAGCGAACCCACCACAAGGAGCGTGGCCAGCATGCTGCTGCCGAGCGTCCACCCGATGCCGGCGAACACGGAAAGGAACGTTTCCTTCGCCATGATCATTACTGCCGCCACCACAACCACTGCAGCTGCTCCGCCAATCGCTCCTGCAGCGATCAAAGCAGCACGACTCTGTGTCCTTTGCAGCGCAAAGACGGAAGCTATGCCAGCTGCAAGCGTAGAAGCCGTCATCATGAAGGAATCCGTGCCAAGGAGTGCCGTGCCGCTGCCGCTCGCCATTATACCAAGCGCAACAGCAAAGAGCGCACTCTCCGCAAGAGCTATGCGCGGGCACACGAGAAGCGCTGTGAGCATCACCGCGATCAGCGCAGGGTTCATACGCACATCCAGCGTATTACAGAGCAGCGCAAGGAGCATCGTGAGCACGGTGAACACCGTAAGGATGATCATGCGCCTTGTGTCATAAAATACTTCGGTCCGACAAAAATAAAGGTAGAGTGTAAAGAGCGCAAATGCGATCAAAAGAAGAAGCAAAGTCCCAACGATCAGCGGCATGTTGCTCTGCTCTGCACGCACGAGCGAAAGCTCACTCAGGATCGCATACTGCGAAGCGGTAAGAACCGTACCGCGCTCAACAATTGTCTCTCCTTTTTTAAGAATAACAGGCTCCGTTGCGGCAGCGGCATCCTCTCTGGCAAGCGCAGTCGCATCCTCGTCCACAACAAGCGTTGGCTTCATATATGCTTCGATCACAATCCCGGCCACATCCTTGAGGCCCGCAGTGAGGCTCGTGCTGGCGTTCACCTCGCGCATGCAGGTGGCTTTGACCGAACCGAGCCCGTCCTCCGAAAGCCCCGCGTTTAAGGATGTTTCAAGTTTTGGCAGCACGAGATCCTGCATCAGGCGAATCTCGGATACGCCTGCAGCAAGCACTGCGCAAAGCTGCGTTTCATCCAAAGCAGGCTCCGTTTTGGCAGAAAGCGCTGCCTTCTGTTCCTCACTGAGCAACTCCCCCCACCCCTCTGCGGTCAGGGTTTGCTCCGCACCTGCCGCATTGAGGCTCTCCGCTTCCGCGCGCAGCGCTGTGAGTGCATCAAAGAAAGCATTCGCCCCACGCAAATACGTTTCGACACACGCCGTATCGATGCGGTAAACCGTTTGTGCCGCCGCGCGGGCCGCATCCCGCAGCGTCTCAGTGGATGCTTCGTCCGTAACGTTGCGCGTAGCATAGATCGTATATGGAGAGACCTCGCCGATCTTCACGTCATAATGCTTCGGCATCACCGCCGTCAGCACGGAAATACAGGTGATGACGAACGCAACGGCAAGAAGCAGCAACGAAAGGATCCTGATATTCTTTTTTGTGACAGCCCGTTTTCCTTCGCGCTTCGCCATCGCGTTTACCTCCCAGTATTGCCGTCTTTCCGGTATGCCCTGTCGTACGCGCTGATGATGCGCTGCACCATCTCGTGACGCACAACGTCCTTATGTGTTAAATAGACTTCAGCAATTCCCTCCACGCCCTTGAGCACCTCAAGCGCATGCACAAGGCCGCTCTTGCGCTCGTGCGGAAGGTCGATCTGCGTAA
>JALFDW010000029.1 GCA_022778545.1 bacterium | reverse complement strand
CATTGAGGAAAGCGTATTTATCATTGTCCAGAATATCCGTAAATCCCGCCGCCGTCCTACCAAGATGGGTGATATGGGGATCTTCTCCGGGCTGCTCTACTGTGCAGAGTGCGGCGGCAAGATGTATCAATGCCGCGCCACCAATTTTACGGAGGAACAGAAATACTTTATCTGCTCCACCTACCGCAAGGGGAAAGACCTATGCACAACACATTCGATCAGAAATGTGGTACTGCATGAAATCGTGCTAAAGAATCTGCGCGAAGCCATACAGTATGTGAGCCAGCATGAAGCCGAGTTTATGCAAGAAGCGGCAGACATCAGTATGCGAGATCGTGACGCGGAATTTGCGCGTAAGCGTGACACGCTGGCAAAAGCTGATAAGCGCATTGCAGAGCTTGACCGTATCATTTCCAGATTGTATGAGGACAATGTAATGGGTAAGCTGTCCGATGACAGATTTATCAAAATGTCCCATGACTACGAGCTGGAACAGAGCAACCTTAAATCTATGGCAGAGGTTTTGCGCAAGGAGCTGAAACAGCAGGAGCAGCAGAAAACCAACGCCAAGGCATTTGTCGCAGCGGTGAAGAAGTACACGGATATGCAGGAGCTTGACGCGGCAGTTCTCCGAGAATTTATTGACCGCATCGAAGTGTCCCACGCAGACAAGAAATCCAAGACAAGGGAGATCACCATTGTCTATAACTTCATCGGTGCATTTGACTTTACACGGGCTATCGAAGAAGCCCACAATACAACTGAAAAACAGCAAAAGACGGCATAGCCGTCAAGCTAAACCGCCTTTTGCTTCAATGTTTTCTTAAGTCACCGCCCCATTGCTGGCGTATGTATGCAGGAACGGCAGCCTGCGGTACTTGAGAAAACCGATGCAAAGCGTTGCGGATTTCAGCAGCAGGATCGCGCCAAGTACACAGTATGCTGCGGCCGTGCGGGGCAGATGAGGCCAGAGGATCACAACCGTTATGGAAAAGAAAAGGAGATCCGCTGCGCTGTCGAGCGCCGCGCCGAGCCGCGTTTCGGCATGAAGCATGCGGGCGAGGAAGCCGTCCGCCGCGTCGGTAATGCCGCACAGCAGATAAACGCAAAAGAACCCGGGTGAAAAGGGCGCAAGAAATAAAAGCGGGACGGAGAGCGCCGCACGCAAAACGGTAAGGATGTTTGGAATGTGCCGCATCGGAATCCCTCCCGCTGATCGGATGCTTTCGCTTATCATAGCGCAGAATGCACCTCGCTGCCAACTCTTAACTGTTCTATTTTCGCAAAAGCATATCCATACTAACGTTGATAAACGGTTCGGAGGAACGGTATGGAGATCGTAGTATGGATTCTGGTGCAGCTTGCGTTGTTCGGCGGGCTGCTTTGGTTTGTGAGCGCGCGGCGCGACAGAGAAATGGGCGTTGCGCGGCGGCCTGCGCCGAAGGGGGAAACGCGGGAGCTGCACGACCTGCGCATGCAGCGTGCCCGCACGTTGAATATGCCGCTTACGGAACTGGCGCGGCCTGCCAGCATGGAGGACATCGTGGGGCAGGAGGACGGCATCCGGGCGCTGCGCGCCGCGCTGTGCGGAAAAAACCCACAGCATGTGCTGCTTTACGGCCCGCCGGGCGTGGGGAAGACCTGCGCTGCGCGCCTTGTGCTGGAAGAGGCGAAACAAAACCCGGAATCGCCGTTTGATGCGGACTCTGCATTTGTGGAAGTGGATGCCACCTGCGTGCGCTTTGATGAGCGCGCCATCGCGGATCCGCTGATCGGTTCCGTGCATGACCCCATCTATCAGGGCGCGGGCGCTTTGGGCGCGCAGGGTGTGCCGCAGCCTAAGCCGGGCGCGGTGACGCGGGCACACTGCGGCGTGCTGTTCCTCGATGAGATCGGCGAACTGCACCCGATGCAGATGAACAAGCTCCTCAAGGTGCTGGAGGACCGGCGCGTGTATTTCGACAGCGCGTATTATTCCCCGGAGAATACCGCCATCCCGCCGCATATCCACGATATTTTCCAGAATGGGCTCCCCGCCGATTTTCGTTTGATCGGCGCGACGACGCGGAGCCCGGAGGAAATGCCACCCGCGCTCCGCTCCCGCTGTGTGGAGCTGTTCTTCCGCCCGTTGGGGCAGACGGAGCTTTCAAGCATTGCGGCGGGCGCAGCAGGGCGGCTTGGCATCCGGATGGGCGAAGAAGCGCTTTCCGCATGCGCTTCCTATTGCGCTTCCGGCCGCGACGCGGTGAACATCGTGCAGCTTGCGGGCGGCGCGGCCCATGCGGAAGGGCGCGATGAGATCACGGCTGGGGATGTGCTTTGGGTCGCGGAGACCTGCCACCACAGCCGCAGGCTGACGCAGCGGCTTTCGGAAACGGCGCGTGTGGGTGTGTGCGCAGGGCTTGCCGTTTCCGGCGGTGGGCAGGGAGTAGCGATGGAGATTGAATGCACTGCAGTGCGTGTGGAGCGTGGCGCAGGGACGCTTCATTTGGGCGGCATGGTGGAGGAAGAAGAGATCGACCTGCGCACGCGCAAACTGCGCCGCAAGGGAACGGCGCGCGTTTCGGCGGAAAACGTGCGGGAGGCATTCCGGCGCTGCTTCGCGCTCGATTGCAGGGAATATGATGTGAGCTTCAACGTGCCGGGCGGCGTGCCGATGGACGGCCCCTCCGCGGGCATCGCGCTCGCTGTGGCGCTCATGAGCGCAATCAGCGGGAAAGCGCCCGTGCCGCTGATCGCATTGACCGGCGAGATCACCGCGCAGGGCGAGGTACGCCCCGTGGGCGGCGTGCGGGAAAAACTTGCTGCCGCTGTGGAGGCAGGGGCGCGGACGCTCATCATCCCGGCGGAAAACTGGGAGGAAGGCTTCGCCAAACTCCATGCTGCGGTGTGCCCGGTGAAGGACATCGCGGAGGTGATGCGCATCGCGTTCGACATTCCCTGTGAGGCGGAATGGACCTGCGGCGTGATCCCCATTGGCGACCGCCAGCTTGCCATTGGAGACTGAAAGAAAACTCGGAATAAGAGAATCAGGGTATGTGCTGGACTGTATCCCGTTAAGCGGACAATGAAATAAACGACCTCCTGTTGTAGAATAGAAGCTACGACAGGAGGTCATTTACATGGCAAGAAAGTATACGAAGGTGGAGCATCTGATAAGTATCATTGAAGAACGCGCCAAAG
>JALFDW010000013.1 GCA_022778545.1 bacterium | reverse complement strand
TCCGGCTTTGCCGGGTATTTGATCTGCGCCGGTGCGGACGGTACGCTCACCGAAAACACCGCAGGCGGCATCGGCTTCACGGCGATCACCGTTGCGTGGCTTGCGAAGATGAACCCGTTTGCGATGCTCATCGTGGCCATTTTCATTGCGGCGCTTGACCGCGGCGCGGGCTTCCAGTCCTCGTCCGGCGTGCCGGAATCCTGTGCGGAGGTGCTCGTCGGCATCGTCCTGTTCTTCATGCTCGGCTGCGAGTTTTTCATCAATTACAAGCTTGTGTTCCGCGGAAAGGAGGCCGTCGCATGAGTTTCGACTTCATCAGCCTGTTTGTGGCCGCCGTGTTGGCAGGGACGCCGTTGCTGCTCGGCACTTTGGGGGAGATCCTGACCGAAAAATCCGGCCACCTGAACCTCGGCGTGGAGGGCATGATGTTCATGGGCGCGATCGCGAGCATCGCCGCTTCGTGGGCATACGAACAGATGGCAAAGGGCGCGGGAGTTGCGGCTTCCGGCTTCCTCTCCGTGCTGATCGCGCTTCTTGCGGCGTTCGGCGCAGGTGCGTTCGGGGCGCTCATTTACAGCTTCCTGACCGTTACGCTGCGTGCAAACCAGAACGTGACCGGCCTTACGCTCACGATCTTCGGCACGGGGCTTGCAAACTTCTGCGGCGAGCTGCTCGGCAAGAGCGCGGGCGGTTTTGTGACGGTCTCCAAGGTGACAAAAGCGGCGTTTGCGCAGCTTGACCTGTTTGGGCTCAAGAACAGCGCGTCTCCGGTGCTGCAGACGATCTCGAAGCTGCTGTTCCAATACAACTGGATGGTGTATTTTGCAATTGCCATCGCACTTGTGATGGCATGGTTCTTCAAACGCTCCCGCGTGGGCCTGAACCTCAGGGCTGTGGGCGAAAGCCCTGCCACGGCGGACGCAGCCGGCATCAACGTAACGCGGTATAAGTACCTTGCGACGGTCATCGGCGGCGGCATCTGCGGCGTCGGCGGCATGTATATGAGCATGGTGAACCAGTCCGGCGTGTGGGTGCACAACTGCGTGGCAGGCTATGGCTGGTTGGCCGTTGCGCTCGTTATCTTCTCCACATGGAGCCCGCTGCGTGGCCTCATCTGCGGCCTCATTTTCGGCGCATTTACGATCATGCGCCTGTATGTGAGCATTCCGGGGCTTGCGATGCAGCTTTACGACATGCTCCCTTATGCGGCGACGATCCTCGTGCTGATCGTGACGAGCATCCGCCAATCCCGCGAGCATGCGCAGCCGAAGAGCTGCGGCACGAACTATTTCAGGGAAGAACGATAAACGTTTATCTAGCAAAAGAAGTGCCTTCCGGCACTTCTTTGCATTTTCGTGCTTCTCTGAAAAAAGGAAAGCACGAAGATCAAATCGACTATAAAAGGAGAAAACCATGCAACCGGAAGAATTCTGGCAGGAATATCTGCAAGCGGCGGGGATTCCGCCGGACACGCGCTATTTGGACTGCTTTCATTTTGAGCTGAATGAACGCCTTGCCAACGAGCTGCTTGCGCTTGTGCTTTCCGGGAAAAAACGCGCCACGGCGAGCAGCCTCTTTTCCTTTGAAGCGGAGGGGATAAGGTTGCCGCAGCCGGGGGATCACAGCATCGTTACGGATTGGGCCGGTACACCCCACTGCGTGATCCGCACGACCGCCGTGACAACGCTGCCCTTCTGTGAAATGACGTTCGAGCTTTGCAGCCGGGAGGGGGAGGATGACACGCTTGCATCCTGGCAGCGGGGGCACCGCCGGTTTTTCACGGAAGAAGGCGCGGAGCTGGGCTACGAATTCGCGGAGGACATGCCTGTCGTGTTTGAGGAGTTTGAGGTAGTCTACCGGAAATAGGCTGCAGAGGGAACAAAAGGCGTGCGCCGTGCGTTATAAGAGCAAACGCTGAAAGGAAAGAGAACACTATGAAACGCGCTTTTGCTGCTTTGATGGCTGTGCTTACTGTTGCTGCGTTTGCTGCTGCCTGCGCCGCCCCGAAAGAAACCGCACCCGCTGAAATGCCGGAGGACTTTCAGTTTTCGCTCATTTGGAACACCTATGGAGAAAGTTCATTTGACAGCGAAACGGGTAAACTCGTTAAGACGACGAATGCGACGCATCCGGAGGATTATGTAACGGAGCTCATCCTCGATGATGACGCGCGGCAGGCAGCCTGGGAGGCCATCGCCGCGCTCGACCTTGCGGATTACCCGGCGGAGTATAACCCGAACCCCGGCGTGATGTCCACGCCCAGCATGACGCTCGTGCTGACCGTCATGCAGAATGGCACGGAGCAGGAGATCCGCTGTGAGGATATTGCGCTGAACTTTGACGCGGAAAGCAACTATACTTCCAAAGATAAAAAGGGGAAGGCGTTCCTCACGGCCTGCCAGGCGCTTATCCGGCTGATCACGGCCACGCCGGAATGGCAGGCGCTGCCGGATTGGGAATTCCTTTATGAGTAGGCATCAGAGCATATGCCAGATTTTCTCGCCCACAATGCCCGCATAGGAAACATGCTTTGTGCGGCAAAAGGCGCGGAGCGCTCCCTCTGTGGCGGCGTCAAAGCAGCCTGAAAGCCCGCAGTCCGGCGGGAACCCGCGCACGGAGAGCGCATCCTGCAAGGCAAACACGCATACGTTCACATCGCCTGCGTGAAGCTCCGGGAATGGGCAGCCCGGCGCACAGGGTGGAGCGGGGCGCTTTTGCAGGCCGACCCATGTGGGCGCGGCGTATTCCGGCAGCACAGCTTCAAACAGGCCGCTTTTGACGGCGAGGCAGCGCAGGCGTTCCCGTTCCGGCGCAGGCAGGCCGCGGCCCACATCCAGCATCAGCCCTGCGCAGCGCGGCGACGCGCAAAGGCTTCGGCCGGGCATCACGCGCCGGAACCCGCCGCAAACGGTGACGGGCGCACCAAATTGCTTCACCAGCATGCCGAACGCGGCGAGCAGCCGCCGGTCGATCCAGACCGTTTCCGCAGTGGTGCTGCCTAAAAAGTCATGCAGCCGCACAGGCGCGCCGTCCGTATACGGCAGCTGTGCGGTACGCTGCATGGAAAATTGAGAAAAAACCCCGAGCAGAGGGTCATATACAAATAACTGCATATCTCACAATATGCGGCAAGGGGAAAAACGGCGCGTAAAAACAAGCTGCCGTGGCGCGTGAGCGAAAGAACAATATAAAAGGCGGCGGGATAGCCGGGTGTCCATAAGACAGTGAATCCTCCATATGATCACACAGCGATCATATGGAGGATTTGTTTGTGTTTACCTGGCAAGTTACAAGGGATAGACGCGTAAGCGTCGCAAGGGAGTGCAGCTCCCTTGACAAAAAAAGCAACGCAGGACGCACAATATTTACGCCAGAAGCGTATAGAAGTGCGCCCTATTCTGAATGGTATTGAAGTGGTGAGCTAGCCGGAAGCGATTGAGAAAAATTTTTCAGAATGGGACCTTGACTTTTAATTATAAATGATATATTATAGCAATAAGAAAACAATATCAATAAGGTGAACGCTATGGCACGACGTAATACGATTCAACGCTCCCTAGTCTTGGAGGCAGTGAATAGATTGCATTGCCACGCCACAGCAGATGAGGTTTATGAGGAAATCATCCAGGAGTATCCGACAATTAGCAAGGCAACCGTATATCGAAATCTGAATCTGTTATCGGAAATGGGCGAAATTCGCCGGCTTGAAATCCCGGGGAGTGCCGACCGCTTTGACCATATCAGCCGAAACCACTGCCATGTGAAATGCAACATATGCGGACGCGTCTTTGATGTGGACATGGATTTTGTCACTGGCCTTGAGCATGGGATCCGGGATACCCATGGATTTGACTTCATCGGTTATGATATTCTCTTTCATGGTGTCTGCCCGGAATGCAAGAAACAGCAGGATTCCGTTCAGAAATAAATTCCCTTCGGAAAAAGCCCGGAAACGAGCGTTTTCATATATCAATTTTTTAGGAGGATTATCATGCGAAGCATTACGAAGCTAGACCTTCAGTACGCACACCGTTTTTATGGTTTCAAAGGAGAGGCTCAGTATCTGCATGGACATACCGGGGTTCTGACCATCGAAGTTGAGGACACTGTGGAGCCGGGCGTGAATATGGTCTTCCCCTGCAACGAAATCCAGAAGACGGCATGGGATGTTCTGAAGAATTTCGACCATGCTCTGATTCTGCGGGAAGACGATCCGCTGCTGCCCGCAATTCTGAAGGTCTATGAAGAGCAGGGAATCAAGGATGGCGCTCCGACCAACAAGATGAAGGGCCCCGCATTCCAGACCGAACTGGCCACAGCCTATCCTGATTGCCGTCTGGTCGTCACGAAAGAGACCATGACCGTCGAGGGCATGATCAAGATCGTCTATGAACTCCTGAAGGACAGGCTGAATATCGCCAAGCTGACTTTCACCAGTGGTGTGAATGCTGCGTCTCAGGAATACAAGCCGGAAGGTACTTTGGATCGCTGTCCCCTTTGCGGCATTGCGCTGAACGAAAAAGGCGTATGCCCGAAGTGCGGGTACAAGAAGCAATAACTTCTATACAAAAAATAGAACACCCGAAGAGTCCACGGATTCTTCGGGTGTTCCGCTTGTATGCAGCAAGCTACTTTGGGGAAACACATGCCATACTGTTTTATGAGCACCGCGCAAT